>JAYTDC010000042.1:0-91447 GCA_043736115.1 Segetibacter sp. | reverse complement strand
ACTAAAAATTAGCTTTGAGAATCGCTTAAACGTCAACCCTTCTCCTATAGGGATCCGAATAAAAGAGGCTGCCTCCTTAGTTTTGAGACAGCCTCTTTTTTTTGGGTAAATGAACAGTCCCAAAAAAGTAATTTTGACCCATGTCCATTAATCTAACGAAGACAGTAGAAGGGAAATACAACTTTAGCTTGCAGACAAGAAGTAAGATATTTAAGTAGCACTATCCAAAACCACAAATAAAAAATGAATCCTTGGGTTGAGAAGCTACAAACGGTGATAAGGAAAGGAAGAAAATTTGATCACAAAAAATATACTCCCACACATTCAATGATAAGTGCTTGACAAAACTTAATACCGTACTTTAATAAAGATATGCTGCCAGCAAATGAATGAAGCAATTATTTCCATTGATTAAAACAATAGGTAATTGAAGATTTCTTGAAACAATAAAAATGTGGATTTTAAATGCGAATAAATCACCTAGCAATTTATCCTAATCAGCGTCTGCTCCATATAAAATGTAATCCTGTGGCCATTACAGGCATTGATCCTATTCCCATGCCTCTTAATGGCAACTGCAGGTACGGTTCTACCCGAAGGTTGCTCTTTTTATTAAGCCCAAATTGATATCCGGCACCAACATTTATCATAGAGGCAAAATAACTGTGCATTTGTTGATATTTGCCGTTCACCTCTGTTTGCGCACCGCTGATTACAGCAAAATAATGATTGCTTTCTGTAGTCATCAGGAAAGATGAAATGCCTGTCATTAAGTAAAAGGTATTGTTTCTATTTTGAAGGTTATACTTCAAGTTGAAAGGCAGCTCAATTAATACACTATTGCCATTTAAACTACTGATTACCATATCAGATGGCATGGAACCTGATTTTGGTTTGAAGTATAATCCGCTGCTGAAATATTTCTTTTGGGAAAGTTGCAAACCTGTTTCTATGGAGATATTCTTCGTAAACTGCACTCCTGCAAATAAACCTGCATTCCACCCCGGCCTGGTAATCCCCTGGCTTTTAACCTGTCCATATTCAACTCCGGAACTGACTGAAAAATAAAGCCTTGACTTCGATTTAATTTTAAGTGAAATGATTTTTTCCTTCTTATTTTCAATGAATGAAGTATCAATGAGGCTGCTTGTATCTGTTTTTATGTTAGGGCTACTAATATTTTGTTCCGGTAAGGGATTTGATACGAGGAGTCTGTTGTTTTCTTTTGGTTTTAAACTATTTGAATCAACATTTTTATTCGGAACATTTCTTTCGTCTTTTATGTCTGTCTGATTCTCGAAAATGTTTTTCTTTTGGTAAATGGGAAGTACAAGCCCGCCGCTCTTTCGTGGATTGTTGATTCCTTTTCCTGGTTTTAGTTGTTTCTTTTCAATTCTTTTATTTTCAAGAGCATGGTTATCAATGTTTTCATCCGCGGTATTAATGGCATTTCCAGACAAAGCAATTACAGAACCATTTATATTAGCCCCACCTTCTGCAATTTTTATAGCGACTCCATTATTTTTCAAAATACCAAAAGTCATAAGCCCAATCAAAAGAAAAACAAATGCAACAAATAAGAAAAAGGGCTTCCGTCTAGTACCTTTTGTCGAGACATTTGATGGTTCATTTTCCAACAAAGATTGTAAGGTTCCCCAATCTCCGTTAGAGGTCTTAAGTGGATAGTTTTCTGCCGCCTTACGAAACAAATCATCCATATGGTTATCTACATTTTGCATTCTACAGCTTCTTCTATTTGTTTAATACTATTTTGTAACATGACCCTTGCACGAGAAAGACAAGATTTAGATGTGCCCACAGATATTTTGAGTATATCAGCTATTTCCAAATGATTATACCCATCAATCACATAAAGATTGAAAACCGATCTGTACTTTGGCGATAACTGTTTAATAATTTTTATCAAATCTTTGTAGAGCAGGTTCTGATCAGCATCCTTATTACTATCTGTCACCTCCCAAATATGGTCAGGAATGGTTCCTATTTCTGGTATCATTTTTCTTTTTCGAAGAAAATCGATTGCAGTATTAATCATAATTCTTTTTATGTAACCCATTAAAATTTGCTCCGTACTTCCCGGTGATCCCGGTTCAAAACGTTCAAAAGTGTTAAAGAGTTTCACAAAACCGTCGGTTGTAACATCCAATGCATTTTCATAGTGATAGATGTAGCGGAACACAGTTTTTAAAGCAAACCCATAGTAACGCCCATAGAGTATCTTCTGATACTTATGCTCTTTGTGATGGCAACCTTTCAATATGTTAAACAAGTCATCCAATCAATCACTACTGTATTAATTTATTAAAAACCGTTTCCGCTTTTACCGCCCGAAATTATCGTCTGCTTTATTGGATACGAATAATTTGGATAATGGTTGCAATAAGCATAAAAAATTAATACTTAAAGGCAATCATAGTATAGATAAATTTAGTTTCAGCCCAGTTCTACAAACATCCAAAACAGCTGAACCATTAAATAGTGCAAATAAATATTACTGATTTCTTTAACAATAAAAGGCAATGATTGCTTTTAATTTGCGTTAGACAATCCAGAATTGTTTAGTTGTTAATTATAAAAATAGAAATTAATTTCATACTATAAATGGGCTTATGAAATACATTGTATTGATTCTATTGTTTTCTTTTACTTTTTCAGCTTGCACCAAAGAGCAGAACAGGCAACTATTGAATGCATATTTCAAGTTTAAATTAGATGGTACAGAAGTAAGCATAGCGGATGAAGTAGGCCTTAATGATAATTTATTTGAATGCTTAATAATTGGAGATTCTGCATTGTATATTGATGCTGTAAAAAAAGTACAGGGTGCAGGATTTGCGATTAAACTTCCCAAAATAAAAGATTCCACTTATTTGTTAGACAGTATTCAAAGGGCATATTATATAGACCCGGGAGAACAAAACAGGTACTATACCAACAGTCTTTTCAAGGGAACCATCACCATAAAACGAGGAACATTTCAGGCAAAAGATGTATTGAACACTATGTCAGGTACTTTTTCTTATCAGGTTAAAGATACTTTAAACAACAGAGTTCATAACATTACAGAAGGTTCTTTTTTAATGGAAATAAAAGAGCAGTAAAGTATGTGTAAAGTGATAAGGGTTAGGTGTTAAGGGTTAGCATGTTTGTAGACAATAAAAACATAAGCCCCAACTTATAAAATTTTGTTTCAAATTTGAATTGTTGACTCAATGACTTATTGACTCAATGATTTTTTTATCAAAAGCGGCAGTAGCGCAGTTGGTAGTCCGCCGGCTGGCTGATCCCAAGCTAAGGGCCGAGAGCTCGAATCTCTTTTGCCGCTCATTTTTCTTTTTGGTTTCACACAACGGAACAAAGGATGCAACGAGACAAAGAATGAGAATACGTTTCTTGTCTTAATACTAAATACTTACTACTAAATACTAACTACCCCTCTCCAACTGTGCCTGCATTTTTTTAATCCTATCCTCCAGCTTTTCGGAGCTCATGTTTTCACGTATACTGTCCACTTTTATGGGAAAGCAGAAAGGTGTTAGTTGTTTGGGGAAGGTCAGTATGATCTTCGAGTTTTGTACCCGCTCCAACATTTGCCGAAGGCGAAATTCTTCCATCTGCTGTTCCATCACTTCGTTGTATGCCTGCCTTATCAGCAGGTTGTTGCTGTCGTATTCTGTAAATACATTAAAGAGTAAAGAAGCAGAAGATTGCAGGTGTCTTGCCTTTTTATGTTCACCGGGGTAACCCTGAAAAATGAGGCCACCAATCACTGCTATTTCTCTAAATTTTCGCCGGGCCATTTCTGTACTGTTCACACTTTTCTGAATGTCAGAAAACAAATTTTCTGTTGCAAACAACTCATAGACATTGCTATCATCCACAGGTATTGGTTGGTCGCTTAGCAATTCAAAACCATAATCATTCATGGCAAATGAAAATGTAATGGGCATAATTCGGCTGATGCGATAGGCCAATATAGCTGCCATGGCTTCATGCACCAAACGCCCTTCAAACGGGTAAACAAACAAATGAAATCCGTCTTTGGTTTCTATCTGTTCTATCAACAATTCATCGGCCTTGGGCACGTGGCTCAATTGCTCCTGCAATTGAAACAACGGTTGCAATACCTGCAACTCCACATCTTTCGGTTTATTAAACGCTTCGTTGAATTTACGCCGCAACATAGTACTCAAATTTGACGAAAGGGGCATTCTACCGCCCTGCCAGCTTGGTACAATTGATTTGGATGAGTTTGATTTTCTCACCAACACGGTCATGTCTTTTATCATTACCAACTCAACGTTTCTGCCTGCCAAAGTGAAGACTGTACCCGGTTCAAGCCGGCTAATAAAGTATTCTTCAATCACGCCAATATAGCCACCTGATACAAACTTTACCTTCAGCATGGGATCGCTTACTATGGTGCCTATATGCATCCGGTGGCGCATAGCCATTCGCCTATTTCTCATGCGATAAATCCCATCCTCCCCCACTTCTACTTTTTTAAAATCATCATACACCTGTAGTGCTGCACCACCGCTTACAATACTTAGCAACAACTGATCAAACTCATCGCGGTTCATTTCTGCGAAGCAGTAAGTTTTTTTTACTTCGTGAAATATTTGATCTGGATCAAAACCTTCGCTGATAGCCAGGGTACACAAGTATTGAATCAATACATCAAAGCTTAAGAACCGTGGTTCGCGGCTTTCAATAATGTTTTCCTTTATAGCTTCTTTGAGTGCTGCCGCCTCTACCAATTCAAGCGAATGGGTTGGTACAAAATGAATTTTGCTTACCTGCCCGGGTTGGTGCCCACTACGGCCTGCACGTTGCAAAAACCTTGCAACTCCTTTAGGCGAACCAACCTGTATGACCGTTTCTACAGGACGAAAGTCAACACCCAAATCAAGACTTGCTGTACAAACAACAGCTTTTAGTTTGGTAGTATGCAATGCTTCCTCTACCCAAATTCTAAGCTCCTGTTCTATGCTACCATGATGTAAGGCGAGTGCACCTGCAAGATCGGGAGCTAAGTTTAATAGTGTTTGATACCACCGTTCGCTCATGCCACGGGTATTTATAAAAACAAGTGTGGTTGTGTTTGCTCTTATTATTTCAACTACTTGCTGCGCAAGGTTCAATCCCAAATGACCTGCCCAGGGGAACTTTTCTATTTCAGCGGGCAATACCGACTCAACTTCAATTCGCTTTTTTAGTTTGGCGGTTATTATTTCGCCTCCGGCAAATGGCATAGCTGATGGTGAATGTTGATTGTAAGATGATAGTGAAGACAGCAGTACATCTCTTGCCTGTTCTAAATTTCCGATGGTTGCGCTTATACCGAAGATGATTAGATTATTTGTTTGGGGTTTGGAGTTTGGCGTTGTTTGTTCTTTTGTTGTTTGTTGTTGGTTCTCGTCTTGAATCTTGCTACTAACATCTTGATTCTCAATTGTTGCTTGTTTGTTCTTGTCTTGATACTTACTACTAACTACTTGATACTTACTTACTACTTGATACTTCAACCCTACCAACCTGCTGATAGCCAACTCCACCTGAACACCACGTTTGCTTCCCAGGAGCTCATGCCATTCATCTATTGCTATAATTTTTAGGGCAGAAAACACTTCAGGATAACCTTTTTGCGCCAGCAATAAATGCAAGCTTTCAGGAGTAATGATAAGGGCTTCGGGCATACTGCGTTTTTGCCGTTGCCGTTCGTTGGTATCAGTGTCGCCGTTGCGAATGCCTATTTGCCAACTCATGCCCAATTCAGTAATCACCTCCTCCATGGCACGGGCTATGTCTTTGCCCAATGCACGAAGCGGCGTAACCCACAACAGTTGCAATCCATTTTTCTTTCTAGTTTTGTAATCCTTTGGATGTTCGTTTATGAAGCTGATAAGTGCCCCGAGAAAAACTGAAAATGTTTTACCAAAACCTGTAGGGGCATTTACCAAACCGCTGTTGCCCAAATGAATTTGCTGCCACGTTTCTTCCTGAAATTGAAATGGTTTGTGGCCTTTTGAGGCTAGCCATTGTGTGATAATTTTATAACCGTGAGATTTGGAAAAGTGCATATTGCGGAGAATATAAATTCTATTTTCTTCTGATTATATTTATTACAGTGTTTTCAAATACTCTATCACAGCTTTACGCTCCTTATCATTTAGCTTGTCACCAAAATAGTGACCATAATTTCCATAACCCGATATTGTGGTGTTGTAAACACCTTTAGATGGTGAAGTGGATTTTATATATTTCCATCCATTCTTGTCATAATCATACTCGGGGTTATCAAAGTCACGGCTCCAATATTGGGGGCGGGTGCTGCTGTTTAGTACTGCCTCCAATGTAGGCACAGAGCCATTGTGCAGGTAAGGTGCTGCAATCCAGACACCATCAAGCGGTGGGGCAATATATCCCTTGTAAGGAACCAATTGTGCAGGATTGCCACCCATAGTAAACCAGCTTTTATTGAACCAATTGATAAACTGTGACGACGAATAGTTGCTGCTGTACAAAGCCGAATCAGTTCCAATGATTGATGCAGGAATTAATAAATTGGGATACTTACCATCTACGCCGTAAGTACCGTGGCATCCTGCGCATGTTTTGTCGAATATGGCTTTACCTTTTGAAGCCATGCTTTCGTTAACAGTTTTGGTATATTTTGGAGACTGAATTGAATTTATGAATGCCAATACATCACCGAAGTGATTGTATACCTCTCTTGCTTCTGTGGTATCACTAACCGTAAGCAGGTTAGATGCCATGAGAAATTTTGTAAAGTCACCACGGCCAAAACCACTGTAAAACATAGCGTTTTTCTTTTTGAGTAGCCACCATGCCGGCACATCTGTGGGGATCACTTCCTCGGGTATTGTTAGTATTGCACTATCACTCCATTCAAAGGTGGCAGGATTGCGATGTGCAGCTAAAACTGATGCTAATCTATCAGCAGTATTTACACCCCTTACATTGGTTTGCAGGTAAGGTGCAATTGTTTTAGTGGCAATTAAAAAGTTTTTTGCAGCCTCAAATTTTTTACCCCCGTTCATACTTAAAAAACTATGCAATTGGGCAGGTGCATTGGCGGTTGTTTTACTATCGCTAAAATCCATAGAAGCATTTCCCAGACCAACATATAATTTACCTTCAAATACATCTCCATGACATTGCAGACAATTAGGTGCGGCTACCAATTCGCCGTTAGGTGCTTTGATGACTGTATAATCGTATGCAACCTCTTTGTTGGGTCCGGTGCGGTTTAAGTAGTTATTGGTATCCTTTTTATTGGCCATCCGAAACAATTGAAAGGGTAAACCACTTTTTAAATAATCACCTGTAGTCAGGTAATTGTAACCAATAACCGGGTCTCCTGTTCTTTGTGGTGTTGCAGAAATGTGAACGGGTTTTTCATTATCAGAATTGAAAGCGAGATAAATGAAGCACACCAACACTACAACGGATAAAATAAATAGCTTTTTCAAAGTGTAATAAAGATACAACAGGTGGTTGTAATACCTATAAACAGTTTAATATTTTGGTTAGAACTGTTTCATTTTAGCAAAGTATTTTACTTTTTCAAATCAATTAACAAATCGCTGTAGGAAACATGAATATAATCGGTTGGACTTAAATCAAACAGTTGAAAGTATTGATTGCATTGCGACTGTAGTTGCTGTATATCAGCATCCGAAGCATCAGATTGAGCTTCTACTTCAACAAATGTTCCAAGGTCTTTAACCCGGTCAAAATGAAACTTTACATTGTCAATAAAATAAATTCTGCGGGTCTTATCCACTACAACCTTTATTCCATGGAGCTTAATAAGTATATCTTTAATAATAGAAGAATTTGTATGTTCATACAACAAAACATCGGATTGTTTTGCATCTGCAGTATCAGGTCTTTCGTAGTAGATGAGTGAGTTTTCTATGTTGCCTTCACGGAGTTTTAGCCGGCCTTTAGGTACATTGAAGTAAGTATCAATCTGATGATCTTCACCTTTAAAAATGGGGGAGAGTTGTATTAGCTTTTGTTCAAGCAAATCAACATTTTTGGCTACAGCCTTAAATTCGTAGTTAATGATTTTCATATTCCGCAAAACTGGCCATTTTTTTACGAACCGGAATATCAATATTTAGTGTTGCATAAAACACCATAAATAAAATAATAATGTTATTATCGGTAAATGAAGGATTAAAATTATTTTGTCAAAATAGGTAAAAGGCTCAATAAAGTATGCTCACCTGGAATGTGGAACCCTGCAAAATTGACGGGGCAAGCAGCAATAGGTGCTAAATCAAAATTGAAATACTGGCCACATAAAAAGCAAAATGCTACTCCACCACGACCCTACCCGTTTGTTTACTTGTTGTAGTTGTAATAGTGATATAATATATCCCGGGTATTTTACCAGGAATAGTATATTTTACCAGTGAATAAGCATTTTTTAGGTAAACTGTTTTACGCAATAGTATTGCTCCTGTTGGTAACTGAAGCGATATCTCTGCCTTACCTGCTTCTTCATTTTCCAACTGCATGTTAAACTCTCCTGAGGTTGGATTGGGAAATATTTTTAAATTCTTTTTTGCTTTTTTATTTGTTATTAAAACTTTACTGTTGTCCTCATTTTGTATATAACGGATTGTTACATAACCATTGCCTTCGTTTGTACCTTGCGAGTGTTGCACATTTTGTATTTGTTTAGCAGCAAAACTGCTACCGCCTGCACCATCGCCAAAAGCTCCACCGCCACCACCGTACCAACCGCCGCCACCACCGCCACCTGTTGTACCTGCCGAAGAGGCTCCACCCATTCCAAATGTTCCACTTTCTGCAAATGCACTATTATAATATATACCACCTAAGCCACCTTTTGATTGACTACCGCCTGAAGCATTTTCACCATCGCCATAGCCATTTGCACCTTGCAATCCTCCTCCATTACCGCCTGCACCGTATTTACCCGCACCACCACCTCCTCCTGCGACTATTAATCGATCTTTCAAAGTACCATTAGCTATTCTTATGTCTGATGAACCACCACCACCTCCTCCTGCATATTCATTTGCAATTATGCCGCCTGGAGCGCCCCCGCTAAATCCACCTTCTCCTTTATATTTTTCAGTTCCATTTTGCCCAATACCGCCAACATTTATTATAAGATGCTGACCTGGAGATACGTTTAATATACCCATTACTCTACCACCCAAACCTGGAAATCCATAAATATCATTTTTGCTAAAAGCATAGCCCCCTGAACCACCTGCCAATTCTACTTCTAGTGCTAATACACCATCTGGAACAATAAACTCCTGACTTTGACCTGTGTATTTAAACTTTTCAAGCTTAACGGCTCCTTTTAATTTATTTTCCTGTGACTTAGCAAAATATGGACTAATAATAAAATAAACTATTAGAGTAAATATAGCAAGGAACTTTAGGGTTATGTATTTTAGAAAATTCATAGAAATTTTATTATTGGACGAACTAATTAATACAAAACGTAAAGCAATTATTTTTTATTGCAGAATGAATGGATAGATGCATGGCTATATAAACAACCTTAAAATATTTGTAGTGAAAGTTCTACAAGTAATTTGTGATTACCCAGTTCATTCTATATACCGGATATGTGGCACTGTTTTGTTGTAATTGAATAAAATTCACTTAAATGACAGCTCAGGAATTTGATATGTTAGATGAGAACGAGAAGAAAATTGTCTTATTTGAGGCCAATAAAATCTCCGAGAAAAAAGAAGATGTATACAAAACTGAATTATTTCAGGTTGATGACTTTTATATTGAATCTAAAGTATCACTTTACTCTAAAAACAAACGGTTACTTACTACTCTGAACACAATTCCAAGGATTTAAGCTTCTGGATATTAATTAGGAATTCAGTAAAGTAGAACATTTACCCCTTCATCCCATACATATTTACAAACTTTTGATTAATGGAATATACCTATTCCAAAAAAATGGCCTCTCCGTGGAAACGGAGCGGCCTCTAACGATTGCTTGCCATATGAAAATCTTCGAACTCTTATATTTGTGCTAATTACAGCTTTGCATTTGGGATGATTTTTATTTTTTCCTACTTGCTAAGTCAAATGTAATAGGTTTTATTAAGGACTTGTAAATAAATTAGGAGTGTTTTTATTATGCCAAAAGCATTGCTATTTTCAGTTAACACCTTATGGTAAAGGGTTTTAGAAAAAATTATTAATGATGCCCAACCGTTTTTCAGATGCTTTATTTCAACTGGTTCATTCTATGGAAAAGTCTGAAAAAAGGAATTTTAAGCTATATATCAAAAGAAATTCTTCTAAAGAAAATTTGAAAATTGTCCAACTTTTTGATGCAATAGACAAATTAGAAGAATACAATGAAAAAATTCTGCTTAAAAAGCTATCCTCAACAGAAAAGCCACAATTGGCAAATTTAAAAACACACTTGTACAAACAACTTCTGGCAAGTTTACGATTATTGAAGACATCAGATAATATTGACCTTCAACTTCACGAGCAACTGGATTATGCCCGTATCCTCTACAACAAGGGACTTTACCTGCAAAGTCTCAAAATTTTAGATAAATTAAAGGAATTGGCAAAAGCCTACAATCAGGACAGTTTTTTAATTCAGGTAATTTCACTTGAAAAAAAAATAGAAACCCTGCATATAACCCGTAGCATGCAAGACCGTGCAGAGCGGCTTACTGCCGAGGCTACAGAAATTAGCGATAGAAGAATAATCATTACAAAACTAAGTAACCTGGCTCTGCAACTGTACAGTTGGTATATTAAAAACGGACATGCCCGTAATATAGAAGACGAAACAGATGTTAGAACTTTTTTTCTGCAAAAACTACCAAAAGATGTACATCTGCTGTATGGTTTTTACGAGCAACTTTATTTGTTTCAGAGTTACAGTTGGTATGCTTTTATAAGACAAGACTTTTTGATGTATTACCGTTATACCCAAAAGTGGGTTGACTTATTTTACAATCAGGAATTAATGATCAGTGTAGAAACCGGTCATTTTATTAAAGGTATGCACAACCTGCTCAATGCACATTTTGACCTTAGAAATATAAGACAATTTGAAAGTACCCTTATACTTTTTGAACGTTTTGCTATTTCTGAAATAGCCAATCAACATGAAAATTTCAGAATTCAAACTTTTGTCTATATCTATAGTGCAAAATTAAACCGTCACTTTATGACGGGCACCTTTGAGGAAGGACTTAAATTGGTTCCCTTTATTGAAGAAAAGCTGAAAGAATATTCATTTTTTATAGACAATCATCGCGTATTAGTGATCAACTATAAAATAGCAACATTATATTTTGGCGTGGGAGATTACAATACAACGATTGACTATTTACAGAAAATAGTAAATACAACAGATTTGCGAAATGACCTGCAATGCTATGCAAGACTGCTTCACCTAATGTCACACTATGAGTTAGGCAACTTTGAGTTAATGGAATCGTTAACCAAATCTGTGTATCGGTTTATGGCCAAAATGCAAAATCTGACTGTGGTAGAAGAAGGAATGTTCCGATTTCTAAGGAATTCATTTCAACTGCCACAACACAAACTGAAACCTGCTTTTGAAAAGCTACTTAATGATATAATACATTTTGAAAAGAACAGGTTTGAAACACGATCATTTGCTTACTTAGACATTATATCATGGCTTGAAAGTAAAGTTCAGAATACTAAAATGAGTAAAATAATTGCAAAAAAATATGAACAAAACAAAAGAAGATAATAGCATCATGTTAACCGGGTGCTGTAATTTATATGAATTATTTTTGCACATTAAATATTTTAGAATGAAAAACTATCTTCTATTTACAATTGTAATTTTTTTTCTGTTAGCCTGTAGCAACAGTACCTCAAGTCATAATAATGGCAATGAACCTGAAGCCCTTGTAAACAAATACAAAATTTTGTCGCTTCCCTTTAATGTTTATGACAGTACAATAGAAAAATTTGCATCAGATTCAGCACTTAATATACAATTATTTGCCGAGTCTTTTTCTGACACTATTTTTAATCCAATATTTGCTAAAAACAGAAAATTTAAACTATTTCCTTTAGGAAAAATTCAACAAGGTGATAAAGAATCTTATTATTTGACATTGGCAAAAGCAAACCAATTATCTGTTCTATTTCTTTCAGTTTATGACAGCAATAAGCACATGGCAACAATGCCGCTTATCATAAGCGGCAATGACTCCTTAGATATTACCAACTCTGCATCAATAGATAAGAAACTCACTATAGTTGTAAATAAAGATTGGATGATTAAAAATGACCCTTACTACAGGCGGATTATTTATGCTTATAACAATGTGGGAGTTTTTACTACTGTACTTACAGAAACAAATGAACAGCGAAGGTCAGAAACATCAGTTACTAATCCTTTGGATACTTTTCCCAAAAAAAATAAATATAGCGGCGATTATAGCAAAGGACCCGGTAATCAGTTATTTATAAGGGATGGTAGTGTAACCGGAGAATATCTCTTCTTTGTTCATTTTAAAAGAACAGATCAGGATGAACCATGCAATGGGGAACTTAGAGGAAGTTTTAAAATGACAGACGAGGTTTCAGGACAATATACAAAAACAGGTGACCCATGCGGGTTAACCTTTACCTTTAAAGGACAGGAAGCAACTGTAAAAGAAAACGGTAGCTGTGGAAACTACAGGGATATTAAGTGCTTTTTTGACGATGTATATATGAAGAAGAAAGAACCAAAGACAGTTGTCCATAAGAAAAGATAAACCTGATTCTATCTATATTTATTAATCATTTTCTTATCAGAAAACAATAGTATTACGGAATTGTAATGGTTTTACAATTGTTTTTTATTAATTACAATTGAGAACAAAAAGCTATCTACCTAACAACTGTTAGTATACAAGTGGAAATAATCTACAAATAATTCCGTTAATATTGCAACCGCCTTTTAATCCTAAATCATTACTATGAACTTTAGAAATTATTCTGTCCCTTATTCTGTAGACGAACGTTATGCAAAACGTGTTGCTTATTTTTCAATGGAATTTGCAATACATCAACCTCTAAAAATATATAGCGGAGGTCTCGGATTTCTTGCCGGTTCCCATTTAAGAAGTGCTTATGAGCTACGCCAAAACTTAATTGGCATTGGTATATTATGGAAGTATGGCTATTATGATCAGGCAAGAAATCAGGATCAAAGCCTACAGGTTACGTGGATGGAAAAAAGCTACACTTATCTACAAGACACCGGCATTAAATATCAAATACTTATACACGAGGCTCCGGTTTGGGTAAAAGTATTTTATCTGCCTCCAACAGTTTTTAACAGTGCACCCTTGTTTTTACTTTCTACTGATGTACCGGAGAACGACCACATCTCTCAAACCATAACACACCGGTTATATGATGCTAATGTTAGTACCAAACTTGCACAATTTATTTTGCTTGGGGTAGGCGGTGCTAAACTTATTGATGAACTTAATTTCAATCCTGAAAAATATCATCTGAACGAAGCCCATGGTGTATCTGCTGCATTCTATCTGATCAATAAAATGAAAAGTGTAGAAGCAGTAAGAAATATGCTTGTATTTACTACACATACACCCGAAGAAGCAGGCAATGAAAAGCATGATATTTTTCATTGTAACAGCATGAGTTACTTCTGTGGCATAAGCCTGGATGAGGTAAGAAAAATTACAGGCATGGAAGGTGATTTATTCAGTCATTCATTGGCTGCATTGCGTATTGCAAAAATAGCCAATGGTGTATCTAAGCTTCATGGTGAAGTTAGCCGCGAAATGTGGAAGTCTTATCCAAATATTTGTTCTATTACCAGCATTACCAATGCACAAAACTGGCGCTACTGGGCTGATAAGCAGTTGTACAACTACATGGAAGAAGGCAATGATGTACTATTTGACGACCGTAAAAAATACCTGAAAAAAAGAGCATTTGAAATTGTATCTGACCAAACCGGAAAACTATACGATCCTAATATCCTTACGATAGTTTGGGCACGCCGATTTGCAGGCTACAAACGTGCAGACCTGATAACAAGAGATATCGAGAAGTTTAAAAAACTAACTTCAAATACTAAAAGACCTATACAATTAATTTGGGCCGGAAAGCCCTACCCGCTTGATTATCCTGCAATCACAGATTTCAATAACCTTATACACTTAAGTAAGGAGTACAAAAATGTATCAGTAGTTATTGGGTATGAGCTTGCATTAAGTAAGCGTCTTAAGCAAGCTGCTGATATCTGGCTAAACAACCCACGTGTACCACGTGAAGCCTCAGGCACAAGTGGCATGACTGCCTGTATGAATGGTGCAGTAAATTTAAGTACAGATGATGGATGGATTCCGGAGTTTATAAATCATGGCAATAATGGTTTTGTGGTGCCGCAGGCTGATTACCACAACCTGCATGTACACGAACAGGACGAACATGATTTAGAGCAATTATATAAAATTCTTGAAAAAGAAGTCTTACCTGTCTACTACGACGAGCCGGATACCTGGAGACAAATTGTTAAGAATGGTATGAGAGATGTCAGGTTCAAATTTGACAGCAACCGTATGGCCGACGAATATTATGAAGTGATGTATAAGTATTAGTTTAGGGTTTAGAGTTTAGAGTTGATAAAGATTGTTACAGGACCCGCCATTGGCGGGTCTTTTTTTGTTTTCATAGTAGGAAATTTAATTGAAAACATCATGAAATTCCTGCCAAACAATTTACTCCCAAAAATGGTTACATCAAATTTTGTTACTTTAGCAAAATATACAACGGACTATGATTTCGGATTTATTTATAAAAAACCTGCAACTACAAAACTACAAATCCATCCGCAACCTGGATGTTAGGTTTAACAAGGGTTTGAACATTATTATTGGGGAGAATGGGGCGGGGAAGACGAATTTGTTGGAGTATGTTTATAAATGCTTTTCGAAGGATTTTAATCCATTTAGGTCGCAAAGAGATAATCTTACTAAAGATTTTTCAAGCTATACAATTGTTCTTGAGTATACTGAAGACGAAGAAACTTATACCTCTCATTTTGAAAAAATGAAAGAGACTAGATCCGATGATGAAGATTTTGAATCTTTTGGTTTGCTCTATACAACTTATAAAAATGGCGAAAAAATAAAGAGTAATGTTGATGCTTTTAAAGAATTGGCAACAACAACGAAGAAAAGACTTACTTTAATAAGAAAACTGAGAGTTCATAGACGTATCTTTCTAATAAGTTTTAACGATCCTTCTTATTTAAATTTCATCAGCGAACCAAATGGTTTTGTCTACGAAGAAACAGAAGGTAGTCTGCTTGCTCATACACCGAAATATTCCTATCTTTTGATGGAGTTCGAAAGTGATTTTGAGGATGCACTAGCCGAATATGATTTTGACAAAACGGTTGTTGAAGAAATAAAAGCAATTGCCATCAAAACTTTTATGAAGATTTTGAAAAAATTGAATTTGATTTCCTATTTAAAGAAATTTACCCCAATTTCCGACGTGAAATTAAACGAGTCAATTAATATATTTACTCAAAAAAAACATACAATCATTGACAATGTGCAGCTTGTTTTTAAAGTAAAAGGAAATTGGATTCCCTGGTCATACCTGTCAGATGGTACTAAGCGAATATTTTACATTATTTTGGAAGCTATTAATCCTGAAAAGAATTTCCTTCTCATAGAAGAACCCGAATTGGGCATACATCCGCACCAATTATACAAGTTGATGAACTTTCTGAAAGAGATGGCGGAGGAAAAGCAAATCATCATCACTACTCACTCCCCAATTGCCTTAGATGTATTGTCACCTGGGGAGTTGGATGCCATCATCATTGCCAAATACACACCCAAAGGCACCGTGTTGAACCAACTGACAGCACAGGAAATAAAGAAGGCAAAGATTTACATTGAGAAAACAGGCAACCTCTCCGCCTATTGGTTACATTCAGATTTAGAAAAATGAAAAGAATAGGACTGGTGGGGGAAGACCCAAACGATACAGCATCTATCAAGAACCTTCTTGCCCAAAAGTTTGGGCAGCAAGTATTTTTTAAGCCCTTGCTGAAAAATATAAGAGGCCACCAGTTAGACAATAACTCTACCGAAAGGTCTTTAAAAGCAGAACTTCTCAATGAGGATTTTGATACCATCATTTTCATAAGAGATATTGATGGTTTACAATCGGAAAATCTTAAAGTAAATAAGGTTGCCAAATGGTTTGCAAAGCTGAATGCTGCATCAGGCAGCATTGGCGTTTTGCTAAAAAATATCTATGAATTAGAAGCCCTAATTTTTGCAGATATAGAAACCTTCAACAACCTTTATAAAACGAAAATAAGAGACGATAGAAATATACATTTTATAAAAGACCCCAAAGAGGTTTTGAAAGAGAAAACCCGCAAAGGAAAGAAACAATACAAAGAATCAGATTGTCCGGAATTATTCAAAAAACTTCGTTATGATGTTGTAAAGGCCAACTCAACTATGTTCAGCGATTTTGAAAATACTTTTTGCATGGCTTCCAGGGTTAGACTTTGATGGCAGTTTTAAAAAAAAGAGGTAAAATCATCATAAACAATTAATAAAAATGAAAAGAACAATACTCCTATTGCTATTGGCATGTAGCAGTATGGTTTTGGCTGCACAAAGCAGTTATACGGTGTTGTACAACCAAAAGAATTATGTAGATGAATATGGCAGAAGCGCGGCACCTGAACTAAAAGGTGCATTGTATATCATGAGCGATACGATGACCGTGTATCGCCTTGCCTGGAAAGAAAAGGAACTGATGAAAAAAGCGGATCTCGGCAGTAGGGATTTACATCATAGTATTATTAATCCAATGAAGGATGATGCTTATTTTGAAATAGTTCACTTGCAAAATGAGGACTGCTACATTAAATGCCCAAAGGATACTTCCAAATGGGTAATAGATACCGCAAAAACAATTATTATTCTGGACAAAAAATGTGTGGCTGCTACCCGTGGAGATAATGTGGTTTGGTTTGCCTCTTCAATGCCTGTAAATGCAGGTCCGGGTAACGTTTTCGGATTGCCGGGGTTGGTGTTGGGGGTATACAATATCCGCTACAGCATTGTGTACTTAGCTTATAAGATTATCCCGGCAGTACCCGAGATAGTAAGTAAAAAGCAACCGCCCATCATATCATTGGAAGCTTATAGAGAAAGGAATCGCATACGACAAAGTAACATCAATAACGACCTGCTGTTAAGAAAATTGAACGATTAACAGGCTATTATTTATTAGTCGATACTTTACCCAAGGAAACGGTGTACAAAGCTGCATAGCATTACTACAGTACAAGAGTGCGACACCACCGAAGCCTCACAAAGAACCACTAACATTCTATTGATGAAAAGTCTCTATTTTCAACGCAAAGTCTCTTGGAATAATTAATGTGGAATCATAGCCATGTTGTTTTAAAAAGGCCTTACTATAGAAACGGTCATGCTCGGAAGGGTAATAATCTGAAATTGTAAAACCATAGGTTTTTAGCAAACTATCAAAAGGTTGATAAATACTTCCTCCTCGTAATATCTGTTTATACAAATCAGTGTTGTATCCACTGTTTAATTCTCCTTGAAATTTATAAGTTAACCTGGTAGATTTTGCAAACACATCTAAGTAGGTTTTAAGCACATCTTCATATTCTTCGGGGTTACCTATGAATCCTACGCTAAGATCAATTTTAACCTTACTATCCAGCGATTCCCACAACATCTTAATGTAAGGTATCTCGTTCTTCAATGTTGTTTTAGCAAACGTTTTACTATCATAATCTTCACAAGAATAACGCACTTCCGAATAAATATTTCGGGCAGAATCAACAGGGTACCTCAAAAAAGTTAACTCTCGTTTAGTTTTATCTATTATAAAACGTGCACTGTAAGTCCATGACGTACTACGAAATGTAATTAAGTCTCCCAGATACTCAAAACTTTTTGGTCTTGCGGGGTCAACCTTATTTATATCCGTTTCATTTTGTTTCTGTGCGCAACTTAAAATGAATAAACTTGCAACCAGTATTTTCATGAAGTGGTAGGTCATCTTTTTCGATTTCTGTAGGGGAAATAGTTCTATACAAATATATTCTGTCTGTCGTGTAGAACGAAAAAGATTTAATAGCAAAACACATAAAAGCCCAATATCACTCCCACAGCACAAGAGTGCGATCCTGCAAAATTGACGGGGCAAGCTGCCAATAAAGCCGTACAAAGCGGCTGCTGAAGGGATAATAATTGGCAAACATTGGCGATTAGCTGCAATGCATACTGAAATGCGATTGGTAAATGCACCATTCATCCTGCCCAATAGATGTCTTATCAATCTTTATACATAATTCTACGGTGGATTTGTAGGTAATAACTATTTTTATCCCTAAACTTTTATTGAAATGAAGAAATTGTTGCTTGCTCTTTTTGTTTTTCCTTTTACCGTTTTTGCGCAGCAGAAAAAAATATCGTTCGACGAAATTTATCGCTTACACACTTTTGCACCCGAAAGTGTACCCGGTTTTCATAGTATGAAAGATGGCAAATTTTATACAGATTATTCCGGTAGAAATGTGCGAAAAAACAATTTTTTGACAGGCCTTACAATAGATATACTTATTAAAGATGGAGAGGCAAAAGATGAATTGGGCGTATCACTTCCTTTGGATAATATAGAATGGAATAGTGATGAGAAAAAGATTCTCATTTTTACGAAGAGTGAAAAAATATACCGCTACAGCAGTACGGCATTTGTATATGCTTACGACTTGCAAACAAAAAAAACTCAAAAAGTAGATAATGAAAAAATACTTCATGCTACCTACAGTCCCGATGGTAGCAAAGTGGCCTTTGTAAAAAACAACAACCTGTACATCAAAAACCTCCAATCTGACCAAACCACTCAGGTAACCACCGATGGCGAATGGAATAAAATAATAAATGGTAATGCTGATTGGGTTTATGAAGAAGAATTTAAAGTGAGCAAAGCATTTCAATGGAGTAAAAACGGCAACTACCTTGCCTACTACCGCTTTGATGAAAGTAAGGTTCCTGAATTCAGTATGACAATGTTCAAAGGCTTGTACCCCGAAACTTCATCCTTCAAATATCCTAAAGCAGGTGAAGCAAACTCAACAATAGAAATTCACATTTATAACGTGAATAATGGTGCTAATGCAAAAGCAGATATTGGTCAGGAGACTGACATTTATATTCCACGAATAAAATGGACTGCTGACGAAAACAAACTCGGCATAGCATGGATGAACAGGCTACAGAATCACCTCACATGGTTTACTGCAGATGCTACCACAGGCGGTACCACTACCCTGTATGATGAAACGGATAATCGCTACGTTGAAATAAATGATGAACTATCATTTACTAAAGATGGAAAACATTTTATAACTACAAACGAAAAAGATGGCTACAAACACATTTACCTGTATGACATGACGGGGAAATTGGTATATCAACTTACAAGCGGTAAGTATGACGTTGATAATATTCTTGGTGTAGATGAGAAAAATAAAACAGTTTGGTTTACCGCAGCTATGAACTCCCCAATGGATCGCCAATTGTATTCCGTTAATTATGCTAAGAAGCCTTTGATAAAACAAATAACCAAAGGTGCAGGCACACACAAAATAGACATGAACGACGACTACACTTATTTTGTAGATGCCTATACAGATATTAATACTCCATCGTTTATAGCCATTTATGATAGTAAAGGAATGCTTGTAAAAAAGTTGAAGGACAACACGACTTTAAAAGATAAGCTTACCCAATATGCCTTAGGCAAAACAGAATTTATTAAAGTACCTAATACCAAAGGCGATACACTTAACGGATGGATGCTTAAACCTTCTGATTTTGATGGAAATAAAAAATATCCTGTTCTGTTTTGCAATTATGGAGGACCGGGCAGCCAACAGGTTTTGGACAAATGGGGTCAGACAAACATGTGGCACCAATATCTTGCGCAAAATGGCTACATCGTAGTTTGTATAGATAATAACGGTACGGGATTTCGCGGAGCGGAATTTAAAAAGAAAACTTACCTGCAATTGGGTAAACTGGAGATAGAAGATCAGATAGATGCAGCACTGTATCTTGGCACTCTCCCTTACATAGACAAAAACAGAATTGGCCATTGGGGATGGAGTTATGGCGGCTTTATGAGTAGCCTCGCCATTACCAAAGGTGCAAATGTGTTTAAAGCTGCAATAGCTGTTGCTCCGGTAACAAACTGGCGTTATTATGACAACATTTATACAGAA
Source organism: Segetibacter sp. (assembly GCA_043736115.1). Lineage (GTDB taxonomy): Bacteria > Bacteroidota > Bacteroidia > Chitinophagales > Chitinophagaceae > Segetibacter. The sequence goes on along the minus strand of JAYTDC010000042.1, from coordinate 71,058 downwards.
CGTTTTATGCGTACCCCGCAGGAAAATGCAAAGGGTTATGACGATAACTCCCCACTTAATTTTACCAAAAGCATAAAAGGCAAATTTTTAATCATACACGGCACGGCAGATGACAATGTACATTTTCAAAACAGTGTAATGATGGTGGACAAAATGATTGATAACAATATTGATTTTGAAAGTGCGTACTATCCCAACAAGAATCATGGTATCAGAGGGGGAAATACTACATATCACATTTATAAGAAAATGACTGATTTTATTATGAAGAACCTTTAGGAGTGCAGAGTTATGAGTTTAGAGTTTTGAGTTTTGGGTTTAGAGTTATGAGTTTTGGGTTTAATGTTTAATGTTTAGGGTTTAATGTTTATCGAAAATATTTTGCTTTTAACTCAAATATTGATACTTGATTTTTGACTCAACTCCCATTGACATAACGGCCAATAAACCAATTACCTAATAAACTAATTAACCAATTAACTTAATAATCAACCAAAATTTGTAAAATAAAAAAAAGGGCCAGGATAGAAATCCAGCCCGATTTTAATCCAATATTCTATGAAAAACCACTTACATAGATGTGGTTTGAAAAAATAAGGTTGCAAAGGAGGTTACAATTAGCCAAATATTTTTTGATTAGCATAGAAATAGCCTATAAACTTTTCCACTTTAAAACTGTTTAGAATTAAGCAGTTATATATTTACGCATTGAATACAAATAGTCAAAAATGAATAAGATTGTTGTTGCAATAACAGGAGCTAGTGGATCCATTTATCCAAAACTATTAATAGAAAAACTTTTGGTATTAAAAGATCAATGGGAGGAACTAAGTATAGTTATGAGCAATAACGCTAAAGAAATATGGAAGTCCGAACTAGATAATGAAAATTTCAAAAACTACCCTGTTCGTTTTTTTGAAAAAAATGATTTTTCTGCACCCTTTGCTTCAGGATCTGCCCGATACAACATAATGATTGTAAGCCCATGTAGCATGGGTACGCTTAGTCGTATTGCTATAGGTACAAGCAACGATCTTGTAACACGTGCTGCCGATGTTATTCTCAAAGAAAGAAGAAAACTGATATTAATGCTTAGGGAAACGCCCTACAGTCTGATACATATAAAGAATATGGAAACGGTAACTATGGCGGGTGGCATTATATGCCCTGCTACGCCATCCTTTTACAGCAGACCACAAACTATAGAAGAATCTTCTATGACTGTTGTGGATCGCCTATTAGACCTTGCAGGGCTTGATATTGCAACATATCGGTGGGGTGGAAAGAATTAATACTTTTCAACCCAATTTCATTAACTTAAGCTTTTTTTGGAGCTAGGCAGGTGTCCTTTATTCAACTTTTGTTGTGTCACTTGCCGACTTCATTGTCGGCATCCCGATAAGTACCTTTTGAATCGGGACTTCAACTGCCTCTTTTTATATCAACTTTTTCACATTTTTGCTCGTTAGAGTTACCTAAGTTAATGGCAATGCTTTCTAAGCTTTCTTTCATTCTACGATATTTAAGAATTGCTGCTTTTTCTGAAAATTTCCACATTTTACCTGGTAATTAAATTTTTATTATCTCAAAACATTGTTAAGAATAAAGAGAATAATTTACCCCATTTTACATTTTTATTAATTATTTTCTAACAATATTGAAATTATCTGCTTTTTTCTCGCAGCCCTATCGTTTACGTCCTATTGTTTTAGATAAAATTAAATTGATAGCTTTGCAGTTCACTCAAAAACGATTGCCCCTATGTCTATTCCAACTATGATGGTTCCGATTGAGCATCTATTACAATTAGGACTTAGTGAATCATTGAATATTCACTATCAGTTATCTCCGGAAGAACTTGTGAAGCAAGCTGTAGATTTAGGTCAAGGCACCCTGAACGATACCGGTGCATTGGTCATTAATACCGGCGAATTTACAGGCAGAAGCCCACAAGATAAGTTCATTGTAAAAGATGCAATAACCGAAAACACAGTTCATTGGAACAATTTTAATTTACCCATTGATGAAAAATATTTTCATCAGTTAAAGAAAAAACTCGTTGCACATCTTAGCAGCAAAAATGAAATCTGGGTTAGGGATTGTTACGCATGTGCCCATCCTGATTACAGAATAAACATTCGGGTTATTAACGAAAATCCCTGGAGCAATTTATTTGCTTACAATATGTTCCTTCGTCCACAGGAAGAAGAATTAGATGAGTTTACACCCGATTGGCACATCATTCAGGCTCCTGAATTTCATGCAGATGCAGTAATCGATGGTACAAGACAGCACAACTTTGCTATTGTTTCATTTACACATAAAACAATCATCATTGGTGGTTCAGGATACACCGGCGAAATGAAGAAAGGTATCTTTACCATACTTAATTACATTTTACCACAAGAACGTAAAGTGTTGAGTATGCATTGCAGTGCAAACGTTGGAGAAAAAGGCGATACAGCTATTTTCTTTGGATTAAGCGGAACAGGAAAAACAACCCTTAGCGCAGACCCACAACGCAAACTGATTGGCGACGATGAACATGGTTGGACTAGTGACGCAGTATTTAATTTTGAGGGGGGATGTTATGCTAAAGTAATAGACCTAAGCGAAGAAAAAGAACCTGAAATATTCCACGCAATCAGACCTGGTGCATTGGTGGAAAATACTACTTACGTTGATGGCACAAACAAGATTGATTTTGCCAGTAAAAAAATTACTGAAAATACACGGGTAAGTTATCCGCTGCATTTCATCAGCAATGCATTGGAACCTTCTATTGGCAAAACTCCAAAAAATATATTCTTCCTTACGGCTGATGCAAGTGGTGTAATGCCCCCAATCAGCAAGCTGACCCCTGCACAGGCTATGTACCAATTTATAAGTGGTTATACAGCAAAAGTTGCCGGAACGGAAGCAGGGGTAACAGAACCGAAATCAACTTTCAGTGCATGTTTTGGTGCACCATTTTTACCGCTTCATCCGGGACAGTATGCCGAAATGCTTGGTAAAAAAATGAGAGAAAATGATGTAAAAGTTTGGCTCATAAATACCGGATGGAGTGGCGGAAGCTATGGTGTAGGTAGCCGTATAAAATTAGCTTATACCCGTGCTATGATTACTGCTGCTTTGAATGGCGAATTAGAAAATGTACAATATGACATACAACCAACTTTTGGATACGCCATGCCAACAACTTGCCCCGGTGTTCCATCAGAAATATTAAATCCACGTAACACCTGGAACGATAAAGCAGCTTACGATGCAAAAGCAAAAAGTCTGGCAGGTGAGTTTGTAAAGAATTTTGAAAAATATGCAGCCGGTGTTTCAGCAGAAATATTATCTGCTGCCCCTAAGGCTTAATTCGGTTTTGGTCAATTTTTTGGTATTTGAAACCTGCCTTTTCCAAGGCAGGTTTTTATTTTTCTATATTATTTTTAAAAAGGGGTATAGAATATTTATGGTACTAGCAATAGCAACTCCAATAAAACATTGTTGTAGCCTGCCCCGTCAAATGAACCATTTGCGGGGTCACAATCCGTTCATCAGCATTGCTACTATTATGCTTTTCCTTCCTTTTATACAAACCAATTTAGAAGTACTGAATACATCTAACTACCTTCCTGTTTGCGTTTATCAATAATGCTAATCAAGGGTTTGAATTGTTTGTTTTCAGTGCCGTTAGGCACGGCATGTCGGTAGAAAAGCACGGTTTTATGTTGTTGTAAAGTGCCTTTTGGCACAAAATGCCCGCCTGACCGGTACGGGTAGGTTGACCAAATGGATGATTTCTATTTTCATATTGTCCCTACAGGACTTTAAATTGATGGTTTGGGTCTTATTCTACCGACATATAGTGCCTAACGGCACAAAAAATACATCCAACCCTTGATTAGTACTACTAGCCATAAATTAATATGACAGACATTCTCATAATTGGTGCAGGTGCTTCGGGTCTTATGGCGGCAAAACTATTGTCGGAAGCGGGTTTCAAGGTAACAATACTTGAAGCAAGAGATCGTATTGGCGGCAGGATTTTTACTGTTGAAAATGTTGAATATGGTGCTGAATTTATTCATGGTAAATTGCCACTCACTCTCGCATTACTAAAAGAAGCGGGTATTAAAAAGAGAAAAATAAAAGGCAGCTACTTACAATTTACCAATGGAAAATGGAAACAGGATAATGAAGCTTTTGAACATAAAGATTTACTAATAAAGCAGTTAGAATTATTGGAGCAGGACATGAGCATTTCAACTTTTCTTAAAACTTATTTATCCGCAAAAAAATTTACAAAACTTCGTGAATCTTTGACATCATATATAGAAGGTTATTATTCGGGGGACATTACAAAAAGCAGTGCCAAAGCATTTCTCAAAGAGTTTAACAGTGAAGACGAAGACCAATACAGGCCTGCAAATGGTTATGGCGAACTGATGCAATATTTACTTCAAAGCTTTAAAAATAAGGGTGGTAAAATACATTTATCTACCGTAGTAAAAGAAATAAAATGGCATAACAATTTTTTAGAAATTCTCGATGAAAACAATAAAAGTTATTCAGCAAAAAAAGTAATTATAGCCATTCCCTTAGGAGTATGGACCGCAAACAAACGAGCTAAAGGAGCAATTAATTTTTCACCAACACTTCCTGAAAAAATAAAAGCAGCAAAGCAATTGGGTTTTGGTGCAGTAATAAAAATTTTACTCAAATTTAAAACCGTACTTACAGAAGATCCTATTATTTTAAAGAAAGCCGGCATTGCCTTAAATGAAGTTTTATTTGCCTTCGGCGAAGAAAGCATACCTACATGGTGGACACAATTGCCTTTAAAATTCCCCTTGCTTACAGGTTGGCTTTCAGGCCCTCAAGCTGCTAAACTAAAAGGTACAAAGGATAATATAATAATAGAAATGGCTTTGCAGTCTCTTGCAACAATTTTACAAACAGATGAAAACATTTTAAGGGAAAACCTGGAATGGTCTAAGGTATGCAACTGGACTGCAGAGCCTTTTACCCGAGGTTCATACTCCTACTCAACTTTGCATACAACTGAAGCAAGAAAAATATTATCTACCCCAATAGAACAAACTCTGTTCTTTGCTGGCGAAGCCTTATACGACGGCCCTGAAATGGGAACTGTAGAAGCTGCAATTATTAGTGGTAAAGAAGTAGTTAATCAAATTATAAGTCTAAAATAAAACCTCCTTGTGCCCCTTCGTGTCTTAGTGCCTTTGTGGTTCCCCTAAGCAAAGCATAGGTTCAAAATAGGCTCCATTAAATCAACTCCTTCAACTTCTCAACCACTACATCCACCTCTTCTTTTGTATTAAACTTACTAAATGAAAACCTCACAGTAGCCATACTGCTACCCGGGTGCAAAGCCCTGATAACGTGACTTCCGGCATCGGCACCACTGCTACATGCACTACCACCGCTCACACAAATATTGTTGATGTCCATGTTAAAAAGGATCATTTCGCTCTTATCTGTTTTAGGGAAGTTTACACTCAAAACTGTATAAAGAGAATTTCCCGAAGGGTCACCATTGAAAGAAATGTTGGGAATGTTTTTTTCCAATTGTTCCTTCAGGTACATTTTTATGTTGCCTATATAACTGCTGTCTTTTTCATAATTAGCAGTAGCCATTTCCAATGCTTTGGCAAAGCCAACAATGCCATACAGGTTTTCTGTTCCGGCTCTCATGTTGCGTTCCTGACCGCCACCAAAAACAAAAGGTTTAATTTTTATCCTGTCGTTGATGTATAACAAACCAACACCTTTAGGCCCATGAAACTTATGCCCTGCACCGGTAATAAAATCAACAGGTATGTTCTTTAAATCAAAAGGAAAATGGCCGACAGTCTGAACAGTATCGCTATGGAAAATTGCTTGATATTTTCTGCACAGTTCTCCCACTGCTTGTATGTCTATCATTACACCTGTTTCGTTGTTGGCATGCATGAGTGTAACAAGGCATTTATCACCGCATTCGGACAATATTTTTTCCAAATCGTCCATGTCTACAGCACCGGTTGAATGCAGTTTTACAAAACTCAATTTAACCCCACCTGTATGGTGCAAATGCTCCACGGTATGCAATGTGGCGTGGTGTTCTGTTTTGCTGGAGATAATGTGCGTACAGCCCAAATCCCTTACAGCAGCATTGATAGCGGTGTTACTGCTTTCTGTACCGCCACTTGTAAAAAATATTTCTCCCGGATGTGCATTCAATATTTTAGCTACCGTTTTCCTTGCATTTTCAATAGCGGTACGGCTTTCTCTGCCATAACTGTATATTGAGGATGGGTTGCCATAACAAGTAGTCAAATAAGGCATCATAGCCTCCAACACCTGCGGGTCGAGGCAGGTAGTAGCGGCATTGTCAAAATAAATACGGTGGGGCATTTTTAAAATGTATTGTTTTAGGGCTGTTGCAATCGGTTAATGTGTTTAATTCCTTGCTTTTTGCTCAACTCCATAGAAACCGGTTAATTGCTGTACAAACAATGCAATATCGTATGTAAAAAGTGTTTGCAAACAATCGTTTTTCTTGGTACAAAAGCGCCGCAAAACTACAATTTAAAGGGGAAAAGAGATAATAGAACTTCGTGAAAATGGATTTGGGGGTTTTCAAGATTTTTAAACTCAGATAGGACTTCAATACCTTCCTGCCGGAAAGGCAGGTTTGTAGAAATCCCAATCCAAACATCATTACATCCCGCCATCCGGCATGAACCCTCCCGAACCAAATGTTCGACTTCGCTGGAGTCATTTTTTTATTACCAATAAATCTACATTCAGCATTTTTATTTATCTATTTGTCCAGCTTTCATTTTTAATTTCCATGGTTACTTTACTCTCGGCCTCCTTTTAGGATTTCGCCTCCCATGAAAACAAGCAAGCACTTTTACTATCAATAACTTTTCATTTACAACAAAATAAATCAGGTAAGGGAACTTACTAATTTTTAAGGCCCTTACGTTTTTATACCTGATTCCATATAATGGATTTCTATTCAATTTTTCATAAGCTTTTTGAATTGCTACGATAAAATTGACTGGTGCATCCAGACTGGATAAAGCGTAATACTCAATTGCATTTTCTATTTCATTTTGAGCCCGTGGGGAAATAATAATCTTATACCCCATATTTCTCCTTTAGCTGGTTTACCGATTGCTCCGCAGTCAGATAAGTCGCTTCATCTTCTTTTAACCTTTCATCCAAAATCGTTTCCTCTTCTTCTGTAAGTTGCTCATCTTCCTCTTCCACCGTTATTGTAATGGCCTTTGATTTAAAAGTTGTCTTAATCGCTTCCAGAATATCCGGACTCACATCCTGCGCCGATGATAAATGATAGATGGTGTACATAAAGCTTGATTTCTTAAATAAAATTAAGCCATTTATTGTTATGATAAATTATAGACTGCTTTGCTTTCAACTAACATCAAACTACTCCTGCTAGCTTAAACGAAGCGTAACTTAAATCTTCACATAAAAAATAAGTCTATGACTGGCAGAATTTGAGCTAGCTCCAAATCAATTTTGCCTTTCAGATTTAAGTAATAATCCGGCAGCTTTTATAAAAAATACAATTAATTCTCACTCTATCCAACTCTCCGTATAACCCGGATTCTCAATTTCCAAAGCTTGCTTTGTAAGCATGAGTGGATGAAAAGTATCCACCATTACTGCTAGTTCTTTTGTTTCTTTTGCACCAATACTTTTTTTAACTGTTCCAGGGTGTGGACCGTGTGGAATGCCTGCAGGGTGCAGCGTCATCATACCACGGGTTACGTGTTTGCGGCTCATAAAATCGCCATCCACATAGTACAACAGTTCATCGCTGTCTATGTTGCTGTGGTTATATGGGGCGGGTATTGATTGTGGATGATAATCATACAAACGTGGTACAAACGAACACACAACAAAATTATTTGCATCAAACGTTTGGTGTACAGGTGGTGGTTGGTGTACACGCCCTGTAATGGGTTCAAAATCATGAATTGAAAATGCAAACGGATAGCAACAACCATCCCAACCTACTACATCAAACGGGTGGGCAGCATAATGGATGTTGTACAACACACCTTTCTTTTTTGTCCGCACCAGAAAGTCGCCTTTAGCATCATGCGTTATTAATTCAGATGGCGGTCTTATATCTCTTTCACAAAAAGGCGAATGTTCGAGTAACTGCCCGTATTTGCTCAAATATCTTTTGGGAAAACGAATTGGGCTAAAGGATTCAACTATGAAAAGGCGGTTATTCTCTTCGTTGAAATGTATTTGGTACATGGTGCCTCGTGGTATTATCAAATAATCGCCATAAGAAAATGTGATGTTGCCATACATGGTTTTTAATGTACCCGAACCTTCATGTATAAACAGCATTTCATCCGCATCGGCATTTTTATAAAAATAAGTGGTCACACTGTGTTGTGGTGCCGCACAGACTATGTGTACATCGTTGTTTACCAATACCGGCACACGGCTGTCCAAATAATCTTTGGCAGGTTTTACTCTAAACCCGTCAAGGCTGCGGTGTTTCAACATTTTTTCTTCGGCAATAACCGGTGCAACATTGACTGGCTTTTCGGTCTTTATAATTTGCGTTGGCGGATGCACATGATAAAGTAAAGAATAGTCATTGGAAAACCCTTCAGTAGAAAAAAGTTCTTCCGAATACAATTCGCCATCGGGTTTTCTAAACTGTGTATGGCGTTTGTGTGGTATGTTTCCGAGTTTGTGGTATTGTGGCATGGAAAACTGTTTAGTGTTTAGTGTTTAATTGAACTCAGTATGTTTTAGTTGGACACCTTTTTTAAATCTTTGTAGAGTGATATCGGCAATTCCTTAAATTAGGAATTCGTCCTTATTTATCTGGCTTTGTTCCGTAGTTATCTTCGTTTCGTTGTGTGAAAATAGCAAACGGTATAAAAAAGTCAAATAGAATTCCAAATCTTAAATGGAGCGTCGCCAATGCAGTAATGTCAAGGGTCAAATGCTGGTTCAATAAACATTCAACCCTAAACATTAAACGGCGATGTTTACAAATTTCCCCTCTCCGCTTGTTCCCTTTCTATCGCTTCGAACAGTGCTTTAAAATTTCCTTTGCCAAAACTTTTTGCTCCTTTTCGCTGAATGATTTCGAAGAATAAGGTAGGCCTGTCTTCTACCGGGCGGGTAAACAGTTGCAGCAGGTAACCTTCGTTATCTCTGTCAACTAAAATGCCCAGTTCTTTTAGCGGTTCCAGGTCTTCGTCTATGTGGCCTACACGGTCTAGCAAATCGTCGTAGTAACTGTTAGGTACTTTCAGAAATTCTACCCCGCGACTCATAAGGTCTTTCACTGTTTTAACAATGTCGTTGGTCGCCATAGCAACATGTTGTACGCCTTCACCATCATAGAACTCCAGGTATTCCTCCACCTGCGATTTTCTTTTGCCTTCAGCAGGTTCATTGATCGGAAACTTTACAAAGCCATTTCCATTGCTCATAACCTTACTCATTAGTGCAGAGTACTCGGTTGAAATATCTTCATCGTCAAACGATAAAATATTTCTGAAGCCCATTACATCTTCATAAAACTTTACCCACTTGTTCATTTGGTTCCAACCCACATTTCCTACGCAATGATCTACATATAAAAGACCTGTATCTGCTGGTTGAAAATGAGGATTGCTCCAAGCACGGTAGCCGGGCATAAACACACCTTTGTAATTTTTTCTTTCTATAAAAAGATGTGCCGTTTCGCCATACAAACTAATACCGCTCATAACAATTTCACCATTGGGGTCTGTCATTGTTTGCGGTTTCAAATAATTTTCAGCGCCGCGATTGGTGGTTTGTTCCCAGGCATCCGTTGCATCGTCTACTATTAACGCAAGGTGTTTAACACCATCGCCATGTTTGTAGATATGGTCTGCAATAGGATTGTTTGCACGTATTGGCGTAGTCAAAACAATGGTCAGTTTATTTTGGCGTACCACATAGCTGGCTTTGTCCATCATACCGGTTTCTGGACCTGCATAAGCCAATGCCTGAAAGCCAAATGCACTCATATAAAAATGGGCGGCCTGCTTGGCATTGCCCACATAAAACTCTACATAATCAGTTCCATGAAGCGGAAGAAAATCTGTACCGGTTTTTAATATTTCTTGTTCTGCTGTTATTGTTGACACGTTTTTAGGTGTTAAGTGTGAAGTGATAGATATTAAATAAAGAGTATGAGCTTGATGAGCTACAATTCTTCATTCTGAATTCATAACTCATAAATTATTTTTTCGAATCGGCAGCCAATGCTTCCATTAAGCAAACGTAGGAATTGAACCGGCTGTTGAATATTTTATGTGGATAGTCGGGCTTCATACAATTGGTGAAATTACGATTATTTTAAAAGGCATTTTCAAAAAGCAATTAAAAATTATACCCTATAAATCGAGATTTGCAATTTTTCTAACATGAATTAAGTTTGATAGACCCTAATAAAATTCCCTGAATATTATTCAAATCCTGTTCACCGTTTTTTTAAAGTTTTAACACTAGAAGTTCGCTAAAATTTACCTTTTTACTACTTAACCTAAAAAGACAATCCCATAACCTCTTTATTCATTTTTATTCATTTTTATAAAAATTAAATATGAATTTTACTAAACCGGGCTAATATTGTTTACTTTTAATTTCTATGAAATACTTGACCTCCATATTCTTATCCCTCATAATCTATTGCAATCTTTTTTCACAGGATATTAGCGGGTTGTGGGTTGGCTCCCTTTACAATGACTCTACACAACAAAATTATTATTATCAACTAGCTATTAGTCAAAATAATGGCAAATACGTGGGCTATTCCTATACCACATTTGTTGTAGATGGCAAAACAGCAGTAGGGGTTAAATCCTTAAAAATTATTCCTCAAAAAGTAGGTTTTGTTCTTGAAGATGATGAACTATTGTTTAACAATTATCCCGTAGCCCCACCTAGGGGTGTAAAGCAAATTACCTCTCTTACTTTATCAGAAACTGATGAAGTAAAAATATTGAGTGGTATGTTTATAACCTCCCGAACCAAACAATATGGACGGCAAGTGACAGGAAAAGTTATTTTAGGAGAAAAGAAAGAATTAGTTAACGATAAACTTTTAATACAATTAGAAAAATTAGGATTAAGTAAGAATTTATTATTTTATAAATTCACACCATCTTTACCAATACCACCGTTGATATCAAAAGACGTAGATTACAAAAACTCAAAAATTGATATTAAAATTGTTAATCCCCCAAAAGATCCTTTAGTAGAAATTGAAAAAAGAAAAATTGAGACTATACAAACGGTTTATTTTTCTTCAGATAGCATTACTCTACAATTATATGATAACGGATATGTGGATGGCGACTCTGTAAGCTTAATTGTTAATGGTAAACTTGAATTGGAACATCAAAGTCTTTCTACTAAAGCGGTTTCAAAAACTATTGCTGCAATTGGTGATTCTTTAAAGATAATAATGTATGCTGAAAACCTTGGCAGCATAGCACCCAATACAGGCTTGCTCATTATTTACGATGGCATATTAAGACACGAAATAAGGTTTGAAGGTGATCTTGAAAATAATGCAGCCATTTTGCTAAAAAGAAGGCGTTAATTAATTTTTAAAACAATCATTTTCTGGCTAATATTTTCACTGCCTTTATTTAGCTTAATTTTGTATTATACAAAAATGATTTTATTATGAAAAAAGTTCTACTATTTGCATTATCCTTAAGCTTGCTGCAGGGTGCAATGTCACAGGTAACTCAACTTAATTCTAATCAGTCTTTAAGCAGTCAGTTTGCACTTGATAATACCAAAGGTCTGTTTGTGTCAGAAATTGATAGTACAATCTGGGTCACAGACGGCAGCCCTTCGGGAACCATTCAACTTTCGCCTAATCTTTATTTTAGATCAACAGGTGGGTTATTAAATGGTAAATTTTTCTTTGGGGCAACATCGCCTGGTACAGGAACTGAATTGTATTCAACGGATGGTACAGTAGCAGGAACGTCATTGGTAAAAGATATTTATCCTGGTACAATTGGATCTTTTCCCTATCAAAACTTTGCACTCCTGAATGGGTACTTATATTTTACTGCAATTACTCCTACTGAAGGCCGTGAATTGTGGCGTACAAATGGTACTGCCGCAGGAACCACACTTGTAAAAGACATATACCCCGGCTCAACGGGTAGCAATACCGGCACCGGATATAATTTAATGTCTAACGGATCATTCTTATTGTTTGGAGCCTCAGATACACCGGGTAATGTTGAACTATGGAAATCTGACGGAACGGCATCCGGTACAGTGCTTTTAAAAGATATAAATACTTACCCTGGATATGGCTCTAAACCTGACTTTTTCAACAATCTGGGTAGTACCATTTTGTTTATGGCCAATGATAGTACTCATGGCGCAGAAATCTGGAGAACTGATGGTACGGCCTCTGGAACTACATTGCTTAAAGATATAAATACAGGCATGGCTTCATCTATTACCTATGCATACTTTAGAGAAGTGAATGGTAAATATTTTTTTACAGCAGATAATGGTACCAATGGCAATGAACTTTGGAGTACAGATGGTACAAGTGCTAATACCATGATGATAAAGGATATTTTTCCGGGAAGTACAGGTTCTTTTGCAACTATGTATAATTCTATAAAAGTGGGTAACAAGGTTATTTTTACGGCTGCAGATTTATTATCAGGGTATGAGTTGTGGGAAAGTGATGGCACTGCTACCGGCACTAAATTATTAAAAGACATTGATCCCGGAACTAACAGTTCATACCCAACCCTTATGCTGGCGTATGAATTTAATTACAACAATTCTACCTTTACCAATCCTTTGTATCAGGGAACTAAATTTTTCTTTCAGGGTACTACCACTGCAAATGGTACAGAACTGTGGGTGAGTGATGGTACTGCATCAGGTACAAAAATTGTGAAAGATATAAATGTTGCTGCGGCCAATGGTTTATCTAACCCCTCTTTCTTTTATACTACTAATGATTTTTATTTTTCAGCAGACAATGGTATTCAGGGTATTGAATTGTGGAAGACAAATGGTACTTCACTAGGTACATCAAGGGTAACAGATATAAATGCAGGACTACCTTCTTCAGACATTCAATTGGGTATGGTTGTCAATAACAAACTAATATTTCAGGCAACAAATGGGGATGCAGTTAATACCGATCTATACAGGTTAGATGCAACAGTAACAGTATTGCCCATTACTTTAATGGATTTTACAGCAAGAAAAACAAAAACTGATGCTATCTTAGAATGGTCAACATCATGCGAGGTAAATAGTAAGCATTTTACCATTCAGAGAAGCTTTGCAGGAGACAAGTTTAACAATATAGGAGTAGTAAATGCATCTGTTAATTCTTGTGACAAAAAGGTGTATTCATTTACAGATGCTGAAATACTGAACAAATCAACTGCACGAATATATTACCGACTGTTAATGACTGATATAGACGGTAAAACCAACTTCAGTAAAACAATTTCATTAAAGCATAGTAGTGGTGAAGGTTGGAATGTAAGATTATTACAAAATCCGGTATTGAATGAGTTAAAAGTTATGTTAACTGATATAACTGAAAATGTAATAATCTCTATAAAAGATGTGGAGGGAAATGCTATTAATAGTTCAAAAACCCTGACCGGAAGTGGACAAACTACATTAGATGTAAGCAGGCTTATTCCAGGTATATATGTTTTGATTGCAGAAACTGGAAAAGAAAGAAAAGTGATACGATTTATAAAACTTTAATCAATACGCAGAATTTTTATAGTTTAATATTAAAAAGAGCAGGAATTTATCTTTCCTGCTCTTTTAAATTAGCTTATTACAACTATTCCAACCGTTTTAGTTTTACAGTAGTTACAGGAGATACAATCAACGGGAATTTTTCAACAAATACATTGCTGGTATCCAACCCAAATCCCCTTTCTTCTGACAAACTGATTTCCTTTAACCAAAAATGAGCTTTCATAATAAATCGTTCTGTTATTGGAAGTTCATTGTCCTGACTTAGAAATTTTTCCATTACCACAAATTGAAAATCACCTACTACTTTGTTTCTTTCCAGGCTTTCGTAGCGGCTGGTGATATTTACTTCACGGTTAGCTACAAGGTCTTCAACCACCTTTCTAAACATAAGGTTAATACGTGGTTGCACCCTAAAACCTAATCTGAATTCAATACGGATAATGTCATTAGGCACTACATGATCTACTGAATACTCCATGGTATATGGATCATCAAGTGTTACAACATGTATGAACCAATAGATATCCGCTCTTTTAGGTTTTCTGTTCAGTATGGAATAAATGATTTTATGCTCTATTTCTTTGGGATTGTCTGCACTGGTAAGGTACACAAGGTGAGTAGAGTATTTAGGAATAGACTTATCATTACTAAGCTCTTGCAGATTTGTAATATAGTTTTCAAGACGCACAAATTCAACATAACGGTTTTTAATTTTGCGGGCTCGGTACCAAATGTACATGATGAAAAATAATCCACCACCTACAACCAAAGTAACATAACCACCGTGTGGAAACTTATCAAGGTTGGCTATTAAAAATGATATTTCAATAGAAAAATAAACGAGCAGATACAGGTAAATTAGCACCGGCGGATTACGGTGAAGTACCAGATAATTTGCAAATAAAATTGTTGTTGCAATCATACACATGGTTATGGCAAGACCATAGGCTGCTTCCATATTGGTGGCCTTTTGAAAGTACAAAACAATACCGCAACACCCAACAAATAGCAATGTATTTATGCCCGGAACATACAATTGCCCCTTAGCTTCTGAAGGATACTTAATCTTCATTTTTGGCCATAAATTCAGACGGATAGCTTCACTTATAAGTGTAAACGAACCGCTAATTAAGGCCTGACTGGCAATAATAGCAGCAGAGGTGGCTACAATAATTCCTACCAATAAAAACCATGTAGGCATTATACCATAAAAAGGATTAAATCCATCTGTGATTAATTTTTCCTGTATCAGCTGACCTTTATAATTGGATAAAAGCCATGCACCCTGTCCCAGATAATTTATGATAAGACATAATTTTACAAAACCCCATGAAGCCCGAATATTGTTGCGACCGCAATGCCCCAAATCAGAGTACAATGCCTCGGCACCCGTAGTACATAGAAATACAGCACCTAACAACCAAAACCCATTTGGATATTGAGTTAACAAGTGTATGGCATAATAAGGATTAAAAGCTTTAAAAATTGACAAATACTCATGCAGATGCACACCTCCTAACAATGCTAGCATAATAAACCAAAGGGTCATTACAGGTCCAAATAATTTACCAATACTTGAAGTGCCAAATTGTTGCATGAAAAACAGCATGGCTATTATTGCCAATACTATTGCAATGATTGTTTTATCAGTTATATCATGAAGACTGGGAATGTTGCGCAGCCCTTCAATTGCAGAAGTTACAGATATTGGCGGTGTTATAATGCCATCTGCAAGTAATGCAGCACCGCCAATCATTGCTGCAAATACAAGCCATTTTCGTCTACGCCTTACTAATGCAAACAAGGAGAAGATTCCACCTTCTCCACGGTTGTCTGCCCTAAGGGTTAGAATAACATATTTTAAAGTTGTTTGCAAGGTCAGTGTCCATATGATGCACGATAAAGCACCAAGGATAAGTGTTTCTGTAATAACCTTGTCTTTGATAATGGCATTTAGAACATAGAGCGGGGAAGTACCTATGTCGCCGTAAATAATGCCTAATGCTATCAATAAACCAGCAGCAGAGACTTTGCTATTGGAATGTGAACTCATTTTCTAATAATTTTTTAAGGGTCAATTTGTTGGGATGGTTTGCAAAGGTAGGTGTTTGAAAATCATATTTGACTAAAGGTATTATTGAAACTTCAGTTACAATTAATAAATATACATAGCAAATCATGAAATGCACAATTGATTGAAAAATTTCCTGAATTCTGACTATTATACCCCTATCAAATCCCATAGATTTCCATACAAATCCGAGAATACCACTACTCTTCCATAAACTTCCTGTACCGGTTGCCTGACAATTTTTATGTTTTGATGCAACAGATTTTGATAGTCATTCTCAAAATCATCAGTATGCAAAAACAAAAATACCCGTCCACCTGATTGATTACCTACACAGTTTAATTGTTCACTTCCAACTGCTTTTGCTAATAACAAATTGCAATGACCATTTCCCGTAGGGGCAATAAGTACCCAACGTTTAGAATCACATATGGGTGTATCTTCAATTAATGTAAACCTTAGCTTGTTTACATAAAATAAAATCGCTTCATCATAATCTTTTACCAACAATGCAATATGTGCTACGTGTTGCGCCATAAATATTAGGTAGTTTCTTTCTTATTAAAGAGGTTACGGGCTTTAGTTGCATAAGTAACAAGCCCGGCACCTAGCGGTAACCAAAATTCAAAAAACCGAAACAGTATTGCTATTTCCAAAGACTCTACTGTGGTGTATCCATATCCTTTTAAAATAAGCGTAAGCGAAACTTCTATAGCACCCATACCACGAAGAAATGGTGATATAATAAGAAAAATAGTGGAGATGATATAAGCGACTATACAGGCAGGCAATGAAGGTGGTACCTTAGCAGCATACATAGCAATATACAAGTGAACAACCCCTACTATCTCTATAAAAATGGAAACAATAACAGCGTACCAAAACTGCTTCATATCCAAATCAAAAGAGAAAACTTCCTGTAAAAATTTTTCAAGTTTTGGTCTTCCTTTTATAGCCCATCGGTAAAATGGTCCCTGATGTTGTACTGACCTTACAAATAAAACCATTGCAACTAACATACTTACCACTGTTATAAAAGCAGCAGTGGTACCCGGTACAGGGGTGTGCTGAAATGAAAGATATAACAAAACAGGTACTGCTACTATAAAAACAGAGAAAATTCCTATAAAACCATACACTACAGATGCATGATGCACTTTCTGCTTTTCACCGGGAGTAGCTGCAATTCCTGAAGGCATATACCCTAATGCAGTCAAGCCACCTCCGGGAAGGAATACAGCAATTACATTGCGTTTGAGGAAAAGTATAATTGCAGTAAACCAGCTAATAATACCCTTGACTGAATAGAAGCTATAAACATACAAAGCAGCCTGAAGCAGTATGTAAATAACTGTAAACGCAATGCCAATCCAAAGCCATAACTGATCCGTATCTTGCAAAGACTGACCGAGTGTAACCAATTCTTTTCGCTCTCTCCAAAAAAAATAAATAGCAACCCCAAGAAAAAGTATTGCAAGAATTTCTTTCCAACCAACTTTGGTAAAAAGCTTTTGCTTAGGCTCAATGATTTCGTCGCTCAAAATATGTTTCGGTATTATTATAATTTAATATTTAGTTGGTCAAATGTCCTGCATTGCCTTTATTATCTGTAACCATCACCATCAAGCAAATTACCAATGCCCCCTAATATGCTACCTTCCTCTTTTCTATGAGTTGTACCATAAGATAAAATCCTGCTCGCCAACCTGCTGACCGGCAATGTTTGTATCCACACTTTTCCCGGACCTTTTAGCGTAGCAAAGAACAATCCTTCGCCACCAAAAATTGTATTGCGAATACCACCTACAAACTGTATGTCATAATTAACTGTTTGCGTAAGGGCTACCAAACAGCCGGTATCAATTTTTACCAGTTCACCCGATTGTAATTCTCTTTCAAATACATGTCCGCCGGCGTGTACAAATGCCATGCCATCACCTTCCAATTTTTCCATAATAAAACCTTCGCCACCAAAAATACCTGTGCCTAACCTACGCTGAAAATCAATACCAATGCTAACTCCCTTGGCTGCACATAAGAATGCATCTTTCTGTGCTATTACTTTACCGCCCAAGAGTTGTAAATCAAGTGGAATGATTTTTCCAGGATATGGCGAGGCAAAACTTACTCTACGTTTTCCAGTTGACGTATTTGAAAACGCAGTCATAAATAGGCTTTCTCCAACAAGCAGTCTTTTACCTGCACCGAGTAGTTTTCCTAAAATGCCACCACCACTCTGCTGTTGGCTTCCATCGCCAAAAATGGTTTGCATTTGTATACCATCATCCATCATCATAAAGCTGCCACTTTCTGCTATGGCAGTTTCTTCAGGATCAAGTTCTATTTCTACATACTGCATTTCTTCGCCTATTATGCGATAATCTATTTCGTGGTTGGTGCGCATTGAATTTATTTTTTAAAATGAATGTTTGAAGTTATAGAGCTTTCAAATGAGTTGACTATTTTTCTGAAAAATCTTTTTGTATTTCCCCATTTGAATTTTTAGATCAGAAAATGAATAACTTTTCCCCAAATCAGATTAAGAGATATAATTAAATTAGGGTGGTCTGGTTTTTTTTATTCAAATTTGGTATAATAAAATATATATAATGCATATTTTACTGGCTGATGACGACAAGGAAGATTTTATGATATTTGAAGATGCAGCTAAAATGACAAACCATGAGTTTACACTTACTTATGCTGCAAATTGGATGGATCTTTGGCGGATGCTTCTGAAAACACAGCCAAATGTAGTTTTTTTAGATTTAAATATGCCGGTAAAAGATGGTTTTGAATGCCTCAAAACCATAAGAGAGGATAACAGATTTGATTTATTACCCATTGTAATTTATAGTACATCAATTAACAAGAAAGACATAGATAAAGCTTATGAGTATGGAGCAAATTATTTTATTGTAAAGCCCAACACTACAGAAGGTTTAACCAATGTACTTCACCGTATTGTTGATATGAAAAATGGACTTTTAGAAATAAGGCCATTAAGAGATAATTTTGTCATTTTATAAAAAGAAAAGCTCTCTGAATTAAATATTTCTGTTACCGGCTTTTGTTTTTTAGTACATCATTTCTTGTGCTATTGTAATACAGATTTTTCTTTGCATTGGTGTCAGCTCATAACGCCTGAAAGGTTTTTAACTGAAAAGCAACGGGTGCCTTGGAATGAAATATCTGGTTTTATAACCACAACGTTGTTAAACCATTCAAAGCGCTCAAGTCCACCCCGTTTGGATTAAAAAATGCAGAGTAATTATTTGGAGCCCCAGTTTTTAAAAGCGCAATAAATTTTCTTACCTCACTCTTTATAATGGCTTTATTGGGCTACCGCCCCAACTGGTACCCGGAGAGAGAATTTCACCTTTCATAACTAGAGACAACGATTCCAGATTTACGTCATTTCCAATTTCACTATCGTATAATATTATAGATCTTGAACCAATAGAAGTTCTTGCACCAATTTTGACAGTACCTACTTTCATAACTCTATCCTCAAACAAATGCGTTTGTGGTCCACAGTCATCATTCAAAGCTCCATCATCGCCAATACTTACCATATCAAATTCGGTAATGTCTGTAGTATTCAGATAGACACGTTTACCAATTTTTACGCCAAGCAATCTTAGCATTACGGGTAGCCATGGAGTACCTTGCAAGTATTCAAGCAAAAAAGGTATAGCCAATGACTCATATGTAGTTGTGATGGCCTCGCTGCGCCAAACTTTCCAGGTCCACATGGGTTTTTGATCAACCGTAAATTTTCCGATAAAGACCCATTTTAAAATCACAGTAACAAGAAATGAAGGAATGCCCATGTAAAATAAATAGTAGAATGGAAATTCTAAAAGAATTTTCCAAAGAGGTTGATCCTGAACAAGGTCATGTGCATAAGCAATGAAAAGTATGCTAAATGAAATAATTGCAGTTTCAGGAATAATGATGCGGATAAACTCTACAATACTTCTTGTAGCCTTTCTTTTAGCAGAAGGTGTTGTTGTTAGTTCTTTTGGGAAAGGAATACTTTGCTGCCTTGATGGTAAAGCTATTGCCGGTGAACCAAACCAATCTTTTTCCTTACTGTTTTCCAATTGATTTTTATCAGGTGGGGTTGATAACACTCCAATAAGCATATTACCCGGCAGGTGATAGCCTTGTGGTATTAAAGCACTGTTTCCAACAAAACTATTATCAGCAATGCTCGTATAATCCAAAATTAGTTGCTGCCCTCTTACGTCAGTTTCTCCCAAGGTCACAGCATCTGCTACAAATGCTTCGTTTCCTATATTCAGCAGTGGATGAGTTACACTGCTTGCGGTAGATATTTCAGTGTTTGTACCAACCTTAGCACCTAACGCCCTAAAGAATGAGGCAACATATACTGTTGCATATATTGGATGCATTACAATCAAACTTAAAGACATCAATTGATCAGCCAACCATTTACGAACATAAAACGGACTATATAAAGGGTACTTGCCAGGTTTGATACCTTTCTGCAATATGCGGGTAGCCAGTATTGTTTCAGCAGCAAAAAGGAAAATATAAAATGCAGCAAGCAAAGGCACAAACACCAGATAACTAAAATTGTAATCAGGCCAGGCATTATCCAACTCATGTAAAATAACCATGACGGGAAGTAGTGGCAATAAAATGAAAAAAGGGAAAATTATTAGTGTAACAATAAAAATAAATGAGTATCGGGCTCTTGTACCTTTTGAAACAAACAATGGCTGTGGAAGGCTTTCAATGGATTTTTTTTGAAACAAATGCGCCGGGCTACCCCGCCACACTTCACCTGGAGCAATGGTTTTAGATGCCTGCAAATAACTCAAATCCTGTAACTCACCCCATGCTTCAATTACTGCACCACCCGCTACAATAGCACTGCTACCTATGTAGGCATGATCACCAATAACAATTTTCCGAAGCTTAAGTAAGCCATCTTCAACTGTTGCATTATCAAGCACCACCTGCGAACTCATGCTTGCATCGCTACCTATAGATATCAGATCTTCAGCCCCAATACTTAACGAACTTAGTTGAGCATCAATAGCAACTTTTACACCCAACATTCTTAAGTATAAAGGATAAAGGGGTGTGCCATTCATGAACTGTGCAGGAAGCAATCGCTGAACGGTCTGTACCAACCACCATCTGAAATAGTACATTCCCCACAAGGGATAGTCCCCTTCTTTAAATTTTCCGATAACTAACCATTTAGTTGAAACTATAAGCAGCGCAAAGACAGGTGGCAAAAGACAAAACAAACCCAATGCAGTCATAATGCCATAAGCAAGACTTTCAGTTTCCTCCTTTACATAATAATACCCCAGAAAAGGTATAAATATTTGTACAGCAAATATTCCATAAACAAAAAGCAGAGCAATACTTTGTGCTATCCAACATATCAGGTAACGCCACCACGGTATATTATTAAACTCATGTTTTGCAGCTGTTGTAGATTTTGAAGATGTTTTCCAGACATTTACCAATTGCTGAATTGGGCGGTGCTGATACACATCTTTTAGCGAAACATTTGCCAGCCCCGCTTCTCTACGCAAACGAGATGTAAAAGCTGCTGCCAGCAATGAATGCCCACCGAGGTCTGTAAAAAAATCCATACCGATATCTATGGTTTTACCGGGGAATGTTTTGTGAAGTACAGCCAGCACATTTTCTTCAATTGTAGCATTATTATCAATAGTTGTATCTGTACCGGTTGTTTCAATTTGTAAAAGAGAAGCTGGTACAGGCAAAGCTTTCCGATTAATCTTTCCACTAGGCATTCTCGGCATATCCGAAATACTAACAATAGTACCAGGCACCATATATGTTGGTAATACCTTACCAAGGTGTGACCGTAATAAAGGTTCATCAAAACATCTACCTGCAGCTAGTTGCACATAACCAACCAATTGCTCCTGATGAAGGCTGTCTTTTTTTACAGCAACCGCTGCTGCTACTATACCCGGTAGGCCTGCTAACCTTGTTTCAATTTCACCCAACTCAATGCGATAGCCCCGCAGCTTAATCTGATCATCAAAGCGGCCTTGAAAATCTATGGTACCATCAACATTTACTATTGCTGCATCACCCGTTCTATAAATAAAATCACCGGGCATTTCATCCAACATCGATGGCTTGCGCACAAATTTTTCAGCGGTAAGTTCCGGTAGGTTAATATAGCCATGTGATAAACCCGGACCCGATATGATGAGTTCACCTTTCTCGCCACAAGGCAAAGGGTGAAGCTTTCCATCTACAATTCCAAAATTGTAATTTGGAAGTGGCGAGCCAATTGTAATTGTATCTCCTTGTTTCAAATGTGCAATGGAGGCTGTTACAGTTGTTTCTGTAGGTCCGTAACTATTATAAAACTCTCGATTTTTTTTTGCCCACTTATTAAGCACCTTACTTGTACAAGCTTCTCCACCCGCATTAATCAATCTTAGAGTTGGTATTGTATCATCCATTACAGCCAACAAACTAGGCACTGCATGTAGTATTGTAATCTTTTGTTCCCTTAGCACATCACTAAGTTCATCTATAGCTTTAGCGGTAATACTATCGGCCACCCAAATGGTTGCACCGGCAAAATAACTGAGCCATGTTTCTTCGCACCACATATCAAACGATACAGAAAAACCCTGATAAACACGATCAACTGTTCTAATATTAAACACACTCTGTTCTGCACGAATTAACTGACAGATGTTTCTATGCGTTATAGGAATTCCTTTTGGTTTTCCGGTACTGCCCGATGTGTAAAGAACATAAGCATCAGCATCCGGATTTGGATTTAGGGTAAAATTTGTTATAGAATTATCATATTTGGAATCAATAGAAGGCACTTGTAGAAAAACAGCTTCTAAGTTAAGTGGCTGATCAGAAAAATAAGCGGTAGCACCAACCTCGCTTAGCACTGCTTCTACCCGTTCTGCCGGCATCTCTCTATCTAAGGGAACATAGGCAGCACCTGCCTTAACTATACCTAAAATTGCAGCATGAAGTTCTGCCCCACGACTCCACCAAATGCCAACCTTGCAGCCGGGATTTATTCCATTAGTAAGTAAGGTATTTGCTATGTGGTCGCTCCATTTATCTAATTCCGAATAGGTAAGTTTTATTTCCTGAAAAACCAAAGCGATTTTATCAGGAAATTTAGAAACAGTGTTTCTGAATATTTCTGATAAGGTTTCATTTAATAAAAATTCTGGTTTAGATAAACCTAATACAAAACTGTTTGTCCGCATAAAAGATTATTCAACTCATCCCATTCTTTAGCGGTAAAAATACAAAGCTAAAAAATGGTTTGAACTATTCTTTTGAGTGCGTGGTTAACAATAGGTTTAACTAAAAGCGTTTAGAGAGTATGTTAAAAACTAACCTTTCTCTAATATACCCTTGAGATTTTGAAGCCCTATTTGAAAATCTGAACCAACTTCTTTGTCCATGTCAATAAACAGACCCATAATATTCATTGGGTAATCCCATTTACCCGAAAAGCCCCATTTTACTTTTGTTGCACTTTCAGATGTACTTTCTACAGACATATAGGCATCTGAAGTAGATTTGAAAGGCTTAATAAATCTCAATTCGTAATTTATTCGGTTGCCTTCATCTATTTTTTTTATTTCCTGCTCCCCTTTTCCTACATCACTTTTTTCGCTATCCCAGGCTGAGATAAATCCAACAGTACCATCCGTACCTGTAAATTCTTTTTTCATATTAGGATCCATACCTGCCCATTTGCTATAATTATTTTGATTTTTTAATAGTTTGATATAATCAAACACTTGCTGTTTGGGTTTATTAATCACAATTTCTCTCTGTACAGCATAATCTTTTTTTACAAATAGTGCTGCAACTAATAGTAAGGCAATAATTCCAATGATTCCGAAGAACAATAATTTTAAAATACGCATAGTTTCAGGTTTAGGCTAGAGAATGTTTAATATTGTATTGCAAATTATCATTTTTTTTAAACATTTTAATCAAGATCCTTTATTTAAAACTTTATATTAAAAAATATATTTTATTTGTTATTTATTTTTATCTCTAACGAATGGAATAATTTTGAAAAAAACTTACCTTATGATAGTACAATCTCTTTTGGGTGAATTTATGTATGAAGCGGAAAATACCCGCAAACTTTTAAAGGCAATCCCTGACAGTGCACTTGACTTTAAACCTTCAGAAAAAAGCTGGACTACGGGTCAGCTGGCTTCGCACATTGCAGAGGTTTATAACTGGTATCCTGTAACATTACATCAAAATGTGTTTGATATGGGTGGCTACAAATATGACAAAGGAGACATTAGCAAAGCCTCTAACATTGTAGCTAAATTTGAAGAAAACCTGAAAGTTGCACAAGAAGCTTTGCAAACAGCCAAAGACGAATCTATGATGGAAGAGTGGAGGATGGTGATGGGTGGCAAAGACTTGTTTCCCCCTATGCCCCGCATACAGGTAGTCAGAGGATTTTTATTTAACCATCTTTATCATCATCGTGGGGAAATGATTGTTTACCTACGTTCCACTGGCAATAAAGTGCCCGGCCTGTATGGGCCTACTGCCGATGATAAGATGTTTTAAGAAGGAAAAAAATTACCAAAAGCAAAGAGGCGGACAAAAATGGCGGCCTTTTTCTTTTTGGTAATGTCAATGTTGTACTAATCTATTTATTGTATAGTCCCAAAACACATGAAAATTTTTTAAAGGGAATTAACTAATTTTAAAAAAACTATTTTATATTTATAAAAATTATTTACCAATCATTTAAAAGGAACTATATCAAAAAAGTATTTATGAAAAAACTATTTACCCCCCCCCCCCGGCGGCTTCCGCCTGTTGATGTTACTGGTATTGCAAGTGCTATCATTGGCCACATTGCAAGCGCAGGTGATTAGTGCAAACCATACTTCGCCCTATGGTCACATTGTTGCAGTAACAGTAGATCTTAGCAATGCCCAAAGTGAACAGGAAATTACTTACACAATAAAATTTTCATTACCAACCGTGGCCACGTCAGCACCCAATGCTTTTAGAATTACTTTCTTTTATCCTCACAATATGGTGAGGACGGGTGGCAACTACCCAACAGTATATGGTGCTGCGCCGGGTCTCAATGGTTTCAATTCATCATTCACATTTACCAATGCCGTATTTAATACCCAAACAATGGGCCAGGTAGAAATGACTTTCAATGCTAACAATAATACCCCATGGCCTGCAGTCCGCACTATTACCGCTGACTTTCAGGTAAAAGTAAAAGTACCCCCTGCTACTGCCTGTTTGCAAGATGCAGATATGACAGCTTATGCTACCATGCTTTATACAGCACCGACAGATGGGTTTGTTTCTACTATCAAAGATTTGGTTCACACCCAACTGGTCATTGACAACCCATGGCAAATGAATAAATACTCCATCAGCTCTTTTTTTCTTGGCACTACGGCTATAGGAAATTGCCAATACGGTACCAACAGCCGCACTATCCGGTACAGGCTTGAGTTACACCTGTTGCGCCCCGAACTGCGGGGCTCACAGGATGTTAGCATTACCCAGATGCAGGACATCGTAAACACCGCAGTAGCGGGTTTTGTATACTTTAGGGACATTAATATGCCGGGTGTAACTATAGCCGGTAATTCAGGCAATTTTACCCTGCCATCCGGGGGATTCCCGTTAAGTGCATCAGACCATATCGGCTTGTCCAGGTCTTATTGGCTTGAGTTTGACATGACTATACCTAATAACACCCCCGCACCCACCTGCATCCAAAACACAGTGAATTATTGGTGCAATGACCCTTGTGGTCAACCTTTGGTGCCATCCCCTTCCTTATCGGCTACTGCACATGTTTTATTTAGCAATATTCCAAACCCCGGTATAAGGACAGTGAGCAAGTCTGCTATTGAATTGAATGGAAATACCACCGGCTGTTCAGGACGATACAGGATAAGGGTAACCGGCCCCAGAAACGGGTATAACCTCACAGATAATTTTCCACCTTGCCTAACAGTTAACCCGCTGAATAATGCTACCATTCCTGCAGGGGGCACTTTTAACCTGACAGGGGGTAATAATTACCAAATCCAAAGCAATACCAACCTGGCAACTGCCAACGATGTGCATGAATACTTTATACCCTTTACTATATCCAATGGGCCCCTTTGTGGTGGCAACACGGTGGACAATGTAGTATTGGAAGCCAACGGCACAGAAGCCTCCGGTCATGCTACTTTTTGGCTGTTGCCACAGGGTACTCTTCCTTGCATAAGAAAGCAAACCTGCAACAACCCCGGAACTATAGGCAGCGATATTACTTTCAGGCTGCAGATACAAAACCGTGGCACCATACCCATGACCAATTGGAGTTTTACAGATGATCTGCGCTCCATAGGACTGGAATTTGTGCCGGGTAGTGAGCGGTACTATTATACCACATCAAGAAGTAATGTAGGCAACAATTGTTCGCCTGTTATTAATAACACCACCATACTGCCATGGAACACTAACACCACTACCAATGCCAGTTCTTCATGGGATAATGGAAGTGGTATATTAAGTTTCCATTTTAATACACTCAACCTGCTGTGCGATGATCATACGCTGTATGAAAACATGCCCTTTAACTGCAATGGCGGTGGCGCTTTGCCTGCTTACTATATAGAATTTAAGGCAAAAATTACCAGCAACGTGGGCATAGGTGCCAGCAAAAACATAGCTAAGCTATACAATGACCAAAATGTATATGTTGATGAATGTTTTGACGTATTTACCATTAACCAAAGTGTGAATGTGACCCTGAAAAAGGAAGTAAGTACCGACAACGGCAGCGCATACACCAGCAATGCTGCGGTTACCTATCCGGGGCACGATGTTTACTACAAAATAAGTGCGTACAATACTGGTTTAACATTGTTTAATCCACGCCTCATAGATTTCCTGCCGCAGAATTATGATTTGTCGGCGGGTGTAAATGACCGCTATTTGCTACAATCCGGCGACCGTGGCAGTACAATTCACATGTTTTATGATGGCTTTGTTCCTGTCGGTTCCTCTGCGGGTGCTACTAACGATTTTGAGAACATAAATGAACTGGACGCAACTATGGACTTAGGAAGTACTGCCATAACAGGGCCAAACCAACCCCTTTGGACTATAAGTTCATATTCTTCCTTAACAAAAAACTTTCGTGTCAGATACCCGCTTAATCCTTTTAGCTCCGGCCCACTCACTTACATTTTCAAAGCCAAACCGGAAAATAAATTAGGGAATGCGTGCAACACTGCCGGCATTTTAGGATTTAAAAAGTCTATGCATGATTATGTGGCAGTGTTAGAAGCACATTTGCCTGCCGAATCCAACAAGGTTTGTGTGGAAGTGAAAGACAAACCCGATGGCTGCTGCATCCCAGATTCTTTTGCGGTACCCAGAGAGGTTTGCTACAACTACGAAACCCAGTTTTGTGTGATAGACAATTGTGCATGTCTGCCTGTGGAACAGCAAAATGTTTATACCTGGAGTTTTGGGGACAACACACCCACCGTAACCGGCAAATGTGTAAGCCATGTATATATGACCGGAACAGGGTCTGCTTTTGATATAAAAGTTAGCTGGACAGACTGCAATGGGGAACATGAACAAATATTCAAGGTAAAAGCCACTGACTGTCAGAGTTGTGTTATAAGACCAGATTTCTACTGGACGGTTACACCCCCCCGCACCGTTAATTTTAATGCTGCTGCTACCTACACCAACCTGCCCGGTGCCTTGTATGTTTGGGACTTTGGCGATGGCACCTTTGGCACAGGCATCAGTCCTGCACATACCTATGTACCCAACACCGGTACCCAATTTGCAGTTACGCTTACAGTGATGTTATTGAACCCATCAGGAGAGGGCTGCTGTAGTGAAAAAATTACCAAAGAAGAGGTGAGAGTCGAAGATGAGTTTCCTAATAAAACATTGGCTAAGAGCAGTAATGGAAGGGTAACAACAAGAGAAATAACCGTTGAAACCAGCAGTATCTCCCTAATAGCCAAACCCAATCCTTTTAAGCAAGAGTTGCTGGTAAGTATTGTTGCTGCAAAAACAAATATGTCCGATAAAAATAGTTTTTCACTCTCACTGCTTAATGAAAATGGGGTATTATTAGCTACAAAATCTCACATTTCCAATAATCTCTCCATTCATTTTGACACCAAAACTTACCCGGCAGGCGTGTATGTGTTGCTTTTGAAAGGGAGTGATGGCAGTATAAGAAATACTAAAGCTATTAAACTAAATTACTAATCTAATTAAGAGGTTCTTTCACGGATGAAAGAACCTCTTGATTAAATATAACTATTATGAAAATTATTTTTTCATTTTTATTTTTTTGCTTATACATCAACGTTAACTCTCAAAGTGTTCTTATTAAAGATGATTTGCACAAAGAAAACAATGGAGCCTCTCCCTATTCCCCTATAGAATATTACAGTTATGGACAAACTATCTATTTTGACAATCAAATTCAGGCAACGGGTACAATTACGGCAATCTCATTTTATTCAAATGATACGACTTTATCCCATTCTGATTCGTTAGAAATCCATATGGGAAAGACATGGGTGAACTTTTTCGATAGTCTTCATGTTGTAAACCGTTCGAGTATGAAGCCCGTTTTCTATGGTGTAATAAATTACAGCGGAATACCAGGTTGGGTAACAATTCCCTTAACAAATTCGTTTTACTATAATGGAGATAGCAATTTAATTGTTGCAATTAATGAATTACGGGCAGGTTATGACTCTAAAAAATTTGCTGGGTTTTTAATAAAAAGAAGCGGTAAATTGTATCAATCTCAAGTTTTAGCAAATCCCAGCCCCATAAATATAGCTCTGTTGGAATCGCTACCTCCTTATACACTTTACCTTGGTGCTACAGGTACTGGTTCAGTTGCCGATGTAATACTTCATGGCCTTACCCGCAATACCTGCTGGACACCCCAACGACTGCGCTTTAGCAACCTGACCGACCATTCGGTCAAAATGATGTGGTCGCCACCCGATTCGGGCAATGTACCTGCTGCCTTCGATGTCTATTTTGGCAAAACCCGGTATAAACCACTTAGGGCTACCATAGCAGACAGTTCGAATATAGCCGACACTCAATTGGTGGTCAACAACCTGAACCCCAACACCCGCTACTATGCCTGGGTACGTAGCCGCTGCAGCGGCACCGACAAGAGTGTGTGGACACTCATAGATTCGTTTACAACACTCTGCACCGCCATACCCATACCCACCGCTCCTGAGCAGTTTAGCAATTTGGGCAACCTGCCACCTTGCTGGACAGCCATCAGCGGACGGCTTTACACCCAAACCGTGCTTACCACCTTTGACGACAGAACGAACGCCCTATGGCGAAGGGTGCCCCAAAGCAGTACTACGCCTACAAATTATATTGCCAATGTGTTGCTTTTAAGCGACACGACTTATCAGTGGTTGCTTACCCCGCCTTACAATTTGGGAACGGGGCCTAACAAAAGCCTGGAATTTGACTGCGGAACCGATGCTACCAATGGGTTAGAACCCACCGATGCCTTTGCCGTAGTCATTTCTACCGACAATGGTCTTACCTGGAGCTCGGCAAATGTCTTGCGTATTTGGTACCAGGGGTCATCTACTCTTTCCACAGCCACAGCAGGGCAGCATGTTTCCATATCGCTCAGCAGCTACACGGGCCCGGTGCGCATAGGTTTTTATGTAGGGCGGCAGGTATCAACCAACAGCACCTTCAACATTTGGGTGGACAATGTGCACGTAACCGGGGTAATGCCGGTAACACTTTTAGCATTTACAGGCGCCAAAGAAGGCACCACCAACTTACTAAAATGGCGCACCGCCACCGAGCAAAACAATCGTAGGTTTGAACTTCAAAGAGCAGCCCAAGCCCCCTCCGGCTCCCCGGAAGGGGGACGGTTTAGTACCATTGGCTTTGTGCCAACAAAGGCAGTAGGTGGCAATAGTACAAGCGAACTGTCGTACAGCTACTATGACAAGAACCCCCCTTCGGGGGGCAGGGGGACTTTTTACAGGTTAAAACAAGTTGATTTGGATGGTACAAGCACTTTTAGCAACATCGTGTTCCTAAAAGGCGAAGCTGTTACAGAACTAATTGTAACATCGCTGTATCCCAACCCCACAAATCAGTTGCTGAATGCAGTGCTGGAAACACCTGTGGCGCAACGGGTGCAGTTGGTCATAACCGATTTAGCAGGCAAAATAGTAAAGCAGCAAACATTGGAATTGCAAAAAGGGGCGAACAACAAAACCGTAAACGTTGCTGTTTTGGCAAAGGGAACTTATGTAGTCAAGATTGTGTGTGCCAACGGTTGCGAGGCAGCGGTGAGGAGGTTTGTGAAAGAGTAGGAGTCCCAACACCACACTCACAAAGTGGAGAGATGGAAAAAACTTCACCAAAAAAAGCCCCCTGCAATAGAGGCTGCCCGGAAATTATGTTTCCGGGCAGCCTCTATTTTATTTTCTCAAAATATTGATTTACAAATCAAACTTAATTCCCTGTGCCAACGGAAGCTTATCAGAATAATTTATTGTATTTGTCTGACGGCGCATGTACACTTTCCATGCATCGCTACCGCTTTCCCGGCCACCACCGGTTTCTTTTTCGCCACCAAAAGCACCACCTATTTCTGCACCGCTTGTGCCAATGTTTACATTTGCAATACCACAATCGCTACCTGCTGCAGATAAAAACTGCTCTGCTTCGCGAAGGTTCAATGTCATAATTGCCGATGAAAGCCCTTGCGGAACTCCATTTTGAATAGCAATTGCTTCTTCAAAAGTTGAATACTTCATCAGGTATAATATGGGTGCAAAAGTTTCATGCTGCACTATCTGCATTTCTTTTGTAACCTCTGCTATAGCAGGTTTTACATAACAACCGCTTTCAAAACCTGCACCTTCCAATATACCGGGTTCAACAATAAAATTTCCTCCTTCTGCTTTGCATTTTGCAACGGATTCGTTATACATTTTTACTGCATCTTTATCTATCAATGGACCTACATGATTGTTTTCATCAAGCGGATCACCTATGCGTAATTGTTTGTAAGCTTTTATAAGTTTATCCCTAAATGTATCATATACACTTTCATGAATGATAAGGCGACGGGTACTTGTACAACGCTGACCGGCAGTGCCTACTGCCCCAAAAGCTGCACCAATCAATGACATATCAAGGTCTGCATCTTTACTGATTATTATGGCATTGTTACCGCCTAGTTCTAGTAAAGACCGCCCTAACCGACCTGCAACAGCAGCGGCAACAGCCTTGCCCATACGTGTAGAACCGGTTGCTGAAATTAGAGGAATATTGGTTTCGTTTGACATCCATTCGCCCAATTCCCTTCCTCCTTGTACAAGGCATGATACACCTTCTGGTACATTATTTCTCTTTAAAACATCTGCAATTATATTTTGACATGCAATACCGCAAAGTGGTGTTTTTTCGCTGGGTTTCCAAATGCATACATCGCCACAAATCCATGCCAAGGCTGTGTTCCAACTCCAAACTGCTACAGGAAAGTTGAATGCTGTAATAATACCAACAATACCCATAGGGTGCCATTGCTCGTACATACGGTGACCGGGGCGTTCGCTGTGCATAGTAAGGCCATGCAACTGCCTTGACAGCCCAACTGCAAAATCGCATATATCAATCATTTCCTGTACTTCGCCATAACCTTCCTGAAGGCTTTTACCCATTTCATAACTTACAAGTTTGCCCAATGCTTCTTTGTTGTTACGAAGTGCGTCACCAATTTGTCTAACTACTTCGCCACGTTTGGGTGCAGGCCACAACCGCCACTCAACAAATGCCTCCTTTGCTTTGGTAATAACTGCATCAAATGATGTTCTGTCGGTAGTAGCAACGGCGGCTATCAATTTGCCATCGACAGGTGAATATGATTCAATTTTTTCCCCTTTACTTTCAAACCACGATAATCCGGTTGAGATTCCGTTATTGACGGTTTTTATATTCAATTCTTTTAGGAAATCCATACTTTATGATAGGTTTGTTTTTTGAAATATATTTTATAATTATTTATGTACCGTCTCTTATCGGAAGCATTTTGTTACCAACAGAAAAATAAGTTTGATCGAATCAAATTATAACCGTTTGGCATCATGAATAAACAATACAAACTTACAAATATCGTCTTCAGACATTTATAAAGCAATTGTTATTCTAAAGTTCAAAAGTATCATTTTAGGTGTTATATATAAATTAAATTAACGAAGGAATGCAAGGCTAGTTGCATTTAGTCCAGTTCTGTAAAATAAATAATGTCGAAATGAAATAAAGCCATGGGTTATACCCTAATTTTACAATGATATTAAATCCATATTTCAGAAATATCCACAGGGTTTTTGCTGCCATAGAAAAAGTTAATCATTAAAAACCTATCTATGTTTATACATTTTAGCCATCAGGGAGCCACATATAAGGCAGCGTTTTCAAAACATGACGAAAATAAAATTCTTGTTTCCTTGTTTGATGAAAATTTGGTTAAGGAATTTGGTGCATCCTTGCAATTTTATGTTAATAACAACAATATAGAGTTTAACTGCTACAATAGAAGCCACTCCGATTTATTTGCATTGCACTGTTCCATATCTAAAGCAATTAAGGACCATTTTCCTGAATTAAAATAAATTATTATGATTATAATTAAGGAAAATAATATTGCTTTCAATTATTAAGTCTTAAAAACTTACTTAAAGCTAATTTTTTCTAAAATGACGCAACAAAACTGTCCTAATTTAAACTTTTTCTGCTTGAATCTTTTGTTTACAAAAAATTGTCTTTGTGCAAAAAATGTTGACAAAAAACGCTCATTAATACATTAAAATATTTGACCTTATGACTTAATTATTAATCACATAAAAGGCTAAAAAAAATAATTTTATTTAGGTACAATAATTAGAATAATTACCCGTTAATAGAATGAACTTTTCAAACTATTATACTATGTGGAGTAATTTATCAATCTTTAATCTGGAATTTTATCTACCGTTATTTTTAGGGGCAACCTTACTCATAAAAACTATGTTTTTTATGATGAATAAAACCCAAAACTGGAGATTTGCTGACTTTTTTTACTTTAATCAAAACCATATTAAAGGAAGCAGAAACACCAAGACACTTACGGCTAAAAAAATTCAAAATATTCTGTCCCAGGTTGCACTAACTATGTCTTTGCTTACTATTATACAAATTGCGGTAAAGGCATTAGTAGCAAATTATTAAGCTGCTCTGTCTATTATTTTGAATGTATGTATACTACCATTTAATATATGCCGGGTTAACTTCACCTACAATAAATACACTACCGCAAATCAAAATCATATCATTGGTTTGTGCTTGAATAACTGCTGACTGCACGGCTGCAGAGACTGTTCTATATGCGTTACCATGTAATTCATAGGGTGAGGCCAGCTGCATCAATTCATTTTCTGGCAATGCCCTGGGTATTTGAGCCCGAGTAAAATAGTATTGTGCATGCTTTGGTAATAATGCCAATACTTTTGAGATGTCTTTATCTTTTACAAGACCAATAACAATATGTAGTTTTTGATATTTACAGTGTTCTAATTGCGAAACAATCTGACGAACTCCATCTTCATTGTGACCAACATCTAATACGGTGTATGGGTTCTCATGTATAATCTGC
This sequence comes from Segetibacter sp., assembly GCA_043736115.1. Lineage (GTDB taxonomy): Bacteria > Bacteroidota > Bacteroidia > Chitinophagales > Chitinophagaceae > Segetibacter. Next base: position 37,405 of record JAYTDC010000042.1, on the reverse strand, counting down.
CATCTTCCTTCAAAACCTGTTAATCTGGCAACATGTAACAACCCTTGTTGAATGTTAGGATCGCTTATTTTCCATCCTTGCAAATTTAATTGATGAATACTTTCTAGTACTGTCAATAAATTTTTTAACTGATACAATCCCATGAGAGATAGTTCGAATAATTTTCTTTCTTCACTTTGTGTGTCTGCAACCGTTACTTTTAATTTATGATTTTGCTGCTCCCAATCTGCAATCCATCTTTCCTTGCTAGCATAAAATATTGGTGAACTTTCAAGTGCTGCTTTTTCTTCAAATACCGGCAAAGTTTCCGGAAGAGTTTCACCTATAACAACCGGAATATTATGTTTTATGATACCCGCTTTTTCTGCTGCAATGAGTGGTAAGGTTTCACCTAAAATATTCATATGGTCGTAGCCAATATTGGTAATTACTGATAGCTCAGGTGTTATAACATTTGTACTGTCTAGCCTGCCACCAAGGCCTGTTTCAATAATTGCAATATCAACTTTTTGCAAGGCAAAATATTCAAACGCCATAGCAACTGTTATCTCAAAAAAAGAAGGTTCTATTAATTCAATAAATGGTTTAACCCTTTCTGTAAAATCTACTACAAAAGCTTCTTCTATCATTAAACCATTGATCTTTATTCTTTCTCTGAAATCTCTTAAATGGGGCGAAGTATAAAGGCCTGTTTTATAACCTGCTGTTTGCAATATTGCAGCCAGTGTATGGCTCACAGAACCTTTGCCATTTGTACCCGCAATGTGTATAGATTTAAATTTATGATGCGGATTTCCTAAAGCTTCGCAAAGCTTGATTGTGTTGGTTAAATCAGCTTTGTACGCTGCTGCACCTATGCGACTGAACATAGGCAACCGTGAAAAAAGATAATCAATAGTCTGTTGGTAATTAAGCATAAAAAAAACCGTAACGATCAAAGCTACGGTTATGTAATAAGCTGAAAAAAGAATTTATCCTTTTAACCTGAATTCAAACAAAATTGTTCCAACCTGCTCATCTTCTTCAGAAGTATTAAGCTTTAATTGCAATGCTTTTCTTATAGCTATTCCACGGATATTAGCATTAGTAGTAGTTGTGTTGCGTGGGTTTACTACCGCACTTAACACCTTACCTGAAGCATCTACTTTTATATCAACCGCTACTTTTGCATTTTCATTAAAATCATCTTCAAATGATGGAAAACGTTGAATTTTTCTTCCGCCAAGTCCTCTACTAATTCTTACACCACTACTGCCACTACCTCCATTGCCCTTATAACTGTCTGAATTTGGGTTGCCATTAGGGCTACCCTGATCACCATTTCCCCCTGCTATACCCTGATTGCGAACACCATTGTACGAGTCAGCATTATTGCCGCCTGTACCTGTTGCAGTACCACCTTTATACACCGCTTTAGGTTTTGGTGGTGCAGGTGTAGGATTAACAACAGGCTGTGTAACAGGTTTGGGCTTTGTTACCACAGGTGTAGTCACATTGTTGGGCTGGGTAACGGGTTTAACAGCATTATCTACAGCAGGTACATCTTCTGTTTCATTTTCATCGCCTGTAATATTTTGCTGTTGCGGGGCAGGTTGTGCAGCAGAAGGTGGCGTATAATGTTCATCACTTGCAGCAGCAGGTTCACCGGGTAGTTGTGGTGCCACATCACCTAAGCCTTCATCGCTGTTACCCAGGTTTACTTCTACAAATTCCATAACCGGTGGTGGAGTCACCTGTGGCAATGTCCATTTTACATAAAAGAAAATAATAAACAACAACACGCATATACCAATGGTATAAGTGAGTGCTTTAATATTTTTATCCCTGTCAAACGTAGTTGCTGTCATTCTGTAATTATTCATACCAAATGTAATTTGTCTTTGTCAGCAATTATTCAATGTTGAAAATTACTGGTATTATGATGCACAAATGCACAGGATTACATAAATTATGGTTAAGAATCTGATTATGGAAAACCTATTTTGAAATGCTCTAATTAAAATAATACACAATTTAGATCAAATGATTTAGGCGAATGTGAGATTTGTAGAAATAAGTATACTTGTGGTTATAGGCATAAATGACATAATTACTGATCTTTGTTTCAGGAAAACTAAACCTAAAAAAAGCTATGACCATTCTATTTGTAATCATGTGTATAGCTATACTCATTATACTTATATCGTGGGTTAAATGGAACACATTTCTGTCTTTTTTAGTAGTAAGCCTGTTGGCAGGATGGCTTTTAAAAATGCCTCCGGATAAAATTGTGTCTGCAGTAAAAACCGGTATTGGAAGCGTAATGGGTGATTTGGTAGTCATCATTTGCCTGGGTGCCATGCTTGGAAAATTAGTAGCAGAAAGTGGTGCAGCAAAAAAAATCGCAGACGTATCAATCAATGTTTTTGGAAAAAAACATTTTTCATGGGCTATGATGCTTACCGGATTTATAGTGGGGATTCCATTATTTTATAACGTTGGTTTTGTATTATTAGTTCCTCTTGTTTTTTCTATTACTTATAAAACAAAACTTCCGGCAGTTTATACTGCATTACCAATGTTAGCAGCATTGTCAGTAACACATGGCTTTTTACCACCGCATCCATCACCCGCAGCTATTGCAATTCAACTTCATGCAGATCCGGGTAAGGTATTACTCTATGGTATTATTATAGCAATACCCGCCATGATTGTAGCAGGACCCGTCTTTGCAAAAACAGTAAAAAGTATTAATCCTCAAACACCGACATTGTTTCAACCTATACAGCAATTGTATAATAATCAACCAGGTGCAGCCAATAGTTTTCTTTCCTCATTAATGCCTGCATTGTTACTGTTGATAGTTACCATCATTTTACCAATTGCCAAAATCGATTACCCTTCTTCTGTTCCTCTCCTTACTTTTTTAGGGGACCCTATCATTATTTTACTCGTATCCGTTTTGTTTGCTACATGGTCATTAGGAATTGCACAGGGAATGAGCATAAAAACAGTTATGAACTTTTATAGTGAATCAGTGAAAGATGTAGCAATGATACTGCTCATAGTAGCAGGATCAGGAGCATTAAAACAAATATTAATTGACAGCGGTGTAAGTGATTATCTGGGTGAAGCCCTTAAAGATTTATCCTTAAATCCTTTACTACTCGGCTGGCTGGCAGCAGCAGTGATAAGAGTTTGTGTTGGTTCTGCAACTGTTGCAGGCCTTACAGCAGCAGGGGTAATTGCTCCATTAATTGCAACAACAGGATCTAACGCTAACCTGATGGTGTTATCGATTGGTGCGGGTAGCCTTATGTTTTCGCATGTAAATGATTCAGGCTTTTGGATGTTTAAAGAGTACTTTAACCTTACGCTAAAAGATACACTAAGGTCATGGTCAGTGATGGAAACCATTGTTTCAGTAATGGGACTTTTGGGAGTTCTTTTATTAGAAGTAGTTCTTAGGTAAATGAATATCACAAATATTTCTGAAGATAGTTGATAATACTATTAACTATTTCTTCTTGTTGTTGCATTATGTTTATTGTTAGTGCATCAGTAGGTATCTCTAATGTTTCCAATTGGGAGGTAAGTAAATTAATCGGCATATAATGGTCTCGCCTTTTTATAATTCTATAATGCAACTGTTCGTAAGTTCCATGCAGGAAAATCCAATAGGGTTTGATGTCTTTAGATAATACAATGCGATATTTTTCTTTAAGTGCAGAGCAAGCAATTATTGCCCCTTGTACATTTGATTGATTATTTGCCAAATGATTGAGTTGCAATAACCAATCTTTTCGATCATCATCAGTTAATGGTATTCCTGTTTTCATTTTTTCTTTGTTTGTAGTTGAATGAAAGTCATCTGCATCAAAGAATGGTATGCCGGTTTGTGCAGATAGCAACTTACCTATAGTTGTTTTGCCTGCGCCGGAAACGCCCATTATGTATATGATGTGTGGAGGCATGATACAGTTGAAAGATAAGTTTTTTTAGATAATTTTTATTCCGGAAAATCATTCATTTCCAATTTCCATAATGACTGTAGTTGAACTCCTCCGGAGTTCGGTATTGCTTTTTATTATTTCATTATTACAAATATTTATCTCCTCCGGAGAATGAGCATTGTTTGAAACTTAGCTGCTTTTAAAAAATCCAGCCGAATTTAATATTTTGAGATTGAATAATAGCAGTTAATCTTTATTTTAAAAATCATTAACGTATGTATGTTAAACTTCCCGAGGTTCTGTATTGCTTTACATTCTGTTACAAATATTTATATCCTCCGGAGATGATCATTGTTTGGAAATTAGATTGTTATAACAACTCCAGCGGAGTTGAATATTTGTAGATTGAAAATTTTTAGAAACATGATGTATTATTTTGTTTTAGAACTCCGGAGGAGTTCAACAGGTGTTAGGAAATTAACCAACAATAAAATACACTATTATGCAATGGAATAAGATTGATTTTTTTATTTTTCAATGGATGAAAAAGCCCAATAGAATTAGCCCGAAGTACAAGTCCCGATTCAAAAGGTACTTATCGGGATGCCGACATTGAAGTCGGCAAGTGACACAAGTAAAGCTGAATAAAGTACGAATGCCGGTTACAAAAAAACCCCCGTTATTCGCGGGGGTTAACAACTAAAACACACAATCTATAAACTCATACCAGTTCACCAACCGGTGTGAGCTTTTCGCAACAATTTAATCGGGCTTTTTACCATCTAAAAATGTATTGATGGAACTGATTTGTCCCTTGTCATTTTCATCTGGCTTTACGGTGTACTTGCTGTAGAAATTTTCTGCAGAGGTAAGCGTATTGCCAAACAGCTCCATATTACGGCGGATGTAAGCTGGCACAGTTTCAAAATCGCCGGTTGTGTCCGCATTGCTCATATTAAAGGATAAGTTGCGCAACTTTTGTATCCTTTCATGTGCTCTGCGTTTTTGTTCCTCTACATCGTCCAGCATCGCCGGCTCCTCTGTAGACTGTTGTGACACGATAGCTGTCTGAAAATGATTCTGCACATCCGCCGGTTCTGGAGTTTCATCTTCTTTCATTACCAACTTAAGTTCAAGTTCCGGAAAACCTGGCTCGGGTACAGAAGGATTTTGAATAGGGCTGGATGGGGGGGTGTCTGTGGTCTTTGATGCATAAATATTGGATGGTCTTGCAAGAAAATTGGCCCCTGTATGCGCAGCAGGGTTATTATTAATATCGTATGTATTTTGTGATGATTGAGCTTGTTGCTGCTGTTGTAAAACAGGGGCAACAACTTCGGTAACCTGTGGTTGCAGCTCAAATCTTAATACTGTTCCTTCGGAGGTTTCTTCAACAACAGGTTGTTGTTCCGGCACTTGCGGCTGGCTATAATATTGTTGTACAGGTTGTATAACCGCAGGTGCTGTAACATGCTCTTGTACCATAACCGGTGCAAAAGGATCCTTCTCTTCTAATGCTAACGAAGGTTGAGTATAGGTCTTTTTCTCTTCCTGAAGTTCGCCTCCAAGACGTAGAATTATTTTTTCTTCAGGCTTCTTTTGTTCTACAGGTTTTTCTGTTGCCTTAAATGGATCTTTGTGTTCAAACCCTGTAGCAATGATGGTTACACCTACTCTTGCACCTAAAGAATCATCAAATCCAATACCTTTTATAACATCAGCATCTTCACCAGCTTCCTGGCGGAGATAGCTCATAATTGTATCTTCTTCGTCCATGGTAATTTCATGATCGCCTTCGGCGGAAGTGATATTAACCAATATCCATTTTGCGCCACGTATCTCGCTATCGTTGAGCAATGGAGAGTTTACTGCATCTTCAATAGCACGTTGAGCACGGTCTTCACCTTCTGCAGTAGCGCTACCTAAAATAGCTACGCCACCATTTCTCATTACTGTACATACATCAGCAAAGTCCACATTTATCTGACCATTGCTGGTGATTACATCAGTAATACATTTTGCCGCAGTAGCAAGTATATCATCAGCTTTGCTGAAAGCTTCTCTTACTTTCAGGTTGCCGTATTGATGTCTTAGTTTGTCGTTGCTCACGACAAGAAGCGTATCTACATTTTCACGAAGTAACTGAATACCCGCTTCTGCATGACGCATACGTTTTGGTCCTTCGTTGGTAAAAGGTGTACTTACTATGCCCACCGTTAACACTCCGAGATCTTTACAAATCTTAGCAATAATGGGTGCGCCACCTGTACCTGTACCGCCTCCCATACCTGCAGTAATGAATGCCATTTTGGTATTCACCTCAAGTATGCGTTTAATTTCTTCAAGGCTTTCTTCGGTTGCTTGCTTACCAATTTCGGGATTGGCGCCTGCACCAAGACCCTGTGTAAGATGCGGGCCAAGCTGTATTTTATTTGGCACTTTACTATTGGCAAGTGCCTGTGCATCAGTATTGCAGATAATGAAATCGACACTATCAATGCTTTGACCATACATGTGATTTACGGCGTTGCCACCTCCACCACCTACACCTATCACTTTGAGGATAGATGACTTCTGTTTTGGTAAATCAAAGTGAATCATGTTTTTAGAATTTATGTGTGTTAGTATTTAAATAGTCATTTAGTCATTGGTCAATAAGTCATTTAAGAAATCCACAAAGACTAGATGACTATTTGACTTTTTGACCTGTTTTTATAAGTCCTTGTCCCCTTCTTCTTTGAAGAGTTCAAGTAAGTTGTTTTTAAATTTATCCCAGAACTTGTTCATTACCTTTCTTGGCTGAGCATTTACTGTTGATGCGATTGGCTTCTCTTCTATCAGTTGAGTAGCCTCAACAGGTTGCATATCTGAAACTGCATCCTTTACGAGGTTTTCTGGCACAGGTACTTTCTTAAAAGTTTTCTCAAATTCTTTATAACGGTGTTCAAAATCGCTATAACCTTTAAGGATAAGTCCTATGCAAGTACTGTACATTGGTTTTTTTAGCTCATCAATATGGTTAGCAGATAAATGGCCATTGGGAAAACCAATTCGTGCATATAATCCGGTTGAGTATTCTGTAAGCTGTATTAAATGCTTCAGTTGCGATCCCCCACCTGTTAGTATAATACCCCCATTAAGTACCCTTGTATCTAAGCCAACCTGCTTTAAATGATAAGTAACAAAATCAAGTATCTCACTCATTCTTGCCTGTATTATGTTTGCAAGATTCTTTACACTTATTTCCTTAGCAGGCATTCCGTTCATACCCGGTATGGTAATGTATGCGTTACTTTTAGCTTCATCGGCTAAAGCACTACCAAACTGTACCTTCATAGCTTCTGCCTGTGCTTTTAGTACGCCTAATCCTGTTTTAATATCATTGGTAATATTCTCTCCGCCAAAAGGAATTACAGCAGTATGCTTTAATATTCCTTCGTAGAAAACAGCAAGGTCACTAGTGCCACCTCCAATGTCTAATATTGCTACACCAGCCTCCATATCTAACTCACTCATAACTGCAGCAGCAGATGCCAAAGGTTGTAATACAAGGTCTTTTGTTTTTAAACCACTTTTATCAACCGCCCGGTTTATGTTGCGAATAGCATTTCTATCGCCGGTAATGATATGAAAGTTGGCACCAACTTTTACCCCATTATACCCAATTGGGTTTGATATATTTTGAATGTTATCTACTGTAAACTCCTGTGGTATCACATCTATAATCTGATCTCCGGCAGGAATAAACGTTTTACGTTGATTTTCAATTAGCTGTTCTATTTCAGCCATAGTAATTTCTATCTCTGAATCTTGCCTCACAATGTCTCCACGTGTTTGCAGACTCTTTATGTGATGCCCGGCAATACCCACATACACCTCGCTTATTTCAAGGTCAGGGTTAGATTCGTAGCAGTTTTTCAAAGCCTGCTGTATAGCTTTGATTGTTTGTTCAATATTGAGTACCTGCCCGTGCTGTACGCCTGTACTGTTGGCCCGGCCAAATCCCAAAATTTCGAGTTTGCCAAATTCATTCTTTCGTCCGGCAATGGCAGCAATTTTTGTAGTGCCTATGTCTAGTCCTACAATGATGGGTGCTTCGTTGGTGTTCATATCTGTGTGTTTTAGTGTGTTTCTATGTTTTAGTGTTGTCCGTTTATTTTTGCGCCTTTCGGTTTAACTGCCTTTTTAACAGGCGATTTAAATACCGGGTTATTTTTCATTTTATCTTTCGAATTATGTTGTATCGACTGTACAATAGCTTCATTTTTTATTTTCTCTTCTTCATCAGTTAATTCATGTTTGTTAGGTGCCACTGCCTGTGAAACCAGTTTATTACTTCCTTTTGGCAAAACATTATTTACAGATTTCGTCATTACAACAATTGGTTTTGGCCTTGCAACAGGTTTGTTAGTTACCGTATCCTTTTTAATAATGGCATGAGGAATAACTGCAACTTTTGCATTTGAACTATTCTCCTCTACTGTATCAGACTTATCCTGCGCTACAAGATTTTCCATAGCTTGAATTGCCTTTGCACTATCTACTATAGCTCTTGTTTTAGCACCTTTTACAGTTGCCACCACCTGACCATCAAATCTTACATCCAGTTTTTCATAAGCCTCAAATCCAACTTTTGTCCATACCTGTTTGTAAAAGCTATAAAGCCTGTCAAACTTTTTCTGAAAATCATCATCCTTACCGAGCAGCACAATATGATTTCCAACTGTTGGTATCATTTCAAAACCATCAGGCGTAATGTCTATTTGTGCTACCTGTGCTTTCCAAAACTCATCTCCCTGAATAAAAACAGCAAGTTCCTTTGCAGATGCCAACAAAGCACTATCGGGCTTTGATAACACTACCCTATCTGATGGAAAACCTGTAAACATTGGTATTCGTGCACTTAGTTTCTGACTCAAGGATAATCGCCTGCATGAACTGTCAATATAAAAGGAACTCCCTTCAGGTGTAAACATCCTTGCAACGGGTTCTTTCTCCTGAACGAGTACCTTTAGTACCTGTTTGTTATCAAGGAACAATTCTGCATTTGCAATCCATTGATCCTTTTTTAATACTCCCTCCAAGGCTCTTAAATTAATTTTGCCTATTTCTATACCTTCTGTAATTCCATTGCTTTTTAAAATAGCTGCTACACCTTTTTCATCAATAAAAAAATTAGCTCCTTCTCCTTCAAATGATACTTCAATACCAGTACAGGTTTTATGATTTTTTTTATAAACCCCTGCCCCTAACAAAACCAATGTTATTGCACCAAGTGCTACCCAGCCTATGTTTATCCATCTTTTACGCCACACTTGTTGCATATACTACTTAATCAGTTGTCAAAATTTTCTTAACCTCATAAACCATAACATCAATATCGCCTGCACCTGCCATAACCAACAATTCCGGCTTTTCATTTTTAATCCAATCAACCAATTCTAATTTTTCTAAGACCCTTCCTTTGTTGCTACTCATTCTTTCTATAATCATATTACTACTTACGCCCTCCATTGGCAATTCTCTTGCAGGGTATATCGGTAAAATGATTACCTCGTCAGCCATCCCCAATACTTCTGCAAATCCATCTGCCTGATCTTTTGTTCTACTGTATAAATGGGGTTGAAAAACGATTGTCAACCTTTTATCAAACAAACTTCTAACTCCATTAATTAATGCCTTTAATTCTTCAGGATGATGAGCGTAATCATCAATCAGTACCTGTTGGTCATTTTTAATAATATACTCAAACCTTCTTTTTATTCCTTTAAAATCAGCAACTGCAAATTTTATTTTTTCATCTTCAATTTCTAAATATTTTGAAACGGCAATAGCAGCTGTCATATTTTCAATATTATGCAATCCGCCCATGTTCAGTTCTACCTTTTCCAACAACCAATCTTTACCTGTTATATCAAACTTATAAGAACCGTTACTTGCCACAACATTGTGAGCATAGACACTTGCGCTATTGTTTAACAAACTATAAGTCAACTTATTCATCTGTTCATTTGTTGATAATGACTGCAATTCCCCTTCACACTTTAATCCTTTTTTTGAAATCAAACATCCACCCAGCTTAACCTTCCCTGCAAAATCTACAAATGCTTTTTCAAATTCTTCAGCTGTACCATATATATCCAAATGATCAGGATCAACGGCTGTTATAACTGCTACATTTGGCAACAATTTTAAAAAGCTTCTATCATATTCATCAGCTTCAATTACACAAACATTTTTTTCGCTGCTCCAAAAGTTTGTACCGTAGTTAGAGGATATACCCCCCAGAAATGCATTGCATCCATAACCGGTATGTCTTAAAATATGGGCAACCATAGTACTTACAGTAGTCTTACCATGTGTACCTGCTACGCATATATTGAAAGAGCTTTCAGTTATTATTTTCAGGATATCACTTCTCTTTAATACCTGATAATTATTATTTTTATAAAACAACAATTCGTTATTATCCGCCGGAATTGCAGGTGTATAAACAATAACATCAACATTTTTAGGAGCCAATTCTACTTTATCATCATAATGTATTGCAATACCTTCAGCTTCTAATTTTTTGGTTAATTCTGTTTGTGTTTTATCATAACCACTTACTTTTATGCCTTTTGCATTAAAATACCTGGCAATAGCGCTCATGCCAATGCCCCCAATACCAATAAAATAAAGGTGCCTTAAGTCTGTTATGTTTATGTTGTCATTCATTTATTATCTATGATATCCACTATTGTTTGTTTAGCTTTATAATTGTCTCAATACTTCTTTAGCAATAATCACATCAGCATCTTTAATTGCAAACTGTGAAATGTTGGTTCTCAATTCCTGTTGCAGATTTAAATTTTCTGCAAGAGATATAGCCATACCAACCAACTTTTCATTTGCTTCATCATCCTTCACTATCAATGCAGCCTTTCCATTTACTAATACCTGTGCATTAACCGTTTGATGATCTTCAGCAGCATGTGGGTATGGAACAAATATTACCGGCTTGCCTGCAACGCACATTTCGGTAACAGCCATAGCCCCGCTTCTTGATATCACAATATCTGCGGCAGCATATCCTAACTCCATTTGCGTTATAAAATCACCAACCCAAACATTTGTCAAACCCTTAGCCCTTTGCTGATACTGCCCTGCAGTTGTTTTACCTGTTTGCCAAATGAGTTGAAGGTTGTGCAATGCAAAACTGTCTATCTTGTCAGCCAATGCCTCATTAATACTTTTAGCCCCAAGGCTGCCACCAACGGCCAAAACAGTTACCTTATTTGTTTCAAGCTGAAAGAACCGCAATGCAACTTCTCTGCTAACAGTAGAATGTGCAATAGAATTTCTTAGAGGATTTCCGGTAATCAAAATCTTATCCTTTGGAAAAAATTTATCCATACCTGCTGTTGCAACAAAAACCTTAAAAGCATTTTTCCCTAAGAGGATATTAGACTTACCTGCAAAAGAATTACTCTCATGAATAAAGGTTTTGATACCCTTCATTTGAGCCTGCTTTAACACAGGAAAACTTGAATAACCGCCTACACCAATTACAGCATCAGGCTTAAACTCGTTTAAGATTTTTCTTACCTGGAAAAAACTATTTACAAGCTTAAAAGGCAGACCTATATTTTTTATCAAAGAACTACGATTGAATCCTGCTATATCTATTCCTCTTATTTCATAGCCTGCCTGTGGTACCTTTTCCATTTCCATTTTTCCCAAAGCCCCAACAAACAATATAGAGGTTGAGGGTTGCAATTTTACTATCGCATTTGCGATTGCTATTGCAGGAAAAATATGTCCGCCGGTACCTCCACCAGCTATTATTATTTTATTCATCAATTCTGCTCAACTCCATTTTTCAAATTTTAAAAAACCGTTTCTACCTTACCCCTTTATTTAAATTGTTGTTTCTAATACATCTTCTATTGCACGTTTTTCTTTTATAGTTCGACTATCACCTGTACTTTCAAATACCCCCGCAGATTTACTTGTATTAGTATTTTCAAAAGTTCCTTTTCCTTCAATTTGTTCTACATTTCTCGCCACACTTAATATTATACCAATAGCCGCACAGGTAAACAAGAATGAACTTCCCCCCATACTTACCAAAGGGAGTGTAACACCCGTCACGGGAACAAGATTAACGGCTACAGCCATATTTGCCATGGCTTGTATTACTAAAGTGAAACTTAACCCTAGCGCCAGAAAAGCACCAAATGCAAACGGACATCTTCTAAATATGCTTATACATCTCAATAAAAAAACCAGATAAACAAATATGATGACGGCTCCACCAAAAAGGCCATATTCTTCAAGAATTACTGCATAAATCATATCACTATAAGGGTGAGGCATAAAATTTTTAGCTTCGCTGTTACCCGGACCAACACCTATAACACCCCCCTTGGCAATTGCTATTTTTGCCTGCTGCACCTGGTATGGGGTTTCATCTGCACTTGCATATATATAATCCTGTACCCTTTTAATCCATGTCCCTATTCTTCCATGTGACTTTAATTCTGTAATAGCCGCACTTTTATGTGTAATAGTTTCAGACTTTTTTTCATAAGTGCCTACCGCAATTGCAATAAGAATAAAAACGGGAATTAATCCGATGGCTATAGTTGCAAAAATATGTTTAATGCTTGCACGGCCAATGAACATGAGCAACAATCCGGTTGCGGCCGTAAGCAAGGCAGTTGACAAATTAGCAGGTGCAATTAATGCGCAAATAATTCCTAAGGGTACAATCAATGGTAAATAACCTTTCTTAAAATCTTTTATAACCTCCTGTTTGCGGCTAAGTTGTCTGCTTAGATACATAAATAGTCCAAGCTTAGCCAAATCACTGGTTTGAAATGTCATGTTAATGATTGGTAGCTTTATCCATCTGCTACCATCATTGATTGTAGCACCAAAGAGATAGGTAAATATCATTAAGGGTATTGCTATCAAAAAAAGATAAAGTGCAATTCTTGAATACAATGTATAGTTTATTCGGTGAGCAAAATAAATTACGGCTATACCAATCATTATAAAGGCAAACTGCTTAAACAGATATATTTCTGTATTGCCTTTGTACATTTTGTAAGCAAGAGAACCTGTTGCACTATAAACTACCAAAAGCGATGTAATAGCCAACAATACTACTATACCCCATATATATTTGTCCCCTTTTGTTTTTTGCAATAAACCACCGCTAACACCCTCTACAGAGGGCATTTCAGAAAATGGTTTATCGAAAAATGTAGCCATATTTTTTATTGCTATTTATTATTTATTTCAATTATTACTTTTATAAAGCCTTTACAGCTTCCTTGAACTTACGCCCTCTTTCTTCAAAATTTTTGAACAAGTCAAAACTTGAACATGCCGGACTTAATAACACAGTATTCCCTTTTATTGATAATGCAAATGCAGCCTGTACAGCTTCCTCCGCACTTTTTGTTTCAACAATATTTGCAACAATATTTTTAAAAAATGACAATATCTTTTTATTGTCGAGCCCCATACATACTATGGCCTTAACTTTTTCTTTTACTAATTCTTCTATCAATGAATAATCATTGCCTTTATCTACACCACCTAATATGAGAATTATTGGGGGATTAAGGCTTTCTAAAGCATACCATGTACTGTTTACATTAGTAGCCTTGCTATCATTGATAAAATCAACCCCACGAACTGTAGCCACGTATTCAGAACGATGCTCAAGGCTTTCAAAGGTTTTGACTGCTTCTCTTATTTTTTCCTTACGTATGCCCAACTGCGAAGCCGCAATGCCTGCTGCCATAGTATTGTGTTGATTATGTTTTCCTTTGAGCGCAAAATCATAAATGCTCATAGTCACTCGTTCTTCCTGAATTCTTAGCATCATCTGGTCTCCCCGGATGTGTGCCCCTTTTTTTACTTCTTGTTTCATGGAGAATGGCAATGGGTTTGAATGTAAGGTTAGTGTTTCCAGCTTTTTTGTGATTACTTTATCATCTAAATTGTATATGAAATAATCTTTGGCTGTTTGGTTTTCTATAATCCTGAACTTGCTGTTTATATAATTTTCAAATTTGTAATCGTACCTGTCTAAATGGTCTTCTGTTATGTTTAACAGTATTGCTATATCCGGCTTGAACGTTTTAATATCATCTAACTGAAAAGAACTTATTTCTGTAACATATAGTGGCTTGGGATCTTCAGCAACCTGCCTTGCAAATGAATACCCAATATTTCCAACCAATGCACAATCCAATTCTGCTACTTTACACATGTGGTAGAGCAATGAGGTTGTAGTTGTCTTACCATTACTCCCTGTTATTGCTACTATCTTTCCGCTACCAACATATCTGTATGCCAATTCTATTTCGCTTATTACCTCAATTCCGTTTGCTCTTATCTTTTTAAGTATTTCATTCTTTTCTGGTATTCCCGGGCTTTTAACAACCTCATCTGCATTCAGTATTTTCTCTTCTGTATGGCCCCCTTCTTCAAAATCAATTTTGCTTTTCAGGAGATCATTTTTATAAGATTCTTTCAGCAAACCGCCATCGCTTAAAAAAACATCATACCCTTTTTGATGAGCTAATATGGCAGCACCTACACCACTTTCGCCACCACCCAGTATCACCAACCGCTTATTGTTCTGTTCCTTAATAATGCTCATAACTTTTTTCAACTTCAAAAAGCTTCTACCTGATTTTTAAACTCATTACAGAAAACACCATGCACAGTATTGTTATAATCCAAAACCTTGTTGCAATCTTACTTTCATGATAGCCAAGCTTTTGATAGTGGTGGTGTAACGGACTCATCCTAAATATGCGCCTACCCTCTCCATACTTCCTCTTTGTGTATTTAAAATAGGATACCTGAATAATCACACTTAAATTTTCAACAAGAAATACCCCACAAATAATTGGAATCAACAACTCCTTTCTTATAATAATTGCAAGTGAGGCAATAATACCACCCAATGCAAGACTACCGGTATCACCCATAAAAACCTGTGCTGGAAATGCATTGTACCAAAGAAAGCCTACACACCCTCCAATGAATGCCCCAATAAAAATGCTTAACTCACCAAGATTAGGGATGTACATAATATTGAGGTACTCCGCAAATCTTATATTCCCGCTTACGTACGCAAAAATGCCAAGGCAAACACCAATCAATGCTGAAACACCCGTACACAGTCCATCTAATCCATCAGTAATATTGGCACCGTTAGAAACCGCAGTGATTATAAAAATAACTATGACTATATAAAGTATCCAAGTATAGGGTTGCAAAGATTCTGGCAATAACTTGCTGTAGTTAAATTCATGATTCTTAACAAACGGAATAGTAGTTATTGGTGTTTTAACTTTTACATACCTATGTTTTTTTCCATCAAAAACTCTTACCGTATCTGCAACAAGCCTTTCACCTTTATGTAAAATACTATCTGCCGAGTTTCCTAATTCTGTTTGTGAAATCACTTCCCTTTCTACCGTTACACTTTGATTAAAATAAAGCGTAGCACCCACAATTATTCCCAATACAACCTGCCCAAATATTTTAAACTTTCCGGCAAGGCCATCCTTATCAGCCTTTTTATAATCAATCCCTTTTTCCCTAGAAATTCGTTTTGCTCTTAGTTTAAAATAGTCATCAATAAAACCAATGATACCAAGCCATATAGTACTCAATAGCATCAATCTTATATATACCTTATCAAGATTAGCAAACAATAAAGTAGGGATTAAAATAGCTAGCAGAATGATTATTCCACCCATTGTAGGTGTACCTTTTTTTTCCTCTTCACCCGCTAACCCCAGTTCACGTACTGATTCGCCTACCTGCTTTTTTAATAATATTCTGATCAATCTTTTTCCATAAACTGTAGTAATAAACAATGACAACAATACAGCAAGCAATACCCTGAATGTGATGAATTGAAACAATCCACTTCCAGGGAATTTTATTCCTTCCTTAATGAGCCATTGATAGAGGTAATACAGCATTTTACAGATTAATCAGTATTTTCTTTTTTATTACTTTATGTTTTCACGTATTGCATTTGGAAAGGCTTTATACATACGCTTTACATTTACTTACCTAACAACTCAAACATTTCATTTAATACTTCCTTATCATCAAAAGGATATTTTACTCCTTTTATCTCCTGATACTTTTCATGACCCTTTCCGGCAATTAATAAAATATCAAAAGGCTTTGCCAGACTTACAGCAGTTTTGATTGCCTCTTTTCTTTCAGAAATTGAAAGCGATTTTCTTCTTGCGGCACTTCCAAGTCCTTCTTCCATCTCCTTTAGAATTTGATCAGGATCTTCACTCCTTGGGTTGTCACTAGTGAATATTACTTTGTCGCTTAATTCACATGCAACTCCGGCCATAATTGGTCGCTTGGTTTTATCTCTGTCTCCTCCACACCCTACTACCGTTATTAGTTGTTCATTACCCTGCCTTAACTTCTTTATTGTTCCCAGTACATTTTCCAATGCATCAGGAGTATGTGCATAATCTACAATTCCTATGATGCTTGATGGGCTTATGATATAATCAAACCGACCTTCGGCCCCGGTTACCATGCTAAGCGCAGTAAGCACTTCGTCAACATTGTCACCTAAACAAATTGCAGCACCATACACAGCAAGAATATTGTAAGCATTAAATTCTCCTATAAGCCTGAAGTGTACTTCCTTTTCATTTACAAGCATTACTAAACCTGTAAGGTTGTTCTCAAGTATCTTTCCCTTGAAATCTGCCAACGTTTTGAGACTATAATAGTGTTTTGCAGCGTTTGTATTTTGCAACATCACAGTTCCTCTTTTATCATCAAGATTTGATATAGCAAAAGCATTTGCAGGAAGCATATCAAAAAACATCTTCTTAACACGGATATACTCATCAAATGTTTTATGATAATCTAAATGATCATGGGTAATGTTGCTGAACAAACCTCCGGTAAAATGTAATGCAGCTATTCTATTCTGATGTATAGCATGACTACTTACTTCCATAAATACATGGGTACAACCCGCCTTGACCATTTCGCTCAACAATTCCTGAATACTTATAGCATCAGGTGTTGTATGTGTTGATGGAAATATTTTATCACCAATATGATTTTGCACTGTACTGATTAAACCACAGGTAAAGCCCATTTTTGTAAAGACTTTATACAAAAGTGTAGCAATGGTAGTCTTTCCATTAGTACCGGTTACGCCCACTAATTTTAATTTCTTAGAAGGTTGATCATACACGTTGTCAGCCATAAAAGCAGCTGCTTCTCCACTATTTGCTACTTGTATATAAGTAATGCCATCATGAAGTAAGGCCGGCAATATTTCACAAACAATCGCTTTAGCACCTTTTTCTATTGCTACCCCTATAAATGTATGACCATCACTTGAACTTCCATTTACAGCTATAAACACAGACCCCGGAGTAACAAGGCGGCTATCAAAATACAATGCAGTGACTTCAAGATTTGTTGGTCCTGAAACAGTCTGCAAATGCACATTGTATAGTATGTCCTGAAGTTTTGCCATGAGTGAACTGTAATAAGAATCTAAATCGTTTAGTTAAATTGTATGTTTATTATTTGTCCTTTTGAAATATTTTGTCCTTCATTAATTGATTGAGCGCCCACTTTACCACGCCCCTTTATCATAACTCTTAAACCAAGATTTTCGCAGAGATATACAGCATCCTTTAAGCCCATTCCGGTTAGGGATGGCATACGTTTCATTGAAATATTTTGGGTGGTCATTATTGTATCAGCATTTCGTTTATACATTCTGCTATAACTACCTGTACCCTGAACTTTGGGTGTTATACTTAATAGATTGGTTACCGTACTTATATCTTTTGTATAACCTGCATAGCTATACCTGCTGCTATCTGACTTTCTGAAAATGTTTATCATTTTATGTTCCTGATTTACCTTCAAAGCATATACCTGATCAGCAATTTCTCTAAATACAGGGCCCGCTACAGCAGCTCCATAAAATACCGGTGCATGAGGTTTATTTTTTATTACAACAATAACAGTGTATTGTGGGTTATCTGCCGGAAAATAACCTGCAAAAGAAGATTGATAAACTTTATCAACATAACCCCTACTACCATTTGCTACCAATGCTGTACCTGTCTTACCGGCTATAGAATAATAATTGCTTTTTAGCCCCTTACCGGTACCTTCAATCATTACCCCTTCAAGTAACTCCCTTAGCTGACTTAAGGTATAACGGCTACAAATACTATCCTTCAGTATATAAGGGTCAAAGGATTGAATTGCCCTGCCATCTTCTCTTATTTCATTGACTAGATAAGGCCTCATCATTTTACCATTATTCGCAACTGCATTATATAGTGTAACCATCTGCATTGGACTAAGCGTAAGGTTATAACCAAAAGCCATCCATGGCAAAGTGGTATTGCTCCAATACTTAGTCCCGGGTTTATAAATTGATGGTCTTATCTCACCTTTTAAATCAATACCGGTAAGCGTATCCAAATGCAGGTTTACTATGTGATTAATAAATTGCCTTGGATTATTTCCATAATTCACCCAGGCTATTTTGGCCATGCCTACATTACTGCTATACTCAAAAGCCTGTTTTACTGTAACTGTATTAAGCCCATGCTTTTCACTATCAAATACTTTTCTGCCATAGACCTGCCATTCCCCACCATCTAGATTTACTGGTGTGTTCAAATTTATTTTTCTATCTTCCAATAAAAACAACATTGTTGCAAGTTTAAATGTAGAACCTGGTTCTGTAGGAGTTATAGCATAATTATAATCCTCCCAATAAAGGCTATCTCTTGTGTGACCCAGATTAGCAATAGCTTTTATTTTTCCGGTTTTCACTTCCATCACAACTGCGCATCCATGTTCCGCCTCATTCTTTACCATCATCTTCATGAGTGCGTTCTCTGTTATATCCTGAATATTTACATCCAATGTTGTAACTATATCTTTGCCATTTTCTGCCTCTACTTCATAATCATCTATTGGCACACTTACGCCACCTGCTATATACCTTACTAGCCTTTGACCTTTTGTACCTTCAAGGTATTTATCATAAGTAAGCTCAAGACCTACTTTATTACTTTCTCTCAATAATCCTATGGTGCGGTATGCAAGCATTTTATAAGGGTTCAACCTTATTATTTTTTTATCTGGAATAAAACCACTTTTATTTCTACCCAATCTTACTAAAGGGAACTTCGTCAATAACTGATACTCTTTGAAAGAAAGTTTTTTGCGTAGCAAAAAATACCTGTCTTTCTCCCGATAACCTGTCTGCAACATATCCTTGTATTCATGGCTGTTTCTATCCTGAAAGAGATTGGCAAGACATATACTCAACGAGTCAACATTTTCTCTAAACCTTTTGCCATTCTTGTCTCTCAACCCCTCGGCCATAAAATCTATATACACATCAAATTGCGGAATGCTTGTACTTAGCATACTACCATCCTCGCTATAAATTGTTCCTCTTTCAGCATCTAACTCCACAATTTTTTGATGCAGACTATCACTCATTCCACGCCAATATGCCCCCTGAACCTGTTGTATGTAAAATGCCTTACCAAGAATACATGAGCCTACAATAGCCATAAGGATAAACCCCAGATAAACCCTCCACAATATGTCTTTTTTTACATCCACTTATGTTATACTTATTTTATTCCTGATCAGTTTTCTTCTTTGTCTGCTTTACTTCTGCCCACCATATTTATTCTGTATGGCGATGTGCTGTCTATCATTAAACCCAATGGCGCTGCAGCTTTTACCATTTCACTTTCACGGCTCCTGAACATCATTTCGCTTTTCAATGTTTTATATTCATACTGAAGATCTTTCAACCTTCTACCTGTGTCATTTATCTTTCTTATTCTGTTATCTGCCATGTGCCCATTGGCTATATATAATACTGCCAACACCGCCAAAAACAAAAAGAATGGGATATTCTTCACTATCCATCTATAGTTGAACACTTCACCCAATGCAGATGAAATCGAGTTCTTTTTTTCTATGTTCTTTTCGTTGGCCATTTATTTATTTGCCTGAATTTTTATCAGGATTTAAAAAAATTATTTTTTCTCTGCTACTCTCAACTTTGCACTTCTGCTTCGTGGGTTCTTCTTTGCTTCTTCGGTTCCTGCTACAATTGGTTTCTTGGTTATTATTTTCAATTGATTTTTTGATTCTTCCTGAATAAGTGGATTGCTTTCCACTTCATCCAATGTTCCGCTTCTAAAGAAATTTTTCACCAATCTGTCCTCCAAAGAATGAAAGGTGATAATTGCGGCTCTTCCCTCGGTCTTTAATACAGCCGGTATCTGTTCCAGCAATTCTTTTAAAGCACCCATTTCATCATTTACCTCTATCCGCAACGCCTGAAATACCTGGGCTAAATACTTATGCGGATTACCCTTTACAACCGGACTTATCAGAGCTTTCAACTGTGCAATAGTTTGCAATGGTGTGTTTGCCCTGTGCTGAACAATATGTTTGGCAAGGGTTTTAGAATTGCTCACCTCGCCATATTGCTCAAACAATTTGTGCAACTGTAACTCGGTAAATTTTTTAACCACAGTGCTTGCATTATTGTCCTGCCTTTGATCCATCCGCATATCAAGCGGGCCATCAAACCTTGTTGAAAACCCTCTTGTCCCTTCATCAAACTGATGGCTGCTAACACCTAAATCTGCCAATAAACCGTCTACCCCTGCTATGCCATGTAGCCGCAAAAATCTTTGTACATACCTAAAATTGTTCGGCACAAATAGCACCCTTTCATCTTTTGGTATATTGTTCTTTGCATCTTCATCCTGATCAAAAGCTATTAGTTTTCCTTCTTTGCCTAATCTTTCTAAAATTCCTTTGCTATGACCTCCACCTCCAAAAGTGCAATCAACATATACTCCATCCGGCTTTATCTGCAAGGCTTCCAATGTTTCAAAAAACAAAACAGGAACATGGTATGACGAAGCAGGAACAGATGTTTCGTTTTCGCTCATAGCCTTACAGGTTTGTGTCAGGCTTTACCATAACTTCTGCAGCCAACTGACTAAATGTTTCAGGCTCCATTTGCTCAAAGAACTTTTTATATCGGGCAGCTTCCCAAATCTCAATTTTGTTCATTGCTGCTACCAGTATTATATCTTTTGTAAGTCCGGCATGTTCTTTAAGTGTAGGAGGTAACAACATCCTTCCGACATTGTCTAATTCTACTTCTGTAGCACCACCTAAAAATGTTCGGCGAAAAGCACGAACTTTAGGGTCAAATTCATTCAACTTAGCAATCTGTTCAACTATGGCGTTCCAACTATCCATCGGATATAGCGTGAGACAATTTTCCATACCCCTGTTCAGCACAAATGTGCTTTCGCCTTCCTTCAGCTGCTTTTTAAAACCGGCAGGTAAAAGGAAGCGACCTTTTGGGTCCAGGGTAGCCTCATATTCGCCAAGGAAAGATGCCATTGTTGATAAAAATAATTTAAATTGACATTTATTACCACAAAATAACACTTTTTCCCACTTTTAACCCAATTAAAAAGTTTATCTTTTTATCCACAGGCACAATATGCCCAAAAGTGGCTATGGCATTACGTTTCAGAGGAGTTCCCCAAAAAACTGGTGAATTAAATGTGAATAAGTGTGGATAATGTGTGATTTAAATTGATAATCAATGTGTTTGAAGACATTATTTGTATAAATTATAATTGATATTGGCAACTCTTCGAATTAAAAATTTATTATGAATACCAAAATAAAGAACCTGAAAATTCTATTTTTTCTTTATTTGATAACAGTGAACCTTATTTTATTTCTTTTTATAAATCAACTAAATGCCCCAAATCCTGTAACTAATCATGAAGTAGGTGATTTAATAATAATTGATGTTGTTAAATCGATCGAATCATCATTTCTTTCTGCAGGATTAGTGATCGGGATTCTGATAAATTTTACTATTTCACTTTTCCTAGTGACCACGCTATTTCATTTACTTTTTCATTTCACAATAAAAAAAATAACATTATCCGAAATAATACTTTTACCACTAATGAATACAGTACTTGGCATTTTATTATTTCTTATTACCACTTCAATTTTTGATTTCAATAAAATATAGCAGTGTTTGGTAATTGCAGCAGTATTTTCTTTTAGCACGTACTTGTTATTTAAAAGTTTCTATTGGAAGTTGTTAATTAAAAAATTAGATCCTCAAAAGTTTATAGGTATTCATTAATTTCCTACAATGATTAAACCCCAAAACCTATCGATATCCGACTTTACCTACATTTTACCCGATGATCGTATTGCAAAATTTCCGCTTGAAGAAAGAGATAACAGTAAGTTGCTCGTTTACGAAAATGGAAAAATCACCTCCTCATTTTACAAGAATCTGGACGGGTTTTTACCTATTGATAGTTTGCTTTTTTTTAATAATACCAAAGTAGTAGAAGCCCGTTTAATTTTTCAAAAATCAACTGGTGCTATTATAGAAATTTTTTGTTTAGAACCGGGTGATGAATATGCTGATATTACTACTGCTATGTTGCAAAAAGGAAAGGTGCAATGGAAATGCCTTGTAGGTGGTGCAAGCAAATGGAAACATGGAATGAAGCTTGAAAAAGTTATTGAGGTAAACGGAAATGAGATAAAACTTGAAGCATCAATTATAAATAGATTGAGTGATTGTTTTGTAATAGAATTAAGCTGGCAACCTGAAGATATGTCATTTGCAGAAATGCTTCATTTGGCGGGCTATATTCCCTTACCGCCTTACCTTCATAGAGATGCAGACGAAAGTGATAAAACAAGGTACCAAACCATTTATGCTGCACACGATGGGTCGGTGGCAGCACCCACTGCAGGGCTACATTTTACAGAAGATGTCTTTAAAAAATTAGAAGCAAAAGGTATTGTTAAATCATTTGTAACGCTTCATGTGGGTGCAGGAACATTTAAACCTGTTAAAAGTGAAACCCTCGCAGAACATGACATGCACACAGAATTTATTGATGTAGATATTAATGCTATAGAACAAATAATTGAGTATGCAAATAAAACTATAGTTGCTGTTGGCACCACTTCTCTGCGAACCATTGAAAGCCTTTACTGGATGGGGTTAAAGACACTTATTTATAAGCACATTTCCTTGGAAGATTTTACAATAAAGCAATGGGAAGTGTATGAAATACCTACAAATATTTCAGCTGAAATAGCCCTCCGTTCATTGTGTAAATGGATGAAAAAAAATAATTTGACCCGATTAGTAAGCAAAACTCAAATACTGATAGCACCGGGTTATGAACTTAAAATTGCCAAAGGTATCATTACCAATTTTCATCAACCACAATCAACTTTGCTATTATTGATTGCAGCCATTGTCGGAGATAAATGGGAAGACATTTATGCTTACGCAATGGATAATGATTTTAGGTTTTTGAGTTATGGTGATGGATGTTTGTTGTGGAAGGAGTAGGAGATGATAGATGTTTGATATTAGATATTAGATTTTAGACCATCCCATAGTACCTTCTACGCCAGAAAAGCTTTATGAATTGGTGGATTAACTATTCTCCGCTAAAGGAACTTCTACAGTAAAGCAACTCCCCTTGCCAAGTGTACTATCTACTTTTATATTGCCTTTGTGTACATCAATCACTGTTTTTACATAGCTCATACCAAGGCCAAAACCTTTAACATTGTGTATGTTGCCTGTGTGTGCCCGATAAAATTTTTCAAAGACACGTTTTACCGTTTCTTTACTCATGCCTATACCATTGTCTTGTATTTTTATCTGGATATTTTTACTATCACTTAATGTAAATATTTTCAAGACCAGATTTTCTTTTGAGTATTTAATTGCATTGTCTATAAGGTTAGAAAGCAGACTGGTAAAGTGTACCTCATCACCAATTATTGCATCATTTTTAGCATCTAAATGCAGTTCAACCTTGCCTTGCTTGTCTTGTATCTGTAACTGATAATTGTTAAGTGCATTCAGCACCATAGTATGACAATGCACTTTATTTAAATCCATTATGAGCTGTTGCTTATCAAGCAGCGCTGCTTGCAAAATAGTTTCAACATGCCTGTTCATTCGCTTATTTTCTTCTTTTATAATTCCACTGAAGTAAGCCATTTTTTCAGGATTGTGCATCACCTTTTCGTTGCGCAATGCATCTACTGCAAGGGAAATAGTTGCCAATGGCGTTTTAAATTCATGGGTCATATTGTTGATGAAGTCAGTCTTTATTTCGCTCAACTTTTTTTGGCGTAGCAATGCTTGTATGGTAACTCCAAACGCTGTTAAAATGATAAGCGTAAACCCTACAGCAAACACTATCATCCAAATAACTGACTCCCAAACCTGAATGTTATAATTTGGAATAATAATGATCAAATGCTCAAATGCATCTTTCATATCATTATATTCAGGTGGTACAATTGCTATAATTACATTCTTATTATGTACAGTATCATTAACAACATTTAAAAAATTTTGCGATTGCAATTCAAGCAAATAACTGGAGGAATTATAGGTAATCCCAAATTCAAAATTTACATCTTTAAGGCCTTTTTCGTCAAAAGCCTGTTTTAATTTTTCTTTAATTTCAAAAGGAGAAAAATGGTCAGACAATAATGATTTACCTAACGGTATCTGATAATCATCGCCCAGTAAACTCATTTTTTGTTTACGTGGAAACTTCATATAGGGAGCATGAGAGGCACTTTTACTTAATTCTATGGCCACTTCTGTACCTGCTTCTTCAGCCTTTTCTCTTAACTGTTGCTGACGAAGTTTAGTCATATCTCTAAACCAGCTTACCTGCAATACAATGATACCCAGCAGCGATAAGGTTATCAGCGTTATAATGACAGGGAAACTTTTCTTCATGGGTACAAAGATAAAAATACATCTTGGCAACCAATCCCAACTATTTTTGTTTTTAACGCCCTATTGGCAACAAAAATTTTTTCTAAAAACCGGTTTTCCTAACTTTATTACTTCATAACAATAATTATGGTAGAGATAGCCGCAGGTAAACTATTAATTGCCGATCCTTTTTTACGAGACAATAACTTTAAGCGTACTGTAGTTTTTATGTGTGAACATAAGGAGGATGGCAGCTTTGGCTTTGTTCTCAACCGAAAACATGATCAGCTACTGGGCGATCTTTTGCAGGGTTTTGAATCCTCCACATTTCCTGTTTATTATGGCGGGCCTGTACAGTTAGATACATTGCACTTTCTGCACCAATGCCCCCAACTAATACCTGGGGGAGTAGAGGTAATAGATGGTATATACTGGGGTGGAGAATTTGAAGCCGTTCTTGATATGCTCACCGCGAAAAAGCTTAGCAACAATAATATTCGGTTCTTTATAGGCTACAGCGGCTGGACTAATGGTCAATTGGAAGAAGAAATGAACATAAAAAGCTGGATAACAACTGATGCAACCAAGGCATTAATTTTCCCTGAAAATACAAGCGACACATGGAAAGATGCTTTGAAACAACTTGGCGGAGAATATGTACAAATGATTAATTATCCATCAGATCCACAATTGAATTGAAGCAGAATTTTGTAGCATCTCGTTACCAGCAAGTATTAAGACAGGGAGCAATAGGAAATAAACAATAATTTATTAAACTTTTATTAAGCCAACATTTGTACACACATCTGACTTTAGTTGTGTCACACGTCTATAGGGCATTGCTACTATGAAGCTTTTTCTTCCCTTTGCTACAATGCAAGTAGACTATTAATGCTAATCAAGGGTTGGAAGTGCCGTTAGGTACAATATGTCGGTGGAGAACCAAGGTTTTATTTTGTTTTAAAGTTCCCGCCAAGGCGGGATGAAATGACGGGCAGGGTTACCAGAAGAATGCTTGTTTTCATTTACATATTGTCTCTACGGGACTTTTGATTGCAGATTGGGTTGCCAACTACCAATATTCTGTACCTAAAGGCATAAAAAATACCTTGTCAACCCTTGATTTACATTATTATAATATAGTTATCCAATCAATATTATTACTTTGGAAAGATTATATACAAAAAAAGTTCAACACTTTTTTAGGTACTGTCGAAGCACAAAAAAAGCCCCGCCTTACAGCAGAGCTTTATAAATAAGATTTCAATAAAAATTTATACTTCAGTAGCCCCTTCAACAAGTACGGTAGCTTTGTTGTTCAGCACTTCTACAAAGCCACTTTCTATAGAGAAGTTGGTTGTATTGGTTTTGTCTTTAAGCACTTTAATATTACCCTTGCCTAAGGCGCTAACCAAAGGAGCGTGTTTGTTCAACACTTCAAATTTACCATCTATACCCGGCAACTGAACGCCATAAACATCGCCGCTGTATAATCTTTTTTCTGGTGTAAGTATTTCGAGAATCATTTTAGTATTCAGTATTTAGTACTTAGTATTCAGAGGAACACCATTTTTATTTATGAAAATTAATTCAATCTGCTAACGAATTGTAAAAAGCCAAAATCATTTTATAAATCTGCAAACCTTCATCTAATAAAAACTGATATTGTTCTACAGAAATATATTGAAACCTATAAGCCAGTTCAATTTGTGTTTGGGCTTCATTACAGGAACCCATTGATATCTCTAAAAAATATTTGAATTGCTTGTTTGTTGCTCTTCCTGCTCCTTCAGAAATATTGCTTAGTATTGATACGGCGCATCTTCTTAATTGGGAAGCAAGGCCATACTTTTCTTCTTTAGGAAATGCTACAGTTAAACCAAATATCTTAACTACATAATCCATAGATCTTTTCCATATCTTCAGTTCTCTGTAATTATGCATACCCATAAACCGACTAATTATTATTCAGTTCCAGTATTGAGTATTCAGTACTAAGTATTCAGACAACACAAGCGGAATAATATTCATTTACTATTGATCAAAACACGTTCTGTCTGAATACTAAATACTTAGTACTAAGTACCCCTACGCCTTAGCCGCTTCCATCATCTTCTTTCCTTTCTCTACTGCATCTTCCAAAGTACCTACAAGGTTAAAAGCTGCTTCAGGATATTCATCTACTTCGCCGTCCATAATGGAGTTGAAAGCACGGATGGTATCATCAATATTTACAAATACTCCTTTAAGACCTGTGAACTGCTCGGCAACGTGGAAAGGTTGAGAAAGGAAACGCTGTACCTTTCTTGCTCTTGATACGGTTTGTTTATCATCGTCGCTCAATTCATCCAATCCAAGAATTGCGATAATGTCCTGTAGCTCCTTATAACGCTGTAAAATCAGTTTTACCCGGTTGGCACAGTCATAATGCAGGTTGCCTACAATCTGTGGAGTCAATATTCTTGAAGTACTATCCAACGGGTCAACCGCAGGGTAGATACCTAAATCCGCAATTTTACGACTCAATACCGTGGTAGCATCAAGGTGGGCAAATGTTGTAGCCGGTGCCGGATCGGTAAGGTCATCAGCAGGTACATAAACCGCCTGAACCGATGTAATTGAACCGTTTTTAGTAGAAGTAATCCTTTCCTGCATCAATCCCATCTCTGTAGCCAATGTAGGTTGGTAACCCACCGCCGATGGCATACGACCCAACAAGGCCGATACTTCAGAACCCGCCTGTGTAAAACGGAAGATGTTGTCCACAAAGAAAAGGATGTCTTTTCCTTTGCCTTGTCCATCACCGTCACGGAAATATTCTGCAATGGTCAATCCGCTAAGTGCCACACGTGCCCTTGCACCCGGTGGTTCGTTCATTTGACCAAATACAAATGTTGCTTTAGATTCTTTTAGTTCTTCCAGGTTTACAGCATCCAAATCCCAGCCGCCTTCTTCCATGCTGTGCTTGAATTTTTCGCCGTATTTCATAATGCCTGCTTCAATCATCTCTCTCATCAAGTCATTACCTTCACGTGTTCTTTCACCCACGCCTGCAAATACTGACAAACCTCCATAACCAATGGCAATATTATTAATCAACTCCTGAATCAATACTGTTTTACCCACACCGGCACCACCGAAAAGACCAATTTTACCACCTTTGGAGTAAGGCTCAATCAGGTCAATAACTTTAATACCGGTAAATAATATCTCGGAAGAAGTACTAAGGTTTTCAAACAAAGGTGGCTTGCTGTGAATAGGACGGCCACCAACTTTGCTTACTTGCGGAAGACCATCAATTGCGTCGCCTGTTACATTGAACAGACGGCCATTGATACCCTCACCTACAGGCATACTGATTGGTCTGTCGGTATCAATTACCTCCATACCCCTTACAAGACCTTCGGTACCGTCCATCGCAATGGTACGTACGCTGTCCTCACCAAGGTGCTGCTGCACTTCCAATACAAGGATGTCCCCGTTTTCGCGTTTCAGCTCCAATGAGTTGTAAATTTCCGGCAGAGTACCTTCAAACTGCACGTCCACTACGGCGCCGATAACTTGTTTTACCTTACCAACTTTCGACATATATTGATTATTTAAGTCCTAAAATTTGCGGCAAAGGTAAGGGTTGGCATTTTATTTTCGCAGAAAAGGGGAAGAGAATTTTTCCGATTCCTTATAAATAAGATTTTGGAGTCGGGCATTGGTTCATTAAGGAACTTCATTGGCGACAGTCTACCCCGATTTTGCATCGGGATTTCGTTCAACATTTTGACTTTGGGCAGCTTTTTACAAGTTTTATTTTAGCAGTTTTATATAAAAAAATATGATATAAATATCATTAAATTATAATTAAATAAAATGAATGTAAATAAATACTATCATAATTTACTTTAGTTTTAAAAAAACTTATTTGCTATGAAACTAAATTTAATGTTGGTTATAAGTTGTTTATTTTTCTATATAAATTGCTTCTCACAACCACCCGGATTGGCATGGGCAAAACATATTGGTGGCATTTCTTACGACAGAGGTGAAGAAATAGGTGTTGACAATTCTGGCAATGTTTATACAGCAGGTACTTATCAAAATTCGGTAGATTTTGACCCCGGTGTTGGAGTTAATATTCTAAATAGTACAAATTGGAGTAGTGTATTTATCACAAAGCTTGATCATTTAGGGAACTTTCTTTGGGCAAAAGGTTTTGCTGCAGAAAGCTTATTTTCCATGACAATAGACAGTTCGGGTAATGTATACATAACTGGGGGATTTAGGGGTACAGTTGATTTTGATCCGGGACCTGGTGTTTTTAATATGATTTGTAATTCGCAACTACCCTATTGGTACATTTGTAAATTAAATTCCAATGGGGATTTTCTTTGGGCAAAAAATATTACAACTTGTACTTATGGAGGATCAACTACTGTTGACAGTAGAGGTTTTATTTACACTATAGGTAACTTTGGAGGAACAGTAGACTTTGACCCGGGACCTGGTATTTATAATCTTACTACCCCTCATCTTAGCATATTTATATCGAAATTAGATCCAGAAGGGCAAATTATTTGGGCGAAAAGTTTTAATAGTGATGGTAATGGGTCTTCAGGTAATTCTGGGAGATCAATTTCAGTAGATAAATATGGGTATATATATACAACTGGCGAGTTTGAGGGTACAATAGATTTTGATCCCGGAATAGGAGTATATATTCTTTCAGCAGTTGCCCCTCACCCCACAAGTACCTTCGTATCAAAACTAGATGGAAATGGTAACTTTCAGTGGGCAAAAAATTATTTACAAAGTTTTGGTTTGGTATTAACTGTTGACAAACAATCAAATGTTTATACATCAGGTTATTTTGAATTTACAACAGACTTTGACCCAGGGGTTGGAATATATAATCTTACTGCTGGCAATACTGATTTGTTTATAACAAAACTTGACATTAATGGAAATTTTATTTGGGCAAAACAGATGGGTAGCAATAGTTCTTGTAATCTTAAGATTTTTTCAATTGTACTAGATAGCTTGAACAATGTTTACACTACTGGTTTATTTACAGGACCAGTAGATTTTGATCCGGGAGTAAATGCATATATTTTAAACTCAAGTGGCGGGATTGGTGATATATTTCTCAACAAACTAGATTCATTAGGAAACTTTGTTTGGGTAAAAAAAATGGGCGGCATTGATGATGATATAGGTACAGATATAATACTTGATGCTTTAGGAAATATTTATGCAACTGGCTACTTCAATGCAACAGCAAATTTTGACTCTGCAACAGGTACAAACTTTACCGCGAATGGAAGTTATGACGATATTTATATCGTTAAGCTTGGATCAAATGCTGCACTCCCCGTCCACCTCCTCACCTTCACAGCCCAACTCAAAGACAAGAATGCTTTGCTCAACTGGCAGGTAGCCTACGAACAAAACTTCGACCGCTACCAAATAGAGCGCAGCCCAAACGGCAAAGATTTTGCTGCAATAGGCGCAGTTAAAGCCTCCAACAAAAAGGAATACAGTTACACAGACAATGTGAGTAGTGAATTGGCAGTAGTGAGTAACCAAAACTCGCAACTCCCTACTCACAACTCACTGTACTACCGCCTCAAACTCATAGACCGCGATGGTTCATTTACCTACGGCCCTATCCGTCAGATAAACATTAAACACTCAACATTCAACATCTTTCCCAACCCTGCTCATAATATTGTAACTATAACCGGCGAAAACCTGAAAAACATCTCATTGGCAGACAATTCAGGAAGAACTGTGTTGACTAAAGTTGCAGGAAATGATAAGTCAATAGAAATCGCTGTGGGTCATTTGCCTAAAGGGCTTTATTTACTAACGGTGACTACAACAAGCGGCTATACACAAAGCGAAAAGCTGATAATAGAATAATTCATTACGTATTTTATAAAAAAGACGGTTGGAAATCTCCCAACCGTCTTTTTTATAGGTAAAAACCAGCAAAAAAATATTTTTTTAAAAAACCTAACCTTTTGCCAACCTTTTGTTGTATAACCATTTTGAACAAAATTTTGTAGCTTTTAGATAGATTATTATACAATCAATTTTTAGTATTTTGGGTTACTTAAAAAATTAATTGCCATAATTTTAAAATATATTGAATAATGAAACTGAAATTAATCACCATAATTGCATTATTGTTTTTGGCAATTGCCAATGCAAAGGCGCAATATGTGAACCTACCCGATAGTAATTTCAGAAATGACTTAAGGAGTAAATGGCCGGGTGCATTTAACGCTTCTGGTCAAATGGACACTTCCAATTTTCAAATAATTACTGCAAATCAACTTGTAAGCATAAATGCAAATATTAAAGACCTTACCGGTGTAAAATATTTCAAAAATATTACAAGCCTTTTGTGTAGTGGCAATCAATTAACAACCTTACCAGAATTGCCACCACTTCTTAACAGTATTTATTGCCATGATAATCAGTTTACAAATATTCCACCTTTACCCTCAAGTGTAATCCTATTGTCTATTTACAATAATCAGATTACTGCTGTTAATTCACTTCCAAATTCACTTAGGTATTTAATAGTAAACAATAACCCAATTATAATCATTGACAGCCTGCCAAGTCAACTAATCAGCCTTAGTTGTAGTTTTACCTCATTAAAATCGTTACCCACATTACCCAATAATTTAGAGCAACTTGTTTGTGCAAATAATAAAATAAAAACATTGCCCGCATTGCCTGCTACATTAACTGAACTAACCTGCACAGAAGATTCATTGGTTTCTTTACCTGCCTTACCGGCTTCACTAATCTATTTATACTGTTCAAAAAATTTTTTACAAAATCTCCCAACTCTTCCCAATCAACTAACTGAATTAGAATGTCGGGAAAACAAGCTTACATTCTTGCCCGCTCTTCCTCAAACACTAAAATATCTTAAATGTGCATTTAACCAATTAGCCGGCCTGCCAACTTTATCTGATTCGCTTATATTTTTGAGTTGTAATAATAATTTACTTTCCACATTACCTGCATTACCCAATAAATTGCAATCACTCTATTGCAACAATAATGTTCTTAATTCTTTACCTCAATTACCATCATTATTAGAAACAATAAATTGCGAATCAAACAATTTAAACTCATTACCTCTTTTACCGGTCTCATTAAATTTTTTGTCTTGCGCACAAAATCTTTTGCAAACGCTTCCACCACTACCATTAGCCTTAAAATATTTCTATACCGCAAATAATTTACTAATTAATTTACCCTCTCTACCCTCATCATTAAGAAATTTTGATTGTTCAAATAATCAAATTACAACATTGGCTTTTTTGCCAGATAGTCTGGAATCCTTAGATGTTTCCACGAACCAATTGAGCAGCTTACCAAAGTTACCAAATTCACTTAGCATACTATCTGTAGGTGGAAATGTCAATTTGAAATGTTTGCCATATTTACCCAAGTCTCTTACCAACTTTAATTTCGCAGGCACAGGAATATCTTGTATTCCTAATATTCCTGTTAACTGTTTGTTTATTCCTTCAAATCCAGATATATGTGTGGCTACCAACAATGTAAACCAATGTAATTCATTTCCGCAGATTTATGGTTTTGTTTATAATGACAATAATAGCAATGGTATTTTTGATAGTGGTGACCTGCCACGTGAGAATATTAAAGTAAAACTAAACAATGGCAATTATGCAATTACAAACCTTGACGGCTATTTTAATATTACTGCAGATACAATAGGTTCTTACAGAACAGACATAGATCCACCACTTTTTTACAGTCCCGTACCTTTTAGTAATATCCACTTTTTTACAAGTTACAGCGATGTTGTTTATGATACTTTTGCTTTACAACCAACTCTGGTAAAAGATAGCCTTTCTATACATATATTACCCATAGAACAAAAAGCAAGGCCGGGATTTCCATTTTCTTATTTTGTACAATGTGAAAATGTAGGTACTACCATCCTTAATACCGAGATGCAGATGCATTATGATACTTCAAGACTGGTATTTGATTCTGCATCTGTTTCTGGAATTATTTCTAACCCTGAAACCCTAATATTAACTATTGGAAATATGGGACAAGGTCAACAGCAAACCTTTATTAGTTATTTTCATCTTAAACAAAATGCTGTAATTGGGGATTCGTTAAATGCTGATGCTGTTGCCAAAGCACTTGCAGTCAGCAGCTTTGACACTACAATTTCGCCTATATCGGGCAGCTATGACCCTAACAGCAAGCAGGCAACTCCTGTGCTTACACCAACGCAGGTTGCTTCAGGCGGATTTATTGAGTACATCATACACTTTCAAAATACGGGTAATGATACTGCATTCAATATTGTAATTGCTGATACACTAAGTCCGAAACTTAGGACAAACTTTTTGCAAATGCTTGGTACAAGTCACCCATGCAGAACTACATTGGGTTTCAATTATATAACTTTTGAATTTTTACGCATTAATTTACCCGATAGCGGAACTAATGCAAATGGGAGTAAAGGTTTTATTCATTTTAGGATAAGGCCCGACAGTACCCTTACTATTGGTGATAGTGTTTCAAACAAAGCAAGCATTTATTTTGATTTCAATACCCCTTTTGTTACTAATACATGTCAAACCCACATAAAAGCAACTGTACTACCACTGCGTCTCATAAACTTTACCAGCAAAATGCAGACGAACAATACAGTATTGAATGAATGGGTTACAGCTAATGAAATAAATACCAGTTATTTTAATATACAAAGGAGTAATAATGGTAAAGATTTTATGACCATTGGTAAAGTAATAGCCAATGGCGGTAACCATACCAATAGCTACGAGTACAGGGATGACCTAACATTAATTACACCATCTAATAGAAAAAGTAGTGCTATTTATTATAGGTTAGAACTGATAGATAAAGATGGCAGAAGGGCTTATTCAGCCATACAGGCTGTAACCTTTTCACCAACAGATACTTATTCAATTTATCCAAATCCTGCAAGTAATATTGTAAACATTATAGGAGATAATATTGCTTTGGTCAGTATCAAAGACTTAAGCGGAAGAGAACTACTAACCAAAAGCGGAATGAACGAAAAAGCAATTGAGATAAACATTAGCACTTTACCAAAAGGATCTTATTTATTAAAGATTACAAAAACTAATGAAAAAATTAATATCAGGCTTTTGATTGTAGAATAGGTATTTGTTTTTGGAGGGAGTTTGGAAAATAACGACTGGTAAATTGCCAGTCGTTTTCCTCAACTAATGAAGAAAATGATAAAGTGGAATTTGAAAGTTGGATAACAAAATGAAATTAATTATGAACAAGATTTTAAAATACATGCTACCCTGCCTAATGCTATTGGGAATAATTGCATGCAAGAAAAATGACAATGCGCCAACAGGTAATTTAGTTTATGAAGAAACAATAAAAGGCATTAAAAAAAATGAGCCCGTTTTGCTGACTTTTAATAACAGCAGTAATGTAATAAAAGTACTCTGGACAGTTTCGCCATTGGCAAATACTTATATCAGTAGCGTTGGCAATTCTGCAACAATAACTTTTGGTGTATCAGGTACGTATAAAGTTACTGCAACTGCAGGTACAGCATCAGCTATTTATACAGTTATTGTAAATAATATTGAATATAATGACTATGGTACTGATTTTAATTTATCAGCATCCAGGCAGGTAAACATAAATGAGAATGAACCTATACTTTTCTCTGTTCATAATACCCCTGCTTCCGGTAGTAATATAAGCTGGTCTGTTTTTCCAGGTTCGTTTAGCATTAGTAAAGACACAATTAATAATACAGCTACCATATCATTTATGAATAATGGCATAATCACAGTAACTGCAAGTGATGGAACAAATACACAAAGCAGGACTGTATGGGTAAACGACCCAGCAAATTCAAACGCTGAACAGGATACCGTACCATTTATTCTTGGTGAAAAACTACAATTAACTCCTGTAATTATTAATATATCCGGTTCTAAACAACTGGTTATGCAGGCAAGAACTACAAATACTTATCACTGCCCAACAGATAAGATTTTGTCATTCTCATCTGCAAATGATTATACCATAGATTATTTAGGAGTTGCCATATCATCGCAGGCTTGTTCACCTGTAACTGTTGCTACCTGTAGCTATAGCTTTTCTGGTATGCCTGTGGGTACACATGCCTTTACAATCAACTTTGGCAACAAAACATTTAAGGGTAGTGTAAATGTAAGTAGCAACGGTATTTACACTTTTACCTGGCCCGATGAAAGCATAGTAAAAATATCACCTTTAATGGTTCAATAAACAATTTTTTTATAACCACTAATTAGAATTGAACTAGTCTAATTAAACCATAACCAAATTTGACCGAGCAGGAACTCATAATAGAGGGTTGTAAACAAAACAACAGAAAAAGTCAGGAAAAATTGTATATGCAATTTTATCCGGCTTTATCTGGTTTGTGCCGCCGCTTTTTTGACGATGAACAAGAAATAATTTCTGCTTTAAATAATGGTATGCTTAGAATTTTTAAAAATATAGCAATGTATGATAAGGAAAAATCGGCCCTGCTAACATGGATGTATACCATTGTTAGAAATGAAGCATTGACAATGGTTAGAAACAAAAAAACTACATTAGTAACACAGGAACTTACCTCTGACCTTACGGTGGAGGTTATGAGTAATCCTTTTATAAAAAAAGAAGAAGAAGAAATTTATATTTATCTGGGTAAACTATCACATACAACAAGGGCTACCTGTAGTTTATATTATATAGAAGGCTATAGCGTAAAAGAAATAGCCATATCATTAGATATGAAGGAAGGAACAGTAAAGTGGCACTTAAGTGAAGGCAGAAAAAGAATTCAATCACTTTTTAAAACAAATAGTGACCGCATTGCAAATGCGGGATAATATTTTTCAAATTTTTGAACATGGACAATCAACATTCTAATTCAAATATTGCAGCCAAAAAGGCATGGGAGCAAATGAAACATTTGCTTGATGAAGAAATGCCGGTAAGTAATATTAAACAACCGAAAAATAACAACCGAAAATTTAGAATACTGCTTTTACTCCTTCTTATAGGTAGCTGCGGTATTTATAAGCTCTATCAATCTGATTCATTAAAAAATGAATTAGTTGTAAATTATAAAAACAACAATAAATCAAATTCCCTTCTACAAAAAAAATCAAATAATAACTCACAAAATGAATCAGATAAAATCAATAATTCAAAAACCAATATAACTGATTCAATAGACAAAAAATATTCTGAACAAGCAACTTACAATTACAAAAATGGCAACAACCCTTTGAATGGTGAAAATAAATCTCCATTAAAAAGATTTGAAGTTCCAAAAGAAAGTACTAAAGTCAATAGCCCCCAAAATTCTTATACAGGTCAAAATAAATACTCAAAAATACTGGGCGGATTAAAGGAAAATATAGTTGTAAATACAACTCCCAAATTAATAAGATCAAATAATAAACTTGAACAACAAAAGAAAGAAAATGATGATATCGCTACCATGAAATCTGAAAATAGTGCTTCTGCAATAAGCAATCCTACAATTGCAGGTAGTGAAAAAAACAAAACTAAAGATCTCAATAAATTAACATTAGTTACAACTAAACCTGATGAAATAAACAATTCTACTGTTAATGAGCAAGAAAAAAAGACAGATACTATATCCAATAGTAATGTAAAAATATTCAACACCAATACTTCCAATTCTAACTCATCCAAAAATATTTTGGGAGAAGCTCGTTATCCTATTCATGCAGGATTAGAATGGATAGCATTTGTACCGTTTAACAACAATACCTTATTTGTAGAAGGGAATGCAAAGAAACGTCCACTTATTGCATTAATTCCATCTGTTTGGATAAGTAGGAATATTGGTAAAAAATCAACGATCTACTTATCATTCAACCCTTACAATCAATATTTTTTAAATGGCAAAAAAGCTGTTCAGTCTGGTAATTTTAGCATCAATGCAGTATCTGCATCTAATATAAATCAAC
The DNA here is from genome assembly GCA_043736115.1 of Segetibacter sp. Classification (GTDB taxonomy): domain Bacteria; phylum Bacteroidota; class Bacteroidia; order Chitinophagales; family Chitinophagaceae; genus Segetibacter. The sequence continues at coordinate 524 of JAYTDC010000042.1, read as the reverse complement.
AAATTACCCCAACTCAACTTGACCAAAATTATGCGGTAATTAAAATTATTGGTGTAGAAGTTGCATTGCAATATGCTTATGATATAAACCGCAATTGGTCTATTGGATTTACCCTGGGCAATACCTGGTCCAATAGTGCAACTTTTAAAGAAACAATTGTAAAGAACAAAACGGAAATAATTAAAGATAGTTTATATGGTGTTATAAGAACAGATAAGGACTGGCAATTTATTAGCCGCAGTTTTGCAACCGGTAAGTTAAGTCTTGCCTATAACTCAAAATATTATCAGGTTGGCGCATCAGTTTTAAAACCCTTAACCAATCCTATAAAAACAACTAACGGGAACTATGCAAATCTAAATTTGCAACTGTTTTTTAGATGGAGACTTTATTAATGCAGTTGTAATACCGTTTGGACAAACAATATAGTCCAATTCAGCTTCGCCTCATTTGACTATTTGTTTGATTCCATCGGTATAAACCACTGTAAGATTTTAAAAATATTGGCATATTTTGAAAATCAC
>JAYTDC010000041.1:0-59759 GCA_043736115.1 Segetibacter sp. | reverse complement strand
GTCATTACACCATGTGTTTTTAAACATAGAAAATCAAGATGTCAAAGAACTAAAATATATTCAATTGAAAATCATTTAATTAAGACGCAACGCTAGTGATACAACAATATAAATAGACTTCTATTTTTAAAGTTTGATTCAAATAAAAATCATTTACTTTTTTACTTAAAAATATTTATCCAAACATAAAATATTACCTTCTACTACACGTCTTCAATAATATAGATAGAAGACATGGTAACTATAACAACAGAAATGGCTGCAAACAACCAACGAAATATAACGGATGTCATCAACACGTATAGCAAGCGGTTATTCAATTTTATAAAGCAACGTGTTAGCCGTGAGGCTGATGCAGAAGATATACTGCAGGATGTATTTTATCAAATGATAGAAACGGTTCGGCCAATAGAACAGATAAGTGGTTGGTTGTTTGCTGTAGCACGAAATAAAATAACGGATAAATACAGGAAGAAAAACAATGAGCTTTTATCGGATGTTTTTGAAGAGGATGAAAATGAAGACGGGATAAACTGGAAAGAATATTTTGTAGATGATACCGGCAATCCCGAAACAACTTATCTACGCTCTATGTTTTGGGAAGAGCTTAACCATGCCCTACAAGAATTGCCCGAAGCACAAAGAAATGTTTTTATACTTAATGAAATAGAAGGTGTCCCTTTTAAAATAATAGCAGAAGAAACCGGGGAAACTGTGAACACATTAATCAGCAGAAAAAGATATGCTGTCCTGCATTTACGTAAGCGGTTACAGACGCTACGAGATGAATTACTGAATTATTAAACTTTTAAAAAAAATAAAAAATGCAACGAAAATTTTGGGGAAGAAAGATTGCCGGGTTTATAGTACTGGCAGCTTTGGGTATAGTAGCCTTTGGTTATATAGTTATGATGCTTTGGAATAACATACTGGTTGCTGTCCTCTCTGTACATGCAATTTCCTTTGGTCAGGCTTTGGGGATCCTGATTTTGAGTAAAATACTCTTTGGTGGATTTGGAGGCGGTGGTGGATGGAAAAGCCGTAGTGTCTGGGGCGAAAAAATGAAGGCAAAATGGGCCAATATGCCCCCTGAAGAACAGGAAAAATTTAAAGCAGAGTGGCGCAACAAATGCAGCCGCTGGGGTGGCAGGAAAGAAGCCAATGATGCTGATTAGAAAACATTTTCCAAAAAAAGAAAGAAGACAACGGAACTATAAGTCCCCTTTGTCTTCTTAATTTTAACTGGTAATATTTATTTACCTAAGGATTGTAACATTTCCAGATACCTTGTCTAATCCATTTTTAGGATCTATTATATAATAGTAAGTGCCGACTGGCAGTTGTGTACCATTGCGGGTTCCATCCCATGGTATTCTATATCCTATACTGGAGAACACAGAAGCTCCGTAACGATTAAACACTTCTACAGTACATCCCGGGTATTCACTTAATGAGCGTAAAATCCATTTGTCATTTACACCATCACCATTTGGTGAAAACACATTTGGAATATTTAATGCTTTCAAAATCTTCACATAAACTGAATCATAACCGGTACACCCATTCTGTCCATAAGCTGTCAGACGATAACCAATATTTTGTCGTGGTGTTGTCAAAGGTGTCTGAACATCTGTACTGCTTAAGTATGTAGATGGTGACCATTTAAAGGTAAGACCATGTTCTACTGATGCATTTAACATGATAGTCTTGCCTTCTACAACAACTAAATCATTACCGGCATTTACAATCGGATTTGGTATTACGCTCACTGCTGTTGTTGCTGTATCAGACTTGCAACCATTTGTTGCAGTAAGATACAAGGTTACTTTATAAGCTGACGCTGTAGCATACTTTTTAGATGGCGATGAAATATTACTACCTGTTCCATCCCCAAATCTCCATGTAAAACTTGTTCCTGATGGGGCTATAGAATTGTTTGTAAAAACAAAATTATTGTCGTTAAGGCATTGTGTACTATTGTTAACTGAAAATCTTGCACGTGGATTAATCAATACCTCAACCACTTGTTTTGCGCTGTCAATACAACCAAAGTTTGAGGTAGCTATTTCTTTTATGGTATATAACCCCGCAGCAGTATAATTATGTACAGGATTTATCTGGTTTCCAATTATTCCATCGCCAAATTGCCATTGATATTGCAAGGTACCCGAACTGATTGTTGAGCTATTAGTAAGTGCAAAACTATTTCCTACCAAACACTGCAAAACTTTGTCAACAGTAAATGCAGGAGAAGGTTTTGGATATACAGTTACAGTCTTGGTAAGGCTGTCTAAACAACCGTTTCCATTTACCAGTAACTTTACAGAGTACGTACCATCGTTGCCATAAACATGATTAGCGCTAACTGTTGATGAAGTAGTTCCATCCCCTAACGACCATACATAGCTAACAGGGTTCATGGCAGTTGAGGTGTTATTAAATGAGAAGTTATTAGTATTCACACACTGACCGGGATTATTAATTGTAAAGGCCACAGTAGGTTTAGGATTGACAACGATTGTTTGATTAGCTGTATCCCTACATCCCTTATCTGAAATAGTTATAAGCCTGACAGGAAATGAAGACCCGGTAGTGTAAATGTGAGTAGGGCTTACAACAATTGAAGTTCCGCCATCACCAAAATTCCATGAGTTACTTATACTTCCTGTACTAACTGTAGAAGTGTTTGTAAATGTGTAGTTGTTATTATTAGAACATTGACCATTTGCAGCAACAGTAAACGATGCTAAAGGTTGAGGATGAACAATTACAGGATTAAGAATGGTGTCTGCACATCCGGCAGTTGTTGTCGCTATAAGATTTACAGTATAGGTGCCACTTATATTGTAATGATGTGAAGTGTTTGCCTGGTTATCATTTCCACCATCACCAAATGTCCATTTATAATTGAGGGGACTAGTACCTGTAGATGCATTTGTAAATACAAAATTATTCCCCAACAAACACTGCATAGCATTATTAATATTGAAAGCTGCTACAGGCATAGGATTTACAACTACAGGCAACATTGTGGTGTCCTTACATCCTTTATCTGATGTTGCAATAAGTTTTGCAGAAAAGTTTCCGCTGGTAATATAACTATGCGTTGGATTAGTAAGCAAAGAAGTTACGCCATCTCCAAAATTCCAATCCATAGTTAACGTACCCGGTACAACAGAAGATGTATTGGCAAATACAAAATTATTGCTTCTTAAACATTGTGAGGATTGATTGATATTAAATGATGAGGTAACCTTAGGGTAAACTTCAACCTGTTTTACTAAACTGTCCTTGCAACCGGCAACTGTATAAACCATCAACTTTACAATGTATGTACCTGCATTTGAATATACATGTACAGGGCTACTAACTGATGATGTAGAAGCATCACCAAAACTCCATTGATAAATGCCGCTTCCGGTTACTACAGAAGAGTTTCCGAAATTAAACATATTACCCTTGAGACATTGGGTTGAATCATTAATATTAAACAACGCCTTAGGTTGTTGGTTTACCACTACATTCCTTATAGTACTATCCTTACACCCGTTACTTGTTGTTATTACAAGTTTTACAGTAAAAGTACCACTGGTACTATATGTATGCGTAGGTGTATTTAAATTAGAAAACGAACCATCTCCGAAACTCCATAAAGATGTTAATGTACCGGAAGATACAGTAGAGTTGTTGTTAAAAAGGAAGTTGTTTGTTTCAAAACATTGTGCGTTCAGATTTGCACTAAATGTTGCAGTTGGTTTTTGATTTACAGTAACTGTGGTAGACAAACTATCCTTGCAACCACTACCCGATACTACAATCAGTTTTACAGTATATACTCCATTAGCAGAATAAACATGCAAAGGATTTTGCGCACCAGAACTACTGCCATCACCAAATGTCCATATATAATTTGTCAGCCCCTGACTAACTGAATTATTTGAAAACACAAAACTATTTCCTGTCAAACATTGATTTGCTTGATTTGGAACGAATGAAACCTGTGGTTTAGGATTTACATTTACATTAAAAAAGGTACTGTCTTTACAACCGTTGTTTGTAGTAACAACAAGTTTAACCCTATAAGAACCCGCAGATATGTAATTGTGAGTCGGACTTATACCATTGGAAGTTTGTCCATCACCAAAATCCCATACTGAAACAAATGAACCACTACTAACGGTAGTGTTATTGGTAAATGCAAAGGAGTTTCCATTTAAACATTGACCTGAAGTATTTACTGAAAATGCAGCAGCCGGCTTAGGATAAACTGTTACAGTTTGTGTTATGCTGTCTTTGCATCCACTGCCCGAGGTTACATTTAATTTAACGTTGTATATTCCTGCAGTGCTGTATGTATGCGATGGACTTGTAGAAGAAGATATACTTCCATCTCCAAACTGCCATTGATACACAGGTAAACCTGTTGCAGTAGAATTGTTGGTGAAAACAAAGATGTTAGAGTTAAAGCATTGATTAAGATTATTAACTGCAAAAGTTGCTGCAGGTTGAGGATTTACATTTATTACCTGAGTTACACTATCCCTACAACCAAAATTGGAAACTGTTAACAGGTTTACATTATAAGTACCTGCAGAAGCATAGGTATGTGTTGGGTTATTTGCGTTAGATAAACCGCCGTCTCCAAACTTCCAGAAATACCCAATACTGCCAGAGGATAGAGACGAATTATTACTGAAAATAAAATTATTCCCTGTCAGGCATTGGTTAATTGCATTCACATTAAACGAAGCAATTGGTTGTGGATATACTGTTACTTGTTTTGAGATGCTGTCAATACATCCATTACTTGTGGTAATTAAAAGTTTTACTATATAGCTACCTGGTAGGGTATAACTATAAGATGGGCTAACTAATGCAGATGTTCCTCCATCTCCAAATGACCAATTGTAAGAAACATTTCCCTGTACAGTTGAACTATTTGTAAACGAGAATTTATTACCTGTTAAGCATTGGCTTATAAAATTGATTGAAAATGATGGTGTGGATTGTGGATGTACAATTACTTGCTTTGTTGTACTATCCTTACATCCATTACCCGTTGTAACAATCAACTTGACTGTATAGGTTCCTGCAACAGTGTAACTATGTATTGGGCTTATTGTATTAGCATTAGTTCCATCCCCAAAATTCCATTGAAATAATAAACTTCCTGACGATATTGTAGATGTATTGCCGAAGGAGAATGAATTGTTTGTTAAGCATTGTGAGGCTATATTAATGTTAAAAGATGCAGTAGGTAATGGATAAACATCTACAGTTTTTGCGACCGTATCTCTACAACTATTGACAGAAGTTATAATTAACCTAACTATGTATTTGCCAGATGTATTGTAGGTATGAAATGGATTAGGCAAAGTAGAAGTATTTCCATCACCAAACAACCATAAGTATGTAACAGGTGCTATTGCAGAAGAAGTATTAGTAAATATAAAATTATTATTTAGTTGACATTGTCCGGTTGCATTTACAGTAAAAGATGGGGTTGGCATAGGATGGACAATTACAGGTTTGCTTATACTATCCTTACACCCATTACCCAAAGTAACAATAAGTTTTACTATATAATTGCCGGCAGCAGCATAGGTATGTGACGTATTCTGTAATGAAGAAATTCCTCCATCTCCAAAAATCCATTGATAACTCATACTACCCGTAACATTTGTTGTTGCATCGGTAAAAACAAAAATATTGTTTCGTAAACATTGAATGGAATTATTAATATTGAAACCTGCTGATGCTTTGGGGTTTATTGTAACGGTTTTTGTAATGGAATCTCTACATCCATTATTTGAAATGGCTACCAACATTACCGTATAAGAACCTGCAAGAGTGTAGCTATGCGTTGCATTTTGATTTATTGAAAAGGCTCCATCGCCAAATTTCCATATATAGCTTAAAGTGCCTGATGATATAGATGAGTTATTGGTAAATGAAAAAGCATTACCACCTATACACTGTATAGCATTGTTAATGGTGAAAGAAGGTGTAGGCTTAGGATAAACTATGGCATTTTTAGTAAGGCTATCTTTGCAACCGTTATTAGTAGTTACCACAACTTTTACAGGAAATGTACCTGAAGATGCATAAACATGAATAGGATTTTGCAGAACAGAATTTCCACCATCACCAAATGACCATACACTACTTATTGTTCCTATTGATACTACTGAAAAGTTATTGAAAGTAAAACTATTACCATTAATACATTGTGTGGCAAAAGATAGTACAAAGCCAGCAGTTGGCTGTGGGCTTACTGTAACCAATTGGGTGAAACTATCAACACACCCTTTATCAGAAGTGACAATAAGTTTTACACTATAGTTCCCGGCAGCTAGATAGGAATGTACGGGACTAACAGCTGTGGCAAAACTGCCATCGCCAAAACTCCATTTGTATGATAAATTACCGGTAGTAATTAGTGATGTATTGGTAAATACAAAACTATTTCCAACAAGGCATTGAGATTGTTTACTTATTGAGAAGGAAGCTGTAGGAGAAGGGTAAATAATAACAGATTGGATTGTACTGTCTTTACAACCTTTATTAGATGTTGCTACTACTTTTACATTATACATTCCTGGTAAAGTATAAATATGAGTTGCATTTTGGGTATTGGCGGTTGCACCATCGCCAAATGTCCATAAGTAACTCATAGTACCTGTAAGTATTGTGGATGTATTTGTAAATGAAAAATTATTTAGCTTGAAACATTGATTAGAATTAAGAATAGTAAATGAAACTATAGGTTTTGGATTTACAGTGACTGTTTGCGAAATGCTGTCTTTGCACCCATTACCCGCAATTGCTATAAGTTTAACTATATAAATGCCGGGAGCTGTATATAGGTGAGTAGGGCTTGTTGTAGTAGAATTTGTACCATCTCCAAAACTCCATAAAAATGATAGTGTTCCTAATGTATTAGGAGATGTATTTGTAAAGGAAAAGCTATTACCCGTAAAGCATTGAGAATTGTTGTTAATACTAAATGACGTAACAGGTTTTGGATTAACTGAAACTGTCTTAGAAATACTATCTATACATCCCTTATCTGAGGTAACAATTAATCTTACGGTATAAATACCAACCGTTGTATAAGTATGTAAAGGATTTATTATTCCAGATGTACCTCCATCACCAAAAGACCATAAATAATTTATTGTACCAGCACTTATAGAAGAAGAATTAATAAATGAAAAACTATTTCCCGTTAAACATTGTGAAGGATCTGTAATTGAGAAAGAAACATTTGGCTTGGGATTAACCGAAATGCTTTTAACCAAAGTATCGGTACATCCACTTAAGGAAGTACAAATTAATTTCACCAAAAAAGTACCGGCATTAGCATAAGTATGTGTAGGCGTTTGAACCGTAGAATTACTTCCATCTCCAAACAACCATTGGTAAGTAATTGCACCCGAACTTATTGTTGAGGTATTGGTAAAAATAAAGTTATTACCGGAGATACATTGCGAAGCATTATTTATTATAAATGAGCTTAAAGGCTTAGGGTTTACTGTAACTAGCTTGCTAATACTTTCAACACAACCTTTATCAGATGTAATAATTAATTTCACAGTAAATGTGCCTGAAGTAGTATAAGTATGTGTTGGGCTTAGTAATATACTTGCTCCGCCATCTCCAAAAGACCATTGATAAGATATTGTACCCACAGAAATATTAGATGCATTTGTAAACAAAAAGCTATTAGAATTTACACACTGACTTATATTATTAATATTGAAAGCAGCAACAGGCTTAGGCCCAATAGAAATTGTTTTTATGATACTATCCTTACAGCCGTTATTTGATGTAACCACAAGCTTTACTGCAAAAGATCCAGAGTTTGTATAAGTATGATTGGCATTTTGAGTAATAGCTGTACCGCCATCACCAAAAAACCATTGGTAATTCATAGTACCTGAAGTAATAGTAGATGTATTAGAAAAAACAAAATTATTGTTTGTTATACATTGTGAGTTAGAGTTTATAGTAAATGACGAAATGGGCTTTGGATAAATTGTTACAGTTTTTGTTATACTATCCTTACAGCCCACAAGTGAAGTAACTATCAACCTCACAGAATAACTTCCAGGATTTGTAAATGTATGAGTTGTATTTTGTGTAGTGGAAGTGACCCCATCACCAAACTTCCACAGATATGAAATAGTGCCAGATGGAATAGTAGAATTATTTACAAATGAAAATGTATTGCCATTAATACATTGGTTCGCATTTGGAATTGTAAATGCAGCAACAGGCATTGGATGTACAACTATTGTGTCTGAAAATAAATTTTTACAACCATTACTTGTAGTCACATTTAACTTTACAATGTAAGATCCGGGGTTAATATAACTGTGAGTTGGACTTGTTGCTGTTGAAGTAGTTGCATCTCCAAAATCCCAAAAATAGGTCATAGCACCTACAGAGGCTGTAGATATGTTTTGAAAAATAAAATTGTTATTTAATAAACACTGGGAGGAACTAACTATGAAGCCTGCCACAGGTGGAGCTAATGAAATTATTGGTTTACTAATGCTGTCCTTACATCCATTATTGCTTGTCACAATTAGTTTCACCATATAATTTCCAGGAAGGTTATAAGCATGGGTTGGGTTTTGATTTGACGATGAAGTACCATCACCAAAAAACCATTGATAAGTAAGCGATCCTGACAATATTTTTGTGGTGTCGGTAAATATAAATAAGGATGTACCACATTGTGTACTTTGGTTCACTTTAAACCCAACAACAGGCTTTGGATAAATGGTTACGGTTCTTGTAATGCTATCCTTACACCCATTATTAGATGTTGCAATAAACTTAACTATAAATGTTCCTGCGGTACTATAACTGTGTGTAGGATTTGGTAGAGTAGATGTAACACCATCACCAAAATTCCAAAAATAGGTTAATGTTCCTGATGTTATCGCAGATGTATTGGTAAAGCTAAATGTATTACTTCCCTCACATTGAGCTGAAAGATTAATACTAAATAGCGGTGTAGGTTTAGGACTCACAGTTACTATTTGAACCATTGTGTCTTTACATCCTTTATCAGATGTTGTTATCAATCTTACATTGAATAAGCCAGAGGTTAAATAACTATGCACAGGGTTTGCTAATGTAGATGTACCTCCATCCCCAAAATTCCATAAGTAAGTTAGAGTCCCCCCGGTAATAGTGGAGCTATTTGTAAAAGAAAAACTGTTACCTGTAATACATTGGCTTGCTATGTTTATTCCAAATGAAGCAGTAGGTTGCGGATTAACTATAACATTATGAGTTATAGAATTACTACATCCGTTAATTGTTGTAACAATTAATTTAACACTATAAGTACCACTTACAATATACTTATGTGTTGGGTTTTTTACAGTAGAGGTATTAGGATTTGAACCCGTAGCGTTTGGGTCTCCAAAGTTCCACGAATAATTTAACACTTGACCGTCAGAGATCTTAGTACTATCGAAAAATCTAACGAGGCTGTCTGCTAAGCAACCACTTAAACTTGAAAATTGCACTACAGGTTTAGCAAAGATTTGTATTACCTTTTTAGCAGTATCACTTGCGCAGGAACCTGATGATTGGGCAAGATGTTTTATAGTATAAATCCCAGGTAATGGATAGGCTGATGTTTGACTATTTGAATTGAAAACATCCTTTATCTGGCTATTACCAAAATCCCAATACCAACGTACCAATGTACCTCCAAAAGAAGATGTGTCAGTAAACGTGAGTGTGCTACCCTCACATGCAGGTAATGGAGCTATTCCAAATGTAGCCTTAGGTTTAGGATTTGTGGCTGTTGTTATAGAAGTATCAGAAATACAACCATCGTATGTGATAACTCTAAGCTTAATTAAATGAGGACCAAAAGTAGTATAAAGCTTTCTTGGGTTTGGCACGAAGCTAAAAGTTCCATCATCAAAAGTCCAGATAAAATTTTGAATAGGAATACCATTTATACCTGTTGTCAGAAGTTTTACGGTATCCTGAATACAAGTACTATAACTTACTGATATTGCAGGATTAGGAATTGGATTTACCCTGATAGAATATATAAAGTCAAGTGTATTGTTACAATTGTCAATTTCTGGAGCTGTTATAGAAATGGGAATATTAAATGTTCCGGTATCGTTTAAAATATAGGTATTGGGAAGTTTGTATCTATAATAGGTCCTTCCATCCAGTATTGTAGAATCAAATGGTACAGGGTTTATAAATGTTGTATCATAGCCAGGGGTGAGGTGTGGGGTCGGAATATTTACCTGACTAAAACGCCAAACAGCTTTAGTGGCTTTGTAAGCCATACTAACAGAAATATTAAAAGGGCTGTTTGGGCAGGCTGTAACACTTGGTTTAGTGCCACTTGAGAGTGTGTTTTTTATAGATGGTATAATATCAAGATTATTGATAAGAGTGCCCGCATTGTATCCATAACTTTCAAAATTTCCAAAACCATAAGTAAGTGCAGTAAAAGCAGAATCACTTTTAATTAAATGTTGTTGATTACCATTTAGTGTTTGCGTCACTACACTATATTCAATATTCTGTGGATGAGTAACAACATTACTAAAAGTTGATAAACCGTCTATAAGTAAATTAGACAACCCAGCAGTTTTCACTATTACCGACACATAATTATCTATAATATTTTGGTTGTTGGTATTATAAAAATAAGCTTCATTAACCGCCTGTTGCAGTGGACTTAGATAAAACATTTCAGGGTCGCCATTACCATTGTAAATTGGGCAATTTTGCATAGAGGGTACATACTGCGAAACTAAAACAGGTTTATTTGCTTCTATAAAGTCACCGGAAGAACTTGAATATTCGTAATAAAAATTATTAATTAACCCGGTTAGTAAGACTCCATTCTTTTTAACCTTAGTTGCAGGATCTCTTACCGCAATTCTAAAATAGTTTAAATTTGTTTGTGAAATATTATTAGTATTTACTGTTGGGTAAGTATAATAATTAGTTCCCCATGCACTCGATGGAAAAATTTGCTGTTGTAAAATATCGCCACTGCCGCCACAAATTGTTATTCTGCTACTTCCGGAAAATACTGCAATGGGGTGACACTTTCCGTCTGTTCCAGCAATAGATTGCACCTTACTACCTGTTACGTCTAAGCCGGTGCCCGAACCGGTAACACTTTCACCAAAAACATTGTAAATTTCACCTTTATTAAGGTTTACATTAAAGGGTGTACCTGCAATTCTACCGCCTTGCGTATTTACCGAGGGAGTAATTTGTATAGTTGTATTATTTTCACTTGCTACTGCATAAAACCAGGAATAACAGGGGACTGATACATTAGTGATTTGATCATAATTAATTGAAAAATAAGTATACCCATACGTTTCAACAGGCATCAACATAGTTGCTCCTGATGAATTTAAACCATATTGATGAGCATACGCAACAATAGGCACATCACTTACTATATGAATTCCCCTTGAATTTAACCCTTCATTAGTTAGTCTTGGATCATCTGCACCTGCTTTTGGAATAGGCGTTGTTTGTATTACAGTCAGACCAGGAATATTGTAGGTTATTGAATAAGGAGTGCCATTGATAGAAACAGTAACATTTGCATCTTGACTTGCACCTAAGTACAAAACCATTTCTTGGGTATTTAATCCCCCATTAACATTACCATATAACGAATTATGCCCATACCCTACCCAAAATTCTTTACCAGAATTGGATTTGTTTTGGGCATTCGCTGTAAAGCCAAGAACCAGGAACAGATAGAGTAAACATTTTCTCATGGTATAATTAGTCAAGCAAAGTATTAAGAACCCATTTCCCGGGCAATAAGAATATATTAACTATAAAACTATAATAAAAATATTAACGACATAGCAAAATTAATTGTTGAAATGAGGATATTTTAAAGTCAAACGTTGCCTAAAAAAATTAATTTCTCCTTCTGTAAAAATATGAAATACTTTCCCACCTTCACAAAGTAAATTTTTTCTATAATGTGTATAGCTAACGCTACTGAACTCACATCCATTTTTATAGGTACAATGAATTAATGTGTGGTAGTGTGGTGGCTGAGCTATTAGTACGGCAAAATTAAAAGTGGTGTTTTGTGGATTGGGAATAACAAATGCGTAGTAAGGTTGTATGGTTGGGGATAATGCAATTTCTGAATGGAAAGATTTTTTTAATCCAATTTTATCGGGGTGGGAAAGATTGATACTATTTTGCAACATTTGGGTTTTGCCTTGGCTTCCCGCTGGGCAGAACAGGGCGTTCGGCATACAAATAGACCTACACCAGTGCGATGGCTTGTTATCATAATGACATTTTTACTCCGTTTTGTTTCAACCAATTTTCATGCTCTCTGTAGTCAGGCATTTTTTTGTCTAATTCATTCCAAAATTCTGCTGAATGATTCGGGTATTTCAAATGCACCATTTCATGTGTGATGATATAATCCAAAACAGGAACAGGAGCCATGGCACATTTCCAATGGAAGTTTAATCCATTCTTTGGTGTCCATGATGCCCAACGATTTTGGAGTTCTGAAACTTTTACGGAAGTCGGCTTGAGTTCAAATTTGTCTTGGATTAGTTTCAGTCTTTCTGCAATTTTTTGTTCTGCTTTTTCTTTGTAGAAGTCCTTAAATACTTTGTCTGCTTTGCTTAGATACTTCGTATCAAACTGCAAATTGCCACCACTTAAACGCAATGGAACTGTTTGGCTTTCCACAATGGCTAATCGGTAATTCCTACCGAAATAGAGGAACGATTGACCGTTTACGAATTCACGATTTACTTTTCCTTGGTTTAGTTCTTTCCACTTTGCAAGTTTGGTGTATATCTGATATTCCTTTGCCTTTACTGCGGTTTCAATTATTTCGTCTGTGGCTGTTATAGGTGCAAGAACTCTTACTGAACCATCACGTTCAATAAAAATACTTACCGTTTTTCGTCTTTTGGTTTTCTCAATGGCTATATCTATTCCTTCTAATTTCATTCAGAGTTATCTGTTTTTTTAATTTTTTCATGGAACTCGCAAGTTCGTTTCATCTTAAATCAGATTCTCTATTTTTAGCCAGTCTCATTAACTCGGTTGTCAATTCTGCTGCTTTGCTTGAGAGTCCTTCAACTCTTGAGTAGTAAATTTCATCTTCCAATAAACCGCTGATGCGTTTTCTTTCCGATGCTTTGTCTGTCCAGAAATTAGTAATGCTTGCAGTGTCTTTCAGAATCACCATCAAAGTATGTGACAGCTCTTTTGTTTTATCAATATCCGCTTCGTTCTCTGTTGTCAAATTGCTTTTTAAATAATCAAAAAACGGTGCTTCAACAATTGAGATCCCTTCTATTTCATCTTTTCTACCTGCTGCCATTTCATCTCTTAACTCGCCTAACTGTTTTACTATTTCTTCCCAGTTTTCTTTGTAAGCGTTGAGTATTGTTTCTAAACGGTCTTTGAAACGGTTGTAAAGTGTTGGGTCTTTGTCCAAGTTCACTTTAATATGCCAACGAATGGCATGTTCCATTTCAGATGCTTTTGATTTCGGAGTTTTATTAAGGTTGTCAACCTTGTTTTTGAATTCATCTGAAAGAATGGAAACTTGTTGAACTTTAGTATCAATGCCTAGTGAAAGCAAATGCTTGTCAATGAGTTTGCGAACTTTTTCAGAAGCCCATTTCAAATCCATTGTTTCGTCTTTGTAGCGGTCTTTAATTCTCCAAAGCAAATAGCCCAATCTCTTGGCTGGAATCCAATACGCTGTTCCTGCGGCTACATTAAAAAGCAAATCTAAACTGTCGAAAAAGCTTTTGGAATAGGTGAGTAGTTCGGCTCTGAATTTTACATTCTTAGCTTTCTCAATACATTCTTCGGAAAATTCAAATTCTTTGTTTGAGTCTGTAAATTTCTGTTGCAGAAAACTATCAATTTCTTTCAGGTCGTTATCGCCAAATAAATCTACAAGGCGTTTGTACCGGGCTTCAAGAACGGGTATTTCTTTGTTAATGTCACGAAATACTTCCAGAAAGTTATTCAAATTGCTTTTGTCTTTATCTGTGTAAATGGCCAAAGCATCTGCAAGATGTTTAGTTACACCAAAATAATCCACTATTAAACCAAATGTCTTCCCTCGTTTGGTTCTGTTTACACGAGTAATTGCCTGAAACAAATCATGCTCACGTAAACTCTTATCTAAATACATTACCTGCTCAATGGGTGCATCAAAACCAGTTAGCAAACGATCGCATACACAAATAATTCCGATAGCTGATTCGGGTTTTTCGTAATCAAAATCTTTCTTGAAACTGTTTTTTGCATCTGAATCATATGCTTCGTTTCTTGCTTTGCGGATATAAGATGCCTCATTTTGAACACCTGAAACTATTGCTGCTACTTTTAAAAACTCCAATTGCTTTATTCTTTCATCATCTCTTACTTCATCAGGTAAGGTTTTCAATTCAACAATTTTGCTTTTAATGGCAAACTCCAATTCGTATTTGTAACGAACGGCTGCCACTATGCTTGAACCAACAACCTGTGCTTTAAAACCGTTTATTAAAATATCATTGTAGTAATGCTCTATAATGTCTTTGGCAATAGTGGCAATTCGTTCTTTAGATTCTAAGTAGGCGATAAAAGAACCGTATCTACGTTGAATTTCTTCTTTCTCTGCCTGGGTGCGTTGTTGAAACATATCTTCAAACTCGGCATCAAACTGTTCTTTGTCGTCCAGTTTGTCTTTAGATACTTTGCCAATGTATTTTATTTCTACTGTGGCTCTGTCGGTTACTGCTTTATCGAATTTATAGAAGTCTATAAATTTTCCGAATCGGTCATGTGTTTTTATTTCATGGCGTTCGGTTAAAAGTGGAGTTCCTGTAAAACCAATTCTCACAGCATGAGGAAAAGCCGAAAATAAATTATCGCCCATGTCACCACCTTGTGTTCTGTGGGCTTCATCAATCAGCAAAATAATTCTATCGCTGTTGTTGATGGTTTCAAATTTTTCAAAAGTGGGAACTATGCCTGCATCAACAAGCGATTGTGCCGATACATTTTTTTCATCCAAAAACTTGTGAATCATTACCATGTTCACATCACCTGTATCGTCACCTAAAAGATGAAGTTTATTTCGTTTGTCAATGATTCTGCAAGGTTCACCTGTGAGTATAGCTGTATCGGAGAGTTGTTCTTCTAAATCGGTTCTGTCAACGGTGAAAATTATTTTCAAATCTTTCAAATCATCCAAACTTCGGATTTTGCGAATGAGAAAAACCATGGTTAAACTTTTTCCACTTCCTTGTGTATGCCATACTACACCGCCTTTTTCAAGCGTGGTATTTCCTGCTCTGAAATTCTTGATGATTTTAATAACAGCTCTGTATTGATTGTATCGAGCTACAATTTTTACTTCAACACCTTTTTTAATTTCCATAAATAGGGTGAAGTGTTTCAGTATGTCAATCAAAATTTCTTTGTTCAACATGCCGTGAATCAAAACTTCCTGCCGTTCTTCATCAGGGGCAATTTGAATTGTGTTATATTCTTCGGGAAAAATATCTACCCAATTGTTGTAGAAATCAAAATCGGCACTGATAGTGCCTACTCTTGCTTCGCTACCGTGGGTGATGATGCTAAAAATATTGTAGTGAAACAGTTTTTCTTCCCCTTCAAGCACACCGTAAATATCATCTCGTGTATTGGAGTAACTTCTTATTTGTTCATACGCTTCGCTTAGTGGGTTGGCTACTTCAAAATCTTTGGCTTCAATTACCACAACTGGCATTCCATTTAGGAATAAAACAATATCGGGTATAATGAATTTTTTGGTACTGCCGGGTGTATCAATCCTAAATTGATTGATGGCAATAAAACTGTTCTTATCATAATTTCTAAAATCAACCAAACGCACTGTTGGGTTTTGTTCGCCAGTGAGTTCGTTTGTGTTTACGGTAGTTCCTTTAAGCAGGAAACGGTGCATTTCTTTGTTGGCTTCGTGTAAACCTTTGCCCGCAAAGTTTTGAATCTCAAAAAAGATTTCTTCCAGTTGTTTATCTGTTAGCCATTCTCTGCCATCGGCAGTGAGGTTGATGGCCTTAACGCTTTCTTTAAATATTTTAGGCAAAACCACTTCTTTAAAGTTGCTCCGTAAACTCTTTTCAGGTTCTTGAGGAATGCCTTGACCTTGATTGATTACTTTCCAATTTAGGTGTTGAAGTTTATCTAAAAAAGGTTTTTCTACGTTTATGTATTCTGCCATAATCTAATTTTTCGTGAATTTGTATTCTTCTATTTCAATATTGAAGAACTCATTTTCATAATTTAGTTCAAAGTTGTCATTCAGCAATTCCTTAAAAAGTGTTTTAAATATCCCTTCTTCATTTACCAAATAAAGAAAATATCTCTCAGGGTACTCTATTGCCATTGTTAATTCCGTTTTTGAAAAATAGAATTGATTCTTGTAAAATGCCTTCACTTCAACAAATTGCCAATCACTATCCTTGTTCTCTCTATATTTCATGTCATATCCGTAACCATCCCATTTTTCAGGATGATTTGAGTAACCAGAAAGCCAAATAACATTTTCTTCCGTGAATTTATCCTTTAAAGCTTTTAATACTTCTTCTTCACACTTCTTTCCTAAACTAATATTCGCATCATTGTTACCATTATTAAAAGAACCACTTCCAAACTTTTTCCCAGCTTTTGAATTTTGTGGTTTTAGTTTCCCCTTTTTTCCAGTTGGCTTCAAATCATTAATTTCTTTTACATTTTCGTTTATTGGGTTCTGATTTTTTTCTTGCTCTAAATCATTAATGTCATTATTATTTGAATTCAGCAAACTAATTTTATCTCTAATGTCTTTTAAAACATCTTCATTAACATTAAAATAAAGAATACTCCTGTCCGGTGTTGAAAGAAAATTAACTTGATCTTCACTAAGCCCAAGAACTTTTTTGTTAGCCTCATATTGAGCAAGATATTTTGCCAAATTATCGGCTCTTTCTGTTATTGAAAGGTTGTATTTTGAATCAATCAAAGAATTGATTTTCTCTTCATAATTGACTTGAAGCACATGTTTATTCTGTTCAGCTATTTCTTGCGATACAAGCGAGTCAAATGACGTTATTTGTTCAATAAATGATTTTTGTACTTCAATTGATTCTTCAGAAAACTGTTTCCATAAATGATAATTGAAGTCTTCCTTGATTTTAGATAGATAATCATAGGCTTGTTTTAAATGGTATTCAAAAAAACTTAGATTTTGTCCACTTCTTTCGTTGAAAGCAGATACTGAAATATTGAGCTTTACAAATAAGTCATGTAGAAACCCACTGTTAGATTGTAATTTTAAGATATCAAAGTCGATTCTTGAAATATGTTTATATTCTATCTGAAATTCTGAACAAATATTCTTTCTAAAATCAGTTTCATCTTCTAATTTCAAGAATCTTTCTGAAATACCTTTCAGTTTATATAGTATCTCCCAAAATTTAAGTTCACCATCTGTTATTTCCAGTTTTGATTTTGCGTTTAACAAATTTTCTTCACCAAAATTCTCAACTATTTTATGATTTGTATCATTCAGGTTATTTCTAAAAATATCTCTTATCTCATCTCTGATTGTAGCACTATCAAAAGAAATTGAATAGATTTCGCTTACGATATCGCTTAAGATAGAATCGTTTTTTAAAACATCAATTTTAGATTGTAAATTATATTTTACTAAATAAGTAAGTTTATCGTCATTTGAAACGACAAAATCATATTGTTCTGCTGCATTGATAACCCCATTATAAGTGTGAGTTAATTCCGAGCAAAGCTTAATATTAATAGACTTGACGATTCGTATCGCTTCTTTAATATCAATTTCCGTTTTTAATTTTTGCAATCTATAAACTAAAATATAGGGTCTGATTATTTTTAAATAACCATTCAACTCATGAGTAGAAAAACTATTTATCTCAAATTCCCCAGCTTTATAATTAATGTCTTCAAGCGTTTTTACTTTAAAAAAAGAAGACACATTTTTTTCTCCTGACCTTTTTGGGTAGTTGAAAACAGCGGTTTCATTTAGCACTTTGCGTGGCAAACTGATATTGTTAACATATGATACCTGCTCAAATGGTAAATATTGTTTTTTCTTTTCCTTGGTGCAATGCAATTCTAATCCCTGTAAGTTCTTTAAGTTGATTTGATTCTCTTTAAAATGCTCTATCGCGGCTAAATATAATTTCCGTGCATGTTTACCCAAAGAATCTTTTTGAGTTAGTGTTTTCAGAATATTTTCAACCTTCCCGATACTCAAATTATTAAAATCTGTTTTTGCACCGATAAGTGTTAACACCTCCTTTATCGTAGTACTGTCAAGCTGATGTTTTTGAAAAATTGACGATTTATAATCAATATCGAAATCATTGATAAAAGGAACACTCAGATCATTTAATAGATAATCTTCAAAAAGACCTAAAGAGGATAGCTGGTATCTTATAAATGACGGAACATCTTGCAATTTGTAGCTATAAACATTAAAGCTTTGGTTTGATGAATCGTATCTAAAATCAGTATCTGAAGCACTATGGAGTTTTTCTTTTATTTCAACATCAATACATATCCAAGCTAAAAACTGCTCTCTTGATAGTGATTTGTCATTAAGCTTACTCTCGATAAGATTTAGATTCTTTATTTGAGATGCCGAAATACGAGCTTGTCGGAATCTTTCAGGTTTGGGTTTTAATTTAAACACATATTCTAAGTAAGCCTGATCAAACTTAGTTGATTCCTCCATCTTTTCGATATGAACGAATTTATTAACTCCAAGAAAATCAACTAAAAAATCTTCAATGTTTTCATTTTCGGAGAAACCTAAATCTGTGTTTTGAGCAACAAGTTGTCGGCTCTCATATAATGAACCGAGTAAATTTAGTCTGAGCTCTCCCGTTATATATTTTTCCGACAAAAATGATTCATTCGCGTTTATGATATGACCCAACTCATTTATAATAGGAATGTTATTGGTTCTTATCTGAGAATCCTTCGCTTTATTTGACAAGTTGTAGTATTCGAAAAGAGATTTTAGCATCGCTTTCACATATTCCTTCTTATCTGATGGTGATAGCGTGTAATCATTTACTAACTTATTTGTATTAGTTACTATTTTAGTTAATACGGGAGCAGGTTCGAATGATTGTATGTTGATAAAAGAATCAAGTTTGTCTTTTAATTTTCTGGATTTATTTTCATCATCTGAAATTGCAAATTGCCTTATCAATGCATCATACAATTCTTTGTTAAGGTAGTCTATCTCAATATGAGCAGGCACATTAACCATTCCCTTGCTAGATGGCGGTGTAAATATTGTATTCTGACTTGCTATTAACTCTCTATCCTTATTAAATAAAACGGAGAGGTGATTTTCTGTTTTTTGAACTTGATAACTTAAAAAAGAAATCCACTTTGCATAAGTTGAAAATGACACTGTTTTGCAAATAGTTTTAGCAATTAATTCTGCTTTTGACTTGAGTAATTGGTCTGTATATTTTCTTTCTGAAAAATAATTGGGGAAATTAGATTTAAAAAAGGGCAAAACATCTTCTGGTATTTTCTGAAGTAGTTCGAGAAAGTGTTCAACTTGTCCTAATTCTTCTATAAGCTCAGGAAATTCAGAGGTATGAAATTTTATAGTTGAGTAAGGTCTGTAAGTGCCATCAATGCAGGGTAACAATGAGGCTGTTTTTATCTTTTCATTAATGGCATTGTAAAAACCAAATTCCTCTAAAATACTATCCTTATTGCCATTGTAATTTAAAAATCGAAATTTATCCCAGCTTGCTTTACCTTCAAAGTAGGTGTCACAAATTTGAAATATCAGATTCTGTAATTCCTTTATTAAGAATTTATTCTTACCGGAATCAATAATTCTATTCCTTGAACTATCCAACTCAAACGTACCGTGAATAATCATCGGAAAATTCAATCCAATTTTAGTTGGAAAAAATGAAAAAAGCTTGTTTACATTATCTTTTAATCCTTCTTGAATTGCTATTTTAAAACTGAACGACTCTTCTTCTTTTACATCTGGTGACTTGTACTTTTCGGGTAAAATCGGGTCTTTTCCATCAACCTTATTGTCGTATACTTTCCAAGTATTGTTGTCGATAGTAATTATGTTGTTTTGTAAATTCCCTTTATCGCACTTATACTCTTTAATTTCGCCATCAACTGAAATATAAATAGTTTTAATAAAATTCAAGAAAAGTAAAACCTCTTTTCGTAAATCATTAATTTGATCTAAGATGGCTTTTCCCACATCCAAATCATCAGCATCCAATCCCGAAGTTGCGTCTAAAACTTTGTAATAGTTTATTTCAATAATGGTTTGACTTTGTTCTTCCTTTGATTTGCTGATATCCGGTAAGGCAAAAACAGGAAAAGGAGTAACACCATCAGCATAATAAAATTCTTCAATTATACTTTTTTGATCTGCTATACTATATAGTTTTTCAAATTTTTGTTTCGCAAATTCCGGTGAAAAAGAAACTACACATCCGCCACTGGATATGGTTACTTTTTTACTCCAATTTAAAATTGAACGAAAACCTAAACCTTTATTGCCAATGTATTTTTTTTTTCGTTTTGTGCTGAGATTTGGCACCATCAACGATTGATAACCACCAAAAGAGAATGGTATTCCTTCGTTTATGATTTGAAGCTTACTTTCTTTGGTATCAATAATAATCTTGACAATTGAAGATTCTGCATCGTCAGCATTCTGAATTAATTCTAATAACTGCCGACCTTTATAATCATTATTAATGCCTTTTTCACCTTCGTATAAAGAAATTAGATTTTCCTTATCCTTTAGATAGTGCTTTCGCTTTTCAACAAAGGCTTTAAGCTCCTCAAAATTTATTTGTGATATAGGTGAAATTGTGGATAGCATTTTAATTGGATTGGATTATTTCTTCTTTCATAACAACCTTCTTCCTCCCACTCAACAAATCATTCATCAACCCCGCTTTTATTTGTTGCTGCTTGTGCAAAAAGTCTTGCTCGGTTTGGAGTTTTGATTCAAGAGTGATTAACTTTTCTGCAATGCTTATCTGTTCAGAAATATCTGGCAATGGAATTTTCATCCCTGCAATCATTTCCATCCTAACGGAATCAACTGTAGTTTTTGCGGAACATCTATCAACTTCAGCAAGAAAATTATTTGAGAAAAAATAAAATAAAAATTTAGGAGCAATGGTTTTTTCAAATTCATAAAGCATATAAACTCTTTGATGAAAATCAAACTTTCCATTTATATAATGATATATTTTTCCAACTCCAACACCATCTCCTGCGGTTAAAATAGCTTCTCCGTCATAAGAGTAGCTATTTATTTTTTCGATTGTTTGGGAACGAACAAAAAATGGATATACACCATATTCTAGTTTGTTTTGAGTGTCTTTATTTCCAGTTGTGATTTGACATAATTTATCAATTCTTTCTACTTCCCATTCCTTCGGAATCCAACCCAACTTACTTTCCTTATACAACTCTGGTGCATCTTGATAGCTTGGGCGAAGTTTGCCTGTAGTAGTATCAATGCCACGAGTAAATGAATCCTGCAACATGCCTTGCTTTATGGCTTTGTATTTGGCTATGGCGGCTTGCGTCTTTTCTATTACCGCATCGGCTGTGGAAAGTATGGTGGCGATTTGGCGTTGTTCAGGCAACTCAAACCATTTGAATTTTAATTTGTAAAGTGCTTTTGAAGAAACACTTGGAACACCTGTCGCTTCATTTAATTTACTTATGTCGGTATTTAAAAAACTATAATAAAGCCATTTCGTATCAACACCGTCATTTGCTTTGACGCAAAAAATAGTATCTACATTCCAAAAATCACCTTCAACATATATCGGTCTGTTTATTGTTCCTTTCCTTCCAGTGAGAACTGATGCTCCTTGATTAAGTGGAATACTTGTGTATCCCATTATTCCACCAGTTCCATAAATTGGGACATTATCACCTGGCGGGTTACTTTTATAATCCTTCCCGCTTAAAATAACTCCAATTTCCTCTAATGATTTATTCATAACCCAACTCCATTAAAAAAGTGTTTAACAATTGAGTTTCTGTTTCCCTTGCCTCTAAAATAGAATGAAGCGGAGTGGTGTATTTGCTGTGCAGGTGTTCAATAGCAATCAACAATTGTCGGCTATGTGTTTGCAAATAGCCACTTATGGTGTGGTGCAAAATGGTTTGCCATCTTTTTAAAATCAATTCTTTGGCTTCTTCGGGAGTTATCAGCAAACGGGCTTGCTCCACCAAATTTTGCTTTTTGTCTTTTATCTCTTTAATTATTTTTTTGCAGTGTTTTAGTTCTTCTTCCAAAGCAGAGTGTTTTGCAATGCGTTCTTCATCTGCTGCAATCATTGCATCCAAACGTGTTAATTCATTTGTGTATTTTTCTGCTTCGGTTTTTAGCGTTTCAATTTCTGCTGCCAAAGCAGGGTTTTGTTTCAATGCTTTTTCGTTGGCAGTTATTCGCTTCTTTATATTTTTATATTCACGGTCAGCCTCTTTGCGTTCGCCTTTCAAAGCTTTAATAGCTTCTTTGTGTTCTTTCAATTCGTCTTTTTGCCACACCTCATAATCTTCTTCTGTCCACACACCTTCTTCCAGTTCGTTTACTTCGGCAAACATCGCTTCTAGTTCTTCTTTTCGGGCTTCGTTGCTTCGCAGTTCTTTTAGCACTTCAGGAAACTGGCTTTCCAATATTTCATCATCGGGTATCAGTTCGGCATTCCATCCGCTGGCATCCACACTTTTAATGTCGGTGTAAATGCTGTTCCAATAACTGGCAAACGAGCCACGGCTTTTAAACTCGTCTAAAATGGTGAGTGCATTTAGTTTTTCGGTAAGTGTTTTCGAAAACTGGTGATATAAGTCAAAGGCATTAATGGTGCTGTCGTTCAATTTTTCAATGACAGGCAATTGCAGTTGCCACCATTGGTTAATTGCTTCGGTGTATTGTGCATGAGCATTTTTTATTTCAGCACTTTCGTCAAATAGTTTTTTGAGTTCTTCCTTTTGCGAAATGACATCGGTAAATTTCAAATAGCCGTCTTTCAGTTTTACAAAAAGTTTTTCTTGCAAACCTTGGTATGAAGCAAATACAGATTGCAAAGCATTTACTTCGCTTTCGGGCACACCGCCCTTTAGGTGAGCATGCACATCATGCGGTTCGGCTGGTGGAGCATTGTCCACAAACCTGCGTATGTTCAGATTGTATTCTTCGGCAGCCAAATCGGCTTTGCTCACCCATTCGCTGTATTTCGGAATGACTTGTTTATTACGATACGTGAAGGCAATTTTTTCAATGTCTTCTGGTCTTAATTTGTTTTGGTTTTTTTCTTCCTTGTATTCTCTGTCGGCATTAATAAACAACACCTTTTCACGTAAGTGAGCATCTTTTTTATTTACGATTAGCACGGCTGCTCCAATGGTAGTTCCATAAAACAAAGCCGAAGGCATAGCAATTACCGCTTCTAAATAGCCACGGTTAATGAGGTGTTCTCTAAACTTTCGTTCATCGCCACCACGAAATAATACACCGTGTGGCATTACCACTGCCATTCTTCCTGCATTGTTAAGCGAAGAAACCATGTGTTGCACAAACATAAAATCGGCTTTTCCTTTTACTGGCATCCAAAAATTGAAGCGTTCTTTAAACTTCATGCCGTCTTTGGTATAGTTCTGCGAAAAAGGTGGATTGGCAATTACAATGTCAAATGTTTTTAGTTCGCCATTGTCAATGTGCAAAGGGTTCATCAGCGTATCGCCATTCACAATGTTACTATCATAAACACCGTGAAAAAGCATATTCATTTTACTCAAACCCCAAACAGTTCCGCTTTTCTCTTGTCCGTAAAGCGAAAGGTTACGAGAAGAACCGTAACGGCTTTCTACATAGTTCTTGCACTCTATCAACATACCACCACTTCCTACAGTGGGGTCATAAATTTCAGCATCTTGTTTAGGTTCTAAAATGTTTACCAAGAGTTTTACCACTTCGTTTGGTGTGTAAAATTCTCCTGCTTTTTTTCCAGCACTGTCGGCAAAATATTTAATCAGGTATTCATAAGCGGCACCCATCAAATCCGGAAATTCCAAGTTTTCATCTCGTAGGTTTTTCTTATTGAAATCACGAATCAGTTCTCTTAAATCTTCATCGGTAATTTGCTTGTTGTTTTTACCAATACTTCGGTTGAAGTTGATGGATTTTAAAACGCCTTCCAATTTGTCTAAGTTGGCATCTTCCAAAGCAGCAAGGGCTTTGTTCAGGTGGTCGCCTATTTCTTCTTGCAGGTCTTTGATGTATTGAATTTTGTTTCCTTCCGCATCTGTTTCAGGGTCACCGTCCAGTTTTTTCCAACGTGCTGCAAGTGGAACAAAAAAGTCGTATTCGGGAGCATTTTGTTTCTCTAATTCCCCATAAATCATTTCAGGGTCGCTTACACCTCTAAAATCAACAATGTTATGTTTTCGCCTATCGCGATGCACCTCAAACTGGTCGTTCACCCGTTTTAGAAAAAGCATGGCAATAATGTATTCCTTGTACTCCGAAGCATCCATGTTGCCTCTTAAACTTTCGCAAGCTCCTTCAAGAAAGGTTTGTAAACTGGATAGTGAAAGCTTATGTGTCGCCATTTATGGGATTTGTCTTTAAATAATTACTTGTTATTTGTCTCTAAAGATAGTTTGAATACACACGGAACAGTCTTAGGTGCGTGGGCAAAGATTGGCTCTTTTGGTATTGCAGATGGTTGAATTGTGTCAAGAAAGTAGCTGTGCGTTTTGTATATCGTCTTTATGTTAGTTACCTGACAAAATTAACGTTTTAGTTTATGTTTATAGTTGTCTGTTTGGCTTTTATATACCTTTTGTTACCAATAAAAAAGCAGCAACCTTCCGGTTGCTGCCTTATAAATTGAGCTATTGAGCCATTTTTAAATTGAGTTATTCCTCCTCATCAAAGTTCATTGCTTCACGTGCTGTAGTCAGTAATTCATATTCTTCTTTACTACCTACAATCATGTTCTCAAATTCTCTTAAACCTGTACCTGCAGGTATAGCATGACCGGTAATAACATTTTCTTTCAATCCAAGCATATCATCTGTTTTACCCATGATAGCAGCAGAACTTAGCACTTTAGTTGTTTCCTGGAATGAGGCTGCAGAAATCCAGCTTTGTACCCCGAGTGATGCTTTAGTTATACCAAGAAGCAAAGGTGACGAAGTAGCAGATGAAGCATCTCTAAACTCAATTAGCTTCCTGTCGCTTCTTCGTAAAATAGAATTTTCTTCTCTTACTTCCCTTATACTAACAATCTGACCAGGTTTTAACTTTGTGCTTTCGCCTGAATCAACGACAACTTTTTTATCAAAAATATAATCGTTTTCATCATTAAATTCTATGCGGTCAACAGTATCTCCTTCAAGGAATCTTGTATCACCCGGATCCTGGATTTCAACTTTCTTCATCATCTGACGTACAATAACTTCAATGTGTTTATCATTGATACGTACTCCCTGCAAACGATAAACTTCCTGTATTTCATTTACTACATATTCCTGTACGGCGAACGGCCCTTTGATTGCCAAAATATCAGCAGGGGCTGTAGAACCGTCAGACAAAGCTGTTCCGGCTTTTACAAAGTCACCATCTTGAGCCAAAATTTGACGTGTTAATGGAACAAGGTATTTTTTCACCACGCCATCTCTTGCTTCTACAATGATTTCCCTGTTACCACGCTTAATATTACCAAAACTAACAACACCGTCAATTTCAGAAACAACAGCAGGGTTGCTAGGATTTCTTGCTTCAAACAATTCAGTTACTCTTGGAAGACCTCCGGTGATATCTCTTAGTTTACCTAACACCCTTGGAATTTTAACCAACACCTGACCCGGTTTAACCTCTTCTCCTTCTTCAAGAACAAGATGACTACCTACAGGCAGGTTATACATTTTGGTATCCTTTACCCCTTCTACAATAAGGCCGGGTATTTTTGTTTTATCTTTTGTTTCTATAACAACTTTCTCACGGTGACCGGTTTGTTCGTCAGCTTCCTCACGGAAGGTAACACCATCTATGATATGTTCAAATTTGATAGAACCCGCAATCTCGGCAACAATAACATTATTGAACGGATCCCATGAACAAATAGCCTCACCCTTGGTTACTTTCTGACCATCTTTTACAAGTAGTGTAGCACCATAAGGTACATTGCTTGTTATTAATAAGCGATCATTTTTTACATCCATTATCCTAACCTCACCTGTACGTCCTATTACTATTCTTATTTTTCCGCCTTCGTTGTTGAGCGCATCTACGGTTCTTAATCCATCAAACTGAATGGTTCCGTCAAATTTGGCATTTAATGTACTTTCTACAGAAGCAGAACCTGCCACACCACCCACGTGGAATGTACGTAGTGTCAACTGTGTACCCGGCTCACCAATTGATTGGGCAGCGATAATACCAACAGCATCACCTCTTTGAGCAGTGTAACCTGTAGCAAGGTTTTTACCATAGCACCTTACACAAACACCTCTCTTGCTTTCGCAGGTTAACACAGAACGTATTTCAACAGCTTCAATACCTGCATCATCTATATGCTTTGCTATATCTTCATCAATCTGTTGCCCTGCTTCTACAAGCAACTCATCAGTAATTGGATTAAGCACATTATGCAATGATGTACGGCCTAATATCCTGTCAAACAATGGTTCAACTATATCTTCATTGTCTTTTAAAGCACTTGTAAGCGTACCACGCAATGTTCCACAATCTTCTTCTGTGATTACAACATCCTGTGCTACGTCAACCAAACGACGGGTAAGGTAACCAGCATCCGCTGTTTTCAAGGCCGTATCTGCAAGACCTTTACGGGCACCGTGGGTAGAGATAAAGTAATCCAATACATTCAATCCGCCTTTAAAGTTGGAAAGGATTGGATTTTCAATGATCTCATTTCCGGAGCTACCACTCTTACGGGGTTTAGCCATAAGACCTCTTATACCGGCCAACTGCTTAACCTGCTGCTTACTACCACGGGCTCCTGAATCAAGCATCATGTAAACAGAGTTGAAACCCTGTTTATCACTTGCCATTTCACGAATCAGGGTTTCAGTAATGCGGGTATCCACACGGCTCCATATGTCAATGATACCATTGTATCGCTCATTATTTGTAATGAGACCCATGTTGTAGTTATCCCAAACCTCATCTACTTCTACCTTAGCATTAGCTAGTAATTGCTCTTTGATATCGGGAATAATCAGGTCATTAATGTTAAAAGACAAACCACCTTTGAAAGCCATACGGAATCCAAGCGTCTTTATATCATCAAGGAACTTAGCTGTTTTAGGAACGTTGGTAATCTTGATAATATCCCCAATAATTTCCCTTAGACTCTTCTTGGTAAGCAATGCATTAATGTAACCAACTTCTTTGGGTACAAACTGGTTAAATAATACACGACCAACAGTAGTTTCTATTATCTTTTGTGAAAGTTCACCTTTTGCGTCCCTTACAACAGTTCTTACTTTGATAAAAGCATGAAGATCTACCTGCTTTTCATTATAAGCTATTGTTACTTCTTCCATGCTATAAAAGGTTTTTCCTTCTCCTTTTACTACACTACCTTCTATACTTCTTTTACCCTTTGTTATATAATATAGTCCCAATACCATGTCCTGTGAGGGAAGTGTAATAGGCGTACCATTTTGGGGGTTAAGAATATTGTGAGAAGACAACATCAACAACTGGGCTTCCAAGATTGCAGCATGACTAAGTGGAACGTGAACCGCCATTTGGTCACCATCAAAGTCAGCATTGAATGAGGTGGTTACCAAGGGATGTAATTGTATCGCCTTTCCTTCAATCAATCTAGGCTGGAAAGCCTGTATCGAAAGTCGGTGAAGTGTAGGGGCACGATTCAACATAATTGGATGCCCTTTCAATATGTTTTCAAGGATATCCCAAATAACCGCTTCTTTCTTATCAACTAATTTCTTAGCAGACTTCACAGTTTTTACAATACCTCTTTCTATGAGTTTACGAATAATAAATGGTTTGAAAAGCTCTGCTGCCATGTCTTTTGGAAGACCGCACTCATGCATTTTCATTTCAGGTCCAACTACAATAACCGAACGGCCTGAGTAGTCAACCCTTTTACCCAATAGGTTCTGACGGAAACGTCCTTGCTTACCTTTCAATACATCAGAAAGTGATTTCAAAGCACGTCCACCTTCAGCTTTAACAGCATTTGACTTTCTTGAGTTATCAAATAAACTGTCAATAGCTTCCTGAAGCATCCTTTTCTCGTTACGAAGAATCACCTCGGGTGCTTTAATCTCTAACAACCTTTTTAAACGGTTATTACGGATTATTACACGACGATAAAGATCATTCAAATCCGAAGATGCAAAACGTCCACCATCTAAAGGAACCAATGGACGCAGTTCAGGTGGTATAACAGGAATATACTGCATTACCATCCATTCAGGACGGTTTACAATACGTGTATTAGCATCGCGGAAGCTTTCTACTACACTCAAACGCTTTAAAGCATCAGCCTTACGTTGTTGTGAAGTTTCATTTGCTGCAGCGTTTCTTAAATCAAAAGAAAGTTGATCCAATTCTATTCTTTGCAACAAATCATGGACTGCTTCTGCACCCATTTTGGCAATAAATTTATTAGGATCGTCATCAGATAACATTTGATTATCTCTTGGTAATGCGTCCAGGATGTCTAGGTATTCTTCTTCGGTAAGTAAATCACCAAAGTTTTGTCCTTTATCTGCACGAATACCTGATTGTATTACAACAAATCTTTCGTAGTAAACAATGGTTTCAAGTTTTTTACTGCTCATCCCAAGCAAGTAACCAATCTTGTTAGGCAAAGATTTGAAATACCAGATATGAACCACAGGGACCACCAGTTTGATGTGTCCCATTCTTTCGCGACGTACTTTTTTCTCTGTTACCTCAACCCCGCAACGGTCGCAAACTATCCCTTTGTAACGGATACGCTTGTACTTGCCACAGGCACATTCATAATCTTTTACCGGGCCGAAAATTCTCTCGCAAAACAAACCATCTCTTTCAGGTTTGTAAGTACGGTAGTTAATAGTTTCAGGCTTCAAAACTTCTCCAAAGCTCTTTTCAAGAATACTGTCAGGAGAAGCCAGACCAATTGTAATTTTTGAAAACGTTGGTCTTGGACGATTATCTCTTTTATTTATTGCCATATTTAGAAATTCCGTTTTAAAAATTTTGTTACCAGCAACGTTTATGAACACAACATTGTTTACTTAGATAAATCCCTATAAGAGACCTTCGACTATTTGTACTGCTATCAAGTTAATCTCAAGTATTACCTTATCGAAGAAAAACAAATGATTATTTTCAATTGCTGAAAAGAACTAAATTGAAATTGGAGGTTACTGTTTGTGACCTCCAATTTCAATACGTATATTTTAACTTTCAAATCTTAAATCCAATCCCAAACCTCTCAATTCATGCACTAATACATTGAATGATTCAGGGATACCTGCCCGTGGAATATTTTCACCTTTCACTATAGCTTCGTAGGTTTTTGCACGCCCAATGATATCATCGGATTTGAGTGTAAGCAATTCCTGCAAAATGTTTGAGGCTCCGTAAGCTTCTAATGCCCAAACTTCCATCTCACCAAAACGCTGACCACCAAACTGTGCTTTACCACCCAAAGGCTGTTGTGTAATCAAACTGTATGGCCCAATGCTTCTTGCGTGCATCTTATCATCTACCATGTGATGCAGTTTGATGATGTATATAATACCAACGGTAGTTTTTTGTTCAAAACGTTCGCCTGTTTCACCATCGTACAGGTAAGTATGACCAAATAATGGCAGACCTGCTTTTTCAACGTTTTCTGCAATTTCTTCGACTGTGGCACCATCAAAAATTGGCGTAGCAAACCTTACTCCCAACTTCTCACCGGCCCAGCCCAGAACTGTTTCATATATCTGACCCAGGTTCATACGACTTGGTACACCCAGTGGGTTTAATACAATATCAACGGGAGTTCCATCTTCAAGGAATGGCATATCCTCGGCACGTACTATTTTGGCAACAATACCTTTGTTTCCGTGACGACCCGCCATTTTATCACCCACTTTTAGCTTACGCTTAACTGCCATGTAAACTTTGGCAAGTTTCAGTACGCCTGCAGGTAATTCATCTCCGATAGAAATGTTGAACTTCTCTCTCTTATAGCGACCAAGTTCTTCGTTGTACTTAATATTGTAATTATGCAACAATGTATTGATCTGATCATCGGTTTTTGCTTCTGCTGTCCAACCTAATGGATTAACATTCTGATAGTCAATCTGGCTAAGGTTCTTTTGATTAAACTTAGACCCTTTACCTATCAATACTTCACCAAAGTTGTTGCTTACACTTGCAGATGGCTTATCTTTCAATAACGCCTGCAGTTTTTCCAACAAAACTTCCATGATATCTTCCACGTTCTTTTCGTGTACCTTCTCAATTTTCTCAAGAATAGCCTTTTCACGAACTTTAGTGTTCTTATCTTTCTTAGCTCTTTGGAAAAGCTTTTTATCTATCACCACACCTTCTGTTCCGCTTGAAGCTTTTAATGAAGCATCTTTTGCATCACCTGCCTTATCACCAAAGATGGCTCTAAGTAGTTTTTCTTCTGGTGTTGGATCAGATTCGCCTTTTGGTGTTATTTTACCAATAATGATATCCCCTTCTTTTATTTGAGCACCAATTCTTATGATACCATGCTCATCTAAATCTTTGGTTGCATCTTCTGATACGTTTGGAATATCCGGAGTCAATTCCTCTTCTCCCAATTTAGTATCACGAACTTCCAATTCAAATTCTTCAATGTGAACAGAAGTGAACCAATCTTCACGTACAACCTTTTCGTTAATAACTATGGCATCCTCAAAGTTGTAACCTTTCCATGGCATGAACGCCACTTTCAGGTTTCTTCCAAGTGCTAATTCGCCATCACGTGTTGCATAACCTTCTGTAAGGAAGTCGCCTTCTTTTACAATCTGCCCTTTCTTTACAGAAGGACGAAGGTTAATACAGGTAGCCTGGTTAGTTTTTACAAATTTGGTTAGTTTATAAATGATCATGTCTTCTTCAAAAGAAACAAGCTTTTGTTGTTCGTTTCTCTTATATCTTACATGTATTTCTTTAGCATCAACAAATTCTACAACACCGTCTCCCTCTGCATGAATCTGAATCCTTGCATCACGGGCAGCCTTACCTTCCAAACCTGTACCTACAATTGGCACTTCAGGACGGATAAGCGGTACGGCCTGACGTTGCATGTTTGATCCCATCAGGGCACGGTTGGCATCATCATGCTCAAGGAAAGGAATAAGGGAAGCACTCAAACCAACAATCTGATTTGGAGCCACATCCATGTATTCAACTTCACTTTTATCAAGAATAGGGAAATCACCTGTCTGACGGCTTACTACCCTTTCTTCTGCGAACTCGCTTTTATCATTCAATGGAGAACTTGCCTGTGCAATTTTCTTCAAATCTTCTTCTTCAGCACTTAAGAAAGTCAAAGTCTTCATATCCACTTTACCATCTTTCACTTTGTGGTAGGGCGTTTCTATGAATCCCATTGGGTTAATCTTTGCGTGTACACAAAGCGTTGAAATCAAACCAATGTTTGGACCTTCAGGAGTTTCAATGGTACACAAACGGCCATAGTGGCTATAGTGTACGTCACGAACCTCAAAGCCTGCTCTTTCTCTGCTTAGACCGCCGGGTCCAAGGGCAGAAATACGACGTTTGTGCGTAATTTCAGAAAGCGGATTGGTTTGGTCAAGAAACTGTGACAACTGTGAAGTACCAAAGAAAGAGTTGATAACAGAAGACAATGTTCTTGCGTTAATCAAATCAACCGGGGTAAATACTTCATTGTCTCTTACGTTCATTCTTTCACGAATGGTACGAGCCATACGTGCAAGACCAACGCCAAACTGTGCATACAATTGCTCACCCACAGTACGTACACGACGATTGCTTAGGTGATCAATGTCATCAATCTCAGCTTTGCTGTTGGTAAGACGAACCAGGTATTTGATGATTTCGATAATGTCTTCTTTAGTCAACACTTTCTTTTCAATCGGGAAAGTAAGACCAAGTTTGCGATTGATTTTGTAACGTCCAACCTCTCCGAGATCATAACGTTTGTCGCTAAAGAATAATTTATCAATAATACCTCTTGCAGTTTCATTATCGGGGGCATCTGCACCACGCAATTGGCGATAGATGTGCTGAACCGCTTCCAACTCACTGTTTGAAGTATCTTTATTTAGGGTGTTGTAAATGATTGAGTAATCACCGCTTACTTCTTCTTTTTGAATAAATACGCTCTTTACATCCATCTCGCTGATGGTTTCAATTGCGCTTTCGTCCAGAATGGTATCACGTTCCATTACCACTTCATTTCTTTCGATAGAAACCACCTCACCGGTGTCCTCATCTACAAAATCTTCAACCCAGGTACGAAGTACACGTGCTGCTAATTTCTTTCCAAGAAATTTATCCAATTGTTTCTTTTCAGCTTTAACCTCATCGGCCATGCCAAAAAGCTCCAATATATCTTTATCAGTTTCAAAACCAATAGAACGTAAAAGCGTAGTAACCGGGAATTTCTTCTTACGGTCAATGTACGCATACATTACATTATTGATGTCCGTAGCAAATTCCATCCATGCGCCTTTGAAAGGGATAACACGGGCAGAATAAATTTTAGTACCGTTGGGGTGAACTGATTGACCGAAAAATACACCGGGTGAACGGTGAAGCTGGCTAACCACCACCCTTTCTGCACCATTTACTACAAAAGTACCACGTGGTGTCATGTAAGGGATGTTTCCAAGAAATACATCCTGAACAATGGTTTGGAAGTCAATATGCTCCTCATCGTTACAGCTAAGTCTAAGCTTTGCTTTTAACGGAACAGCATAAGTTAATCCACGTTCCATACACTCATCAATAGAGTAACGGGGAGGATCAATAAAGTAATCAAGAAACTCCAAAACGAAAATGTTTCTGGTATCGGTGATAGGAAAATTTTCCTTAAACACACGGAATAAACCTTCTACATTTCTTTTGTCTGGTGTGGTTTCTAACTGAAAAAAGTCACTGAAAGATTCTAACTGAATGTCGAGTAAGTCAGGAGTTTCAGATAAATTCTTGATTTTACCGAAACTGATCCTGCTCTGAACTTTTGTTGAAGACATATTTTTGTTTAACCGGTTTTATCAAAATAAAGGCTAAAGCACTATAATTCTTAAACTGAATTATGGCATTCGGACATTATGGCCACTTATCCGTAAATGCGAATAGCTAATTAACCTAAAATTTAAAAGGAACGCAAAGGTAAAACAATGTAAGTTATAAGCAAAATCAATTTTTGTACCAAAAAAGTTAATTTGAATAGAAAACCATGTTTGCATTATTAGCAGGAACAAATATATACAATTTTGCATATTTCGCTTACCCCAATGCACTTTTGCCTTTACTAATTTTTAAATTTTCACTTTCACCATTCTTTTTTTATAGGTCTATCTTTACAAAAATATTAAAAAATGATTCTAATTATTATCGGATTAATTGCATTTATAGCTGCCGGGTCGCTAAGAAAAATGCAAAACCCTTTGCCTTCGTATGCAAGCCCAATTAAAATTCTTTCTATCGTATTAATTGGGTTAGGAATTTTCACTTCATGCATTGTTCAGATAGACGCCGGGCAAATAGGTGTTCAAACACTTTTTGGGAAGGTAGATAACAATGTTTTAGGTAGTGGTTTACACATCATAAATCCATTGGTTGACGTAAAAACAATTGATGTAAGAACTCAAAACTACACG
This sequence comes from Segetibacter sp., assembly GCA_043736115.1. Taxonomy (GTDB): domain Bacteria; phylum Bacteroidota; class Bacteroidia; order Chitinophagales; family Chitinophagaceae; genus Segetibacter. The sequence continues at coordinate 25,766 of JAYTDC010000041.1, read as the reverse complement.
ATGAGCGGGGTACACGACGAAGGGGATAAAAATGGAGATGACGCAATAAGAGTACTTACCTCAGATGGACTTGAAGTCATAATTGATTTAACTGTGCTATATCGGGTACAGGGAAGCAATGCCCCTAAGCTGGTCAGGGAGACCGGTCTGGATTTCAGAGATAAAATAGTGAGGCCAATAACAAGAACTAAAATACGGGACAATGCTGTTTATTATACTGCTATAGACTTGTATAGTGTAAAAAGAGATGAGTTTCAAACACGTATTTATAAAGATATTGAGAACAATTTTAAAATGCGTGGATTGGAATTAGAGCAATTATTAGTAAGAAATATTACACTTCCAAATAAAGTAAAAGCTGCCATTGAAGAAAAAATAAATGCCGAACAAGATGCCCAAAAGATGTTGTTTGTTTTACAAAAAGAAAAACAGGAAGCTGAACGCAAACGGGTAGAAGCACAAGGTATAGCAGACTATCAACGCATAATTAATACGGGCCTTACAGATAATCAGTTGCAATATGAGCAAATCAAGGCTTTGAAAGAAATTGCAACCTCTCAAAACAGTAAGGTAATTATAATGGGCAATAGCAAAACACCTGTAATTCTTGGTAAGGAATAAATACCATTTACCTTGAAAAAAATATTCTCTTGAGGAAAAGTTTACGTTTATAACCAAATTTGTAACCGTAATAATAAATAAAAATGGAAGTGTTAAGAAGACTTCAAATCTGATTTAAATCCTTTTATTTTTTATACCCATGAATTAGGGTAGTTCAACTGAAAAATAACCTTCTGTTAATCGTGCAGAATCAGAAGGATTTGCTGCATTTTTTCCAACAAAACTAAAATTACCCCGAACTCTTTTACTTATAGCATTATTTTCAATTATTTGTAATAACCCGGTGCCAATAGTAGGAATATAAGCATTGGTTGAATTTAGTGTATACACACCTGATTGATTAATAAGATTAAATGTATAACTGCCGGGCCTAACAGTATCTTTAAAGGTTAATGCTACAGATTTATTACCCAATGAATCTGCAGCATTTATAGCTATTGTGCCCGAACTACTTATTGGAATTATGCTGAATGCATTAAATAATGTATCATTTATTTTAACCTGAAATGAATCAGTACCTGCAGAGGGAATGATACCGCCGATCTTGGTGTAAGGCACTTTTGTAAAAACCCCATTTGTAAAACTTCTACTAGTTGTGTCTGACTGTCTATAAACCCTAAAGCTGAAGGATCCTGTTATTGTTTTATTAGTTGTATCAATATTAGTTATTGAAATGGTACCAATTTTGATATAATTTGTTGTATTGCTATCACTAGAATAAAAACTTCCTTTAGAAGGAGAAGTGCTATCCGAATATTCGGCTCCATTTGAAAAAAAAGAAGTGTCATTGGTAAATACACTGTAAACATGAACCCCTGAATCAATAACTCCAAAATTTAATTCTCGTCCATTTGTACTAGTGGCACTTATTGAAATAATTGCTGGGGTTCCGCTGGTATCAGCAGCTATAAACTGGGCTTTAACATCTTTATTGGCAACCCAACGTACCCCATTTATGTCTGCCTCTAATTTGCCAGTATCTTTGATAACAATTGTTGTATCAAAAGGAAATGAATCAACATCATCGGTTATTTCTTTTTGACAAGAAACAATTCCAATTATTACTAATAAAGACAACAAAAAATACTTCATATCAAAAATTAAAACAGGAATAAATTTGGACAAATGTAAAATATTACTGCGATTTTATTATTAAAACCTTGTACAATCTAAAAATACAATTTTTACTTTTGCCAATTAATTATATCTGGGACCAATGATATTTTTTTATCAAAACCATTTGTACACACATAATTTACTTTTTTAAATATTAAGTGGATTATAATTAGGAAATATTAGTTTATTAATAATCATATTTACGTTTTTTTTAAGCAAAGCCTATTACATTTGGTAGTCAAAACCATTTCAATTCTAAATTTAAAAAGATAATAATGAAGTCTTGTTTTTTATTTACAATCATATTAATTGCATCATTTGCTTCAATTGCACAGAGAAATGACGAAAAAGACCATTCTTTTAAGCAGGAAAATATATTTATGGGCGGATCAATTGGACTTGGTGTAGGAAATGGTTCATTTAGTGTAGGTGGGAACCCTGAAGTTGGTTATACAATTGCAAAATGGTTAGATGCAGGACTTCTATTCAATATTAACTATTATTCTTTTACAGCAGAATCAAATGGAGGTGTCAGACAAAGAAGTTTTAATTATGGGGCAGGTATATTTACCAGAATCTACCCTGTCAATAGTTTCTTTTTTACAGTAATTCCTGAATACAATATTATAACCACAACCCAAAAAGACATAGCCTTGTATGGTACAGGTGAAGAATTGAAATTTAAACAAGAAGCACCAAGCCTATTACTTGGCATTGGATATGGATCTAGAAATATTGGCAATGGCAATTTCTATACTATACTAGCATTTGATGCAGGCAATAACACCAACTCACCCTACATTGGCTATTACGGGAGCAAACTACCTATTCTAAGAGCAGGGTTTAACTTTTACCTTGGTGCAAAAAAGAAATAATAATTTCAGCAGTATCAAAAACCAAAATTCTTTCTTCCCAGTTTTCGTAAAGAAATTGTTGCTGTTGCATATATTTAATATGCTCTATCATGTGGTTATAGAACCCGTCAGTATTAAGTAGTATAATTTTTTTGCTGTGGATTTTCAAAGTGTTCCAGGTTAGCATTTCAAACAACTCATCTAATGTGCCATAGCCTCCCGGCAAAATGATAGCGGCATCGCAGAGATCGTACATAATCTTTTTTCTTGAGTGCATATCTGCAACCACCTGAAGATCTGTAATTCCGGTATGTTGATGTTCCCATCCTATTAGCACTTCGGGTATAATGCCCGTTACCTTTCCTCCTGCTGCCATAGCTGCATTAGCTACCGCTCCCATTAACCCCTTGTTACCTCCACCATAAATGAGATTAATATTATTTTGACCAAAATACTTTCCTAACTCAACAGCATGTTGCTCAAACAAAGGATTTATACCACTTTGTGAACCACAAAAAACAGCAACAGATTGAAACATCATAATTACAAACATTAATGCGCAATATTACCTCATTATTTTTTCCTACTTTGGCTGCTTTCTTTAGTTAATAAAAAAATTATTTAGCTCTAAAATGTCGTCCACCCTTTTATTCAGTGTTGTTATTGGATATTTTTTATTGTTGCTTGCTGTTGCCTGGTACACAAGCCGCAACAGCAACAACGATTCTTTTTTTATAGGAAACCGCAAAAGCAACTGGGTTTTAGTGGCATTTGGCATGATTGGCACTTCGCTAAGTGGGGTTACATTTATCAGTGTTCCTGGTACGGTTGGCATAGGTGGATTTGGATATTTTCAGGTAGTGATTGGATACTTAATAGGATATTTTGCTGTAGCGTTTGTACTGCTTCCTTTGTATTACCGTATGAACCTGACAAGCATTTATACTTACTTGCTCAGTCGTTTTGGATTTGTATCTTATAAAACAGGTGCATTATTTTTCATTATATCGCGGACATTAGGTGCTACCGCAAGATTGTATCTGGTAATAAACGTACTTCAGATTTTTATTCTGGATGCAATGGGCGTTCCCTTTTGGATGACAACATTGGCTATACTGATCATGATAATTTTGTACACTTTTAAGGGTGGTGTAAAAACAATTGTATTTACTGATACTTTGCAAACTTCATTTATTATAATAGGTTTATTGGTTTGCCTGTTTTATATCAAAAACCAAATGCAGTTAAATGTTACAGATGTATGGCATTCATTTACACAAAAGAGCTATTCTAAACTAATTAATACAGATTATAAAAGTGCAGGTTTCTTTCTAAAATCTTTGTTTGGTGGAGCTTTCATTACAATTGCTATGACAGGACTGGATCAGGAAATGATGCAGAAGAACATTAGCGTACACAACCTGAAAGACTCACAAAAAAACATGATTAGTTTAAGCTTTCTTCAGGCTATTGTTGTATTAATATTCTTGTTTCTTGGCGGCTTGCTTTATATGTATGCAGATAGCTTAGGTGCTCAAATGATTCCATCAACGGTTAATGCAAAGGCACAATTGATGCTTGAAAATAAAAACATAATTGGCGACAACCTTTTTCCAGAAATTGTATTGCAACATCTGCCTCCGCTTATCGGCATTATTTTTATCCTGGGATTAATATCTGCACTGTTTCCAAGTGCTGATGGAGCTTTAACAGCATTGACTTCATCATTCTGTATAGATATGCTAGGGCTAAAGAGAAATCAATTATGGAATGAAGAAAAGCAGAAGACAATCAGGAAAACAGTGCATTTGGTTTTTGCTGTTGTTTTCTTTGTTTGTGTTATAATTTTTAAATTGATTGACAACAAATCTATCATTGATATTATCCTAAAAATTGCAGGTTACACCTACGGCCCTTTGTTGGGTTTATTTGCATTTGGCATTTTGACTAAAAGACAAATGAAAGAGAGCTATCTTATTCCAATAATTTGCCTGTTAGCACCAGCAATGTGTTATGTAATTAGCGATAATTCTGCAAAGTGGTTTAATGGTTATCAAATAGGTATTGAGTTACTTATTATTAATGGGTTAATAACATTTTTAGGATTGTGGATGATTTCGAAAAAGATAAGATCGTAACTATTGAAACTATAAACATTTAATAAAAAAGATAAAAGTCAATTTATAGGGGCTTTGGAAATACTAATTAATTGTTTTCATTTAATCTTTCCTGATTTTCGTGTTGTTTTTTTAGCAATATTTTGTGCTGCCCTAAACTTTGTAATTGCGGAAATTGTGTCTAATGGTATAGGTTGGTCAATTGGAAATTGTACAGACCCTTTTGCGCCTTTATAAGCGGCTAACTCTTTTTCAAAAGCTTTGATACCGCCTGCACCGGGATAAAAACCAATGTGCTGCTTAAAACCCCCAAAATGTACCAGGTTTCCATTGAGCTTATACGTAGGAATGCCATAGCAGATACCCTCTTCTGCTTCTGGAATTACTTTCTTTATTGTTTCTCTGACCTGTTTCAAAAGCTTTTGTATATCTTTTGGATACCCCGCAATATACTGATCAATATTGCTGGGTGCAGCGGTTGTATTTTGCATATGTAAATCTATTAAGAAAAATAGAAAAACTAAAATTCCTTGTCACAAATTTAGCTGGTTGGAGGTGTGGATTTGCTTGTCAATTTATTGAGATTGAAGCAAGACATAGGTTTCGCAAGTGTAGTTGTGTAGTGTGCATATAGGGGGACTGAATTGCCTATGCATTATTATTAAAAATTTATTTTACCTATTTTAGGCATTTTGTGCATTGTGGAAGATGTAATGTACTAGTAATGCACTTTAACCTTTTACTTTATGAGATTTGCTAATTTTGAATATGTCACTTGAAATGATATCTGCTTTGGCGGACAGTTATTCATCGCAATATACTACTCCTGAATGTGAACTATTAAAAGAAGTTGCAGAGGAAACACTAAAAAATCATGCGCAGCCACATATGCTTAGCGGTCATGTACAGGGAAGGTTTCTCTCATTCATAAGTAAGCTTCTGCAACCAGAATTTATACTTGAAATAGGCACATATACCGGATATAGTGCGCTGTGCCTGGCAGAGGGATTAAAAGACAACAGTCAATTGCATACAATTGAATTAAGAGAGCAGGAAGCAAGGGTTGCTCAAAGCTATTTTAACAAAAGTGAAAGGAAGGAAAATATTATTTTGCACACAGGCAACGCAAAAGAAATTTTGCATACCTTGCCGCACCTCTGGGATTTGGTATTTATAGATGCTGATAAAATTGGTTATATAGACTATTATGAAACAGTTTTGCCACAACTATCTCCCCGAGGTATTATCATTGCCGACAATGTTCTCTTTCACGGTCAGGTTTTGGAGAAACCAATAGCCGGAAAAAATGCAAAGGCAATTGATACTTTTAATAAACATATTTTAAACGACCCCAGAGTTGAGCATGTCTTGCTTACTGTAAGGGACGGATTACTTTTAATAAAAAAGAAATAATGATAATATTACCTAAGCTGAATAAAACGCTGCTTCTTGCAATTTTATTATTATCGGTACAGGCTTTTTCACAATCTGATAAAGCACGTATCGAATCCTATATTACCAGTTATAAAAATCTTGCCATTGCGGAAATGGTACGTACCGGTGTGCCTGCGAGTATAACATTGGCTCAGGGAATATTGGAAACTGCGGGCGGACAAAGTGATCTTGCAGCTGTAGCCAACAATCATTTTGGTATTAAATGTAAAAATAACTGGACAGGAGAATCTATGCTGCATAATGATGATGCAAAAAATGAGTGTTTCAGAAAATACCCCTCTGTCGAAGACTCCTATAAAGATCATTCTGACTTTTTGAAATCACGACCTAATTATGCATTTCTTTTTAAGCTTGATCCTACCGATTATGAGGGGTGGGCAAAAGGATTAAAAAGATCAGGATATGCTACAAATCCTAATTATGCAAATTCACTCATTAAACTAATTGTAGAAAATAATCTACAACAATACAGCCTTGCAGTGCTGCATAATCAGGATAGTAATGAAGAAATATTGGCTGCTAATATATCTAATGCTTCTATTATAAATGATAACACAACTGCAGAAAGTAACGACAATACTATTAAGGATGAAGTTGTTATGCAACCCGTTTCGGTTGTGCTACCAATTGCAAAAACAGCTATTGCTCAAACTTCTTCAATTCCAGAATATCCTGTAAATAAATTATTTTCCATAAACGAAGTAAAAGTTATTTATGCCAAAGCCGGCACTTCTTTGCTTGCATTGGCCAATTACTACAATACTGCATTGAAAAAATTAATTGAATACAACGACCTTGAAGAGACAGAAATTCTTAGTACGAACCAATTAATTTTCCTTGAAAAGAAATCAAAAAAGGGAATTAAGGAAATCCATATTGTAGAGGCGAACGAAACTTTGCATGACATTTCTCAAAAAGAGGGAATTCAATTATCAGTAATAATGGATTACAATAATTTAAAAAAAGGAATGCAGCCTGCACTTGGCGAAAGGATTTATCTTAAAAGTTCTGCGCCGGTTTCACCAAGGCTTGCCAGTGCTACTGAGGTAAAAAATGTTTCTATTATGTAATTTGGTTTTATCTTGTGTCGCAAACATAACCCATGTCCAACACCATACAAGTACATGATAAACTATTTATCCCTTATATAACTTCGGAAGAAATTGTAGAAAAGGTTAAAAACCTTGCCGAGATATTAAATAAAGATTATAAAGATAAGAGACCCCTTTTTATCTCCATTCTAAATGGATCCTTTATGTTTTCAGCCGATCTTTTTAAGTACCTTACTATTGATGCTGAAATCTGCTTTATCAAACTTGCATCTTATAAAGGCACCAAAAGTAGCGGGCAGGTTATTACTGCCATAGGATTGGATACTGATCTTACTAATCGCCATGTTGTAATATTAGAAGACATTATAGATACAGGCAAGACACTTACACAATTTCTGCCACAGGTATATAATCAACAACCCCTGTCTGTGAAAATTGCAGTATTATTACACAAACCTGAAGCTTCTGTTTACCCAGTACCGGTTGATTACAAATGCTTTACTATACCTAATAAATTTGTTTTAGGGTACGGTTTAGACTATGATGGCCTAGGAAGAAACCTATCTCTGCTATACGAACTTAAGGAAGATTAACGTTGTAATGGTCAAAATGTGTTTGTGAAAACCGCATCTAAAATACCCTTTCCATTTATAAAAAGGCATACCAGGATTATTCTTATAATACTTCTGTTAGGTATTTATTCAACTTCGTTATGCCAATATTATTTACGTGGTCAACTAAAAGATGAGCAGGGTAATGGGTTGAATGACGTAAGAATTTCGCTTTACTCCAAGGGTAACTATCCTTTTTTTACGGGCACAAATGGGGTTTTTGGTCTGCCATCAAGCTTAAAAGTGGATACTATTTCTTTTATGAAAGAAGGTTATGACACACTTAGAATTCCGGTTGTAACATCTCAATATGGAAATTTTATTCTTAAACCAGGTAAAAAGAAAAGCAACTATTTGCCACATCTTTACTCGTACACCAAAGGATTTCCCTATTCATCAATTGACCATTATGACGAGAATGATAAAAATCGATCTGCTTACATTGAAAATACTTCAATAAATACAAATGCTTATCCAGAAACTATTTTAGGACTTCATGTAAATAAAGCAGGGTATATTAAAATTAAGCAGCTACTCAGCAATAAGGAACAACCTTCTTCAGATGATGTAAAAATAGAAGAATTACTCAACTATTTTAATCTAAAACCTAACAAATCGGAATTAGAAAATAAAAATGAAGGTTCAATAAGACCATTTAATTTAGAAACTAAATTAACGGGTTGCCCCTGGAATAAGCAAAGCCAAATATTGTTCATAAACCTTACTGCAAAAAAGATAAATCTTAACCAAACACCTACAGCCAATATTGTTTTTTTAATAGATGCATCTGGCAGTATGGAATCCATTAACAAACTGCCTGTATTGAAGAGTGCATTTAAGTTACTTACTGAACATTTGCGCCCAACTGACAAGGTTAGTATAGTAACTTATGGTGATGTAGTTACAGAATTATTGCCATCTACAAATGGTACAGAAAAACAAAAAATTATTGAAGCTATTGAAGGGTTACGACCAAATGGAAATACCCCAGGTGCTTCGGCGATACAAATGGCTTATTCCAAAGCAAGGGAAAATTTTATTCCGCTTGGTAACAACAGAATTATATTGGCTACCGATGGAGATTTTAATGTTGGTGCAACAGATGCTAAAGGATTAATTGAGTTAGCCAAAAGGGAAAGTAGGGACGGAATTTACCTTTCTTGTCTTGGAGTAGGTATGAATAAGGATGATAATCTGGAAGCATTGGCAAAAGCCGGAAAAGGTCATTTTGGGTATTTGGATAATGAAAGAGATGCAGAAAAAGTATTGGTAGAGGAGTTTGCCCAAACTTTGTATTCAGTTGCAGAAAATGTTTTCTTAAATGTTCGTTTTAATAAAAGCGAAGTCAAAGATTACAGGCTTATTGGATTTGATAATAAGAGAAATACTCTACTTGCAAATATTACCGATCTCTTAGGTGGTGAAGCGGGTAGCGGACAATCTATGATGGCTGCGTTTGAGATTACCCCATCAGGAAATGGAATTGAACCTATTGCAAATGCCGAACTAAGTTATGAGTTCCCCAATAAAAGTGAATCATTTTTGGATAAATATGAAGTGATACAAAACTTTGAATCTTTAGATATTATTAATTCAGATTATCGTTTTGCTGTTGCAGTAATAGCTTTTGGTGAAATGCTGAAGCAGTCAAAATACTATAAAGATTATACGTGGGGTGAATTGGAAAAACTTATTTCAAAATCTGTTGATCCCAATAACCTAATTCAAAAAGAATTCATTAATCTATTTAACAAGGCACGTAAAATATATCCGTCAAGAAGAAGGAGTTAGATGGCCACAAATGGGTAATGTGCTCTACTAAAAATTACTTAGAATTATGTAGAATCGATAACACTCCGTTTTTACCGATGTTCCCATCAAGAATGTAAAGAGATTTCATATTGGAATTGACCCAATATGAGATTTGCAAATAGGGGTCATTAACTTTCAATAAATAAATAAAGGCTGCCCAGTCTGAGTAGCCTTTATTTATTTGATAATCATCTTACTAGTCTTTTACAAATTTACTTAAAGAAGTTTCGCAACCATTGTTGCAAACAGCTTTAATAAAATAAGTACCTGACTGTAATTTTGCAACATGAAGTGATAAATTATTATCACCACTTATCAATTGCTTTGATTGTTGCATTACAATTTTACCCGCAATATCTGTAATTATTAGAGTGACATTTTGTACGGCAGGTGCTAATAATGTGACCATTAATTTATCTTTTGTTGGATTTGGATATATAGCGGAAAGCAAAATTTCATTCAATCTGTTCCCTTTGATTAAAACAACATTTGACAGGCTTGATTTGCCATCAAAATCTACTTGTTTTAATCTATAATAACTATTTCCATTAAATGGCTTTTCATCAGCAAATACATAATTCAATGTTGCATTACTGTTACCGTTTATTGCTTTAGAAGCAATATAGGCTATAGTACTAAATGTTTCTCCATTTGCAGAACGCTGTAATTCAAATCCTTTGCTGTTGTTTTCCGTAGCTGTGGTCCAGAGTAATAAATTTTTTGAACCTTGTCTTTCCCCTTTAAATGAAGTAAGCTTTACGGGTAACAATGGTGTTATTTGAACATTATCTACATACACATTATTATCAGCATTAGAAACTGTGCTTTCGCCATAAAATCCAAACATTACAACACCCGAATATGTAGACAAATCAATTACGATGTGCTCCCCAGTATTTGAAATAGGTGTAGTGGCATCCCAAACTCTTAGGGCATTTGCTAAAGCCCATGTGACACCATTATCTGTAGAAATAACTACTGCAAACTTATCATCTACACCCATAGTGGCTGTTGTAGTACCGGAATATGGCGTATAAGCCAAATCAAACTCAAGTTTCATACCTACGCCTATACCCAGGTTATAGCTTGGTGATATGAGCCAATCATTGGTTGTAGTATTCCAGATATTTAGCCTTGCTGATTTATTTACCGGAGTAGTTGCATTTCCAAAATCATCAATTATCCAACTTGAACTAGAAGTAGTTGTAAATGTTGTAGATGGATCTGACAAAATTCCTTGAGCATTTGACCAACAATTAGGTATAACATTCGAAAAGGTTTCAGTTACAGCTGTAGGTGTGGGTATTACATCACATAATGTAGTAAAAGTATCAACAGGCGACCAATTGCTTGCACCTGAAGAAGTACAATTAGACCTTAACCAAACATAATGAATAGTACTGGGAGTTAATCCTGATAATTGGGTTGTAGTACTTGTAATACCACTTACAGATGGTGTTGTAGTTGATGTAGGTGTAGTACCGGTTATGTTATAATACAAATCATAATTAGTTGGGTTACCCAATGTTGGAGGTGCCCAGTCAAGTTGAGCTGAATTATTTGTAATATTTGATATTACAATTGAATTAGGAAAATCACATGTTGGAGTTAAATCTACAGTTATATCATCAACAAATAAATTGAATTGGTTTGAGATAGAATATGCATGAAAACCAATGTAAAATACACCACTTGTTGCAGGAGTAAAATCTGATGTGGATAAAGAAGGAGTAGTGTTCTTAATAGTTGGATAATCAACAATCAAATCTGTCATGGAAGCAGCACTTGCATTACTTCCATAACTTACATTCATACTCTCTGTATATGTTGCACTGTTACATCCGTATCTGAAAGTAATTCTATAAGATGTTCCTGCAATAAGATTTAGTCCTTGAGTATAAAACCAAACATCAGCGGCATTAGTTCCATTGTATGGATATTCTAATGTTTTACTTGTAAATCCGGAACCTGGATTATTAATTGTTACCCAATTATTTCCTGTACCTACATTTTCTCTGTTTGTACAATTTGGCAAAGCAGGAACTGTTGCAGATTCAAAGTTTTCTGCGTATGGAACATTGGTAGCATTACATTGTGTATAAAAACTATCTGCACGTGCCCACATACTAATACCTCCTGCACCACAATTTGATCTTACCCAGGCAAAATATTTAGATGCGGGTGTAAGTGTTGTAAAATTGTAAGTTGTGGTTGTAATACCTGTTGCATTTGGTGTAGTTGAAGCAAGAGGAGCAGTGCTAATATTACTTACATAAACTTCGTAAGAAGCAGGCGATCCTGTAGCAGGGGCTGTCCAGTCTATTTGAGCAGATGTAGTTCCAATGTTTGAAATAATTGCCGCAGACGGTTCAACACAAGATGGTATCAACTCCCAGGCAATGTCATCTAAATATACATAACTAAAGGTATTTGCATTCAACCTTCTTAATCCTATATAAGCATCTGTACCTGCATATGTAGCAAAGCTTACTGTAAACTTTTGATATGAAGTAGTAACAGTAACTGTTTGCAGGGGAGTAAAATTAGCTGTAGTTGTGTTATCGTCTAACGTACCTATTTCAACATCCTGACCGAGAATAGAATTCTTAGCATAAAAACTTAATTGATAAGTTCCTGCTGCAAGATTACCCAAAGGTGGACTTACTAAAATAATATCGTCTGTACTGGTAGAACTTGAATTATACATAGTAACACCCTTAGGTGTTGAGTAGGCATTTGTAGAAGTTGTGTTAACTGTAGCAAATGTAGAAAGCGTTGCTCCTCTCAATATTTTAGACCAACATACCGGTAAATTAGGAGTAACAGAAGCATCAAAATTTTCAGTAAATGAACTTGTAGGAACACAAGCTGTTAAAAAACTATCTTTACTGCTCCATGCACTTACCCCACCTGATCCACAATTTGATCTTACCCAAACAAAATATCTTGTGGATGGAATTAACGATGTAAAATTGAAGGTTGGATTGGTAATACCTGTTGCAACAGGCATAGTACTACTTGTAGGTGTAGTAGAAGTAGTAGCATAATATATTTCATAAGAAGCCGGCGAACTAGATGAAGGTGGGGTCCAGTCTAATTGTGCTGCAGTAGATAATATATTTGAAACAATAAGAGTATTTGGCTCAACACAACTTGGAATTAATTCCCAATTAATGTTATCAAGATAAACATAGGAAAAAGTAGTAGCGTTCAATCTTCTTAAACCTATGTAGGTGTCAGTGCCGGAATAATTCGCAAAACTTACATTAAACTTTTGATATGCAGTAGTTACAGTTACAGTTTCTAAAGGAGTAAAGTTAGCTGTTGCTGTATTACCGTCTAATGTACCTACTTCTATATCCTGACCCAAAACAGAATTTTTAGCATAAAAACTTAATTGATAAGTTCCTGCGGAAAGATTACTAACAGGCGGACTAACTAAAATGATATCATCTGTACTGGTAGAATTTGAGTTGTACATAGTGACAGCATTAGGTGTAGTATATGCATTTGTAGTTGTAGTTGTTAGTGTGGCAGATGATGAAATGGTTCCGCCTCGTAAAATTGAGGACCAACAAAGCGGTAGATTAGGAATGGAAGCTCCATCAAAATTTTCTGAAAATAAAGGGATAGGTGCACATAATGTGATAAAGTTGTAGCCTCCACTCCAAAGGCTGATATTACCAGAACCGCAATCACTTTTTATATAAAAAGAATAATTCGTAGATGGTAGAAGAGAAGAAAAATTTACTGTTGTTGTTGCTGTATTGCCTGAAGCAATTAATCCTGTACTACCACTACCCGCTGCACCACTTGTACGTAATTCCCAGTTATATGCTGCTGCAGGTGAACCTACTGTTGGGGGGTTCCAGGATGCCGATGCTGAAATTGCAGTTATATTGGATATTGAAGTTCCGGATGGCAAGTAACAGCCCGTTGTTGAAGATGGAGTCCATGAAAATGTTATATCCGGCCGGGTAGTTTGTGTGCCATTATTGGTTGTAGTTGCACTACCACATAAGTTAGCAAGATTATCTGCTCTGTAGGTATGAGAGCCGTTAAAACTTAGCCCTGTAGTCCAAGGTACAGTAGCATTTTGAGTATAAGTTGTTACTCCTGCGGTGCCGTTATTTGGATCACCATTACATATTTCAACTAAAATATTATCGGTACCGTTCCAAAAATACGGTGTGGTAAAGGTTAGTGTATTTGTACCTGCAACTATTGCATAATCTTCAGGACCATAAACTATTGAAGCACCACTCTCCCAACTATTAGAAGTTAAGCTACCTGTAGTTGAAGAACCTATACTTACAGTAAATTGCTCTATTGAACCCGAGAATGTATTAAGATTTAAAGCCTCAAATTTAATAGCACTTATATTACCAGGGCCCATACCTGCAGACGATAATTCAGAAGCCAAATAAAGATATTGTGCTCTGCTACCTTCATAATAATCCTGTAAGGGACAAGGATAAGATGTACCAGTATTTCCAATAGTTCCTCCACTACCAATCGGAATATCAGTTTGTGAAAATGATATTAAAAAAGTAAAGAGTGCTAAAGTAACCAAGTAAATTTTTCTCATAGCTAATTATTATTTGAACTAAGATAACAATTTTGATTGAATCTTACCGAGGTTATCATATTTATGAAACAAAACTTATAATAAACAATAATATTTTGATAAAAAAAGGCTGCCTTTAAAGGGCAGCCTTTTTAATAAAATAAATAAAGACTTATTGCTTTATAAATTTACTTACTGAGGTTTCGCAACCATTATTGCAAATAGCTTTTAGTATATAAGTGCCTGATAATAATTCAGAAACATTGACTTTAAGAATATTATCTCCATTTAACAATTTAGCATTTTGCTGCGTAACTCTTTTGCCCGCAACATCTGTTACAACTAATGTCACTTCTTCATTTATAGGGGCCGTCAAAACAACATTTAACATATTTTTTGCAGGATTAGGATAAATAGAAGAAATCATTAAAGTATTTACTTTAGTTCCTTTTATCAATAAAACATCCGAGATTTTTGATCTGCCATCTTTATCAATTTGTTTCAAACGGTAAAAATTGTTACCCGAAAATGGTTTTTCATCTGCATAGTTGTATGCAATTGTAGTATTACTAGTACCATTTGTAGCTTTGGAATTTACAAATGAAATTGTTGTAAAGTTCTCACCATTTGCCGAACGTTGCAATTCAAATCCTTTGTTGTTTTGCTCGGTTGCAGTAGTCCATGTCAACAGGTTTTTTGCACCCTGTCTTTCGCCCTTGAAGCTAGTTAGTGTTACATCTACGGGTCTTAATAAGACCTCCATATTATCTACGTAAACATTATTGTCTACATTGGTAACTGTACTTTCGCCATAGAATCCAAACATAACTACTCCAGAATAAGAAGCCAAATCAATAACTATATGCTCACCTGTGCTTGAAATAGGTGTTGAAGCATCCCATATTCTCAAAGCATTGGCATCTGACCACGTAACACCATTGTCAGTTGAAATTACAACTACAAACTTATCATCAACTCCCATGGTAGCAGGTATAGTATCACTAAATGGAGTGTATCCTAAATCAAACTCAAGTTTGAAGTTTCCTCCGGCACCTAAATCATACATTGGAGTTATCAACCAATCGTTGGTTGTAGTGTTCCATATATTTAATCTTGCGGATTTATTAATTGGAGTGGTTCTATTTGTAAAATCATCCACAACCCAACTAGATGTAGTTGTTCCGGTAAAGGTAGTAGGAGCAGATAAAATCCCTTTTGCTCTGGACCAACAGGTTGATGGCGGAACTATAGTAGCAAACGTTTCTGCACTTAATGTTGGTGCTGTAACAACACCACAAAGGGTTGTAAATGTTGCTAAAGATGACCAAACACTCAATCCGGTTGTTCCACAATTAGACCTAACCCAAACATAATAAGTAGTGCTTGACAGTAATCCCGTTAGGTTTGCGGTGGTTCCTGTTACCCCTGCAATGCTTGGGGTAGTTGTTCCGGTTGGTGCAGTATTGGTAGTGCTAATGTAAATATCATAACTCGCTGGTGCAACAGGAGGCGCAGTCCAATCAAGTTGAGCTGAATTTAGCGCTACATTTGAAACCACAATAGCAGTTGGTTCAACACAACCGGGTAAAACTTCCCAGTATACGTCGTCTATTAATACACTATAAGCTGGTGTACCTGTGTGTCTGAAAGCAAATACAGTATTTGATCCCGGATTAATTGACCCGGGTATTACAGTATAACTTTGATAAGTTAGAGTACTTACAATTACATCCTGTAAGGAAATAAATGTTGTTGCATCAGTTGGATCAGTAAGATACCCAACCTGAATTGTAGCACCTGCGGTAAAATTACCTCTTGCACTAAACCTTAATCTATGTGTATTTAGATCAGCATTACTAACCGGAATCATTTTTACTACCGGCTGGTTTGTAGCCGATGTACCATAGATATACATTGTATTTGGTACACTTAGTGGATTAGTTGTTTGAGTATTGGATGTACCTGTGGTACTTACTTTAGACCAACAAGTTGGCAATGCAGGTGTTGTAACTGCATCAAAATTTTGATAAAAATCTGTTACGGCAGCACACTGAGTAGTAAATGTAGCAAGAGCCGACCACCCGCTTACACCACCTGCACCACAATTAGCTCTTACCCAAACGTAATAGATTGATGCGGGTGTTAATCCACTAAAATTATATGTTGTTGCAGTTATACCTAACGCATTAGGCGTAGTAGATGATGTTGGAGCCGTATTGGTAGTGCTGTAATAAACTTCATAAGACGCCGGACTACCTGATGAAGGCGCAGTCCAATCCAATTGTGCTGTTGTAGTTGCAATATTAGAAACAACCAATGTGTTTGGTTCAACACAAACTGGTATCAACTCCCAAGAGATATCGTCTAAATATACATATCTAAATGTACCTGCATTTAATTTTCTCAAACCTATGTAAGTATCTGTACCAGAATAAGCAGCAAAACTTACTGCAAATTTCTGATAAGCTGTAGTGACCGTCACTGTTTGAATTGGTGTAAATGTAGCAGTTGCAGTATTGTTATCCAATGTTCCAATTTCAAGATCTTCGCCAAGAACTGAATTCTTTGCAAAGAAGCTAAGCTGATAAGTACCTGCTGCAAGGTTGCTTACAGGCGGACTTACTAAAATAATATCATCAGTACTTGTTGATGATGCATTATACATTGTTACAGCATTGGGTAGAGAATATGCATTAGTAGTGGTAGTCGTTACTGTTGCGGCCGTTGCAATTGTTGCACCCCTAAGAATTTTAGACCAACAATTGGGCAAATTAGGTGTAATTGCAGTTGCAAAATTTTCGCTTAAAGTTGGTACTGGAATACAAGCTGTAATAAAGCTATCAACACTTGTCCAAACACTTAACCCACCTGCACCACAATTAGACCTTAGCCAATAATAATATTTGGTGGCAGCAGTAAGACCCGTAAGATTTACCGTTGTCGCTGTAATTCCAACATTCGTTGGTGTTGTAGTAGATGTTGGTGGAGTAGAAATTGTGCTATAATAAGCATCATAACTTACCGTAGAAGTAATTGGTGGATTCCAGTTTAATGTAGCACCTGTAGATAAAATATTTGAAACCGGCAATAAACCGGGAACATCACAGGTTGGAGTAACATTCACTACAATATCATCTACATACAAATTGAACTGATTGATTATTGAATATGCGTGAAAACCAATATAATATACACCTGATGTAGTTGGGGTAAAGTCAGAAGAAGATGATAATGGTGTAACATTTTTGATTGAAGGATAATCCACAATTAAATCTGTCATTGAAGCTGCATTAGCAGCATTACCATAACTAACATTCATACTTTCTGTATAAGTAGCACTATTACATCCATATCTGAAAGTTATTCTATAAGATGTACCGGCAGTAAGATTTAACCCTTGCGTATAGAACCAAACATCAGCAGCATTAGTTGTATTATATCCATATCTCAAAGTTTTGCTTGTAAAGCCATTACCAGGATTATTTGCAGTGATCCAATTATTACCCGTTCCAACATTTTCAATAGCTGTACAATTTGGCATAGCTGGCACGGTAGCAGATTCAAAATCCTGGGTATATGGTATATTAGTTGGCCCACATAAGGTAGTAAAACTATCTACACCTGTCCAGGCACTTACTCCACCTGTACCACAATTGGACCTTATCCAATAGTAATATTTAGTTGAAGAATTTAGTGTTGTGAAATCATAAGTTGCATTGGTTATACCTGTAACTGTTGGAGTTGTTGAACCCGTTGGAGCAGCAGGCAATGTGCTATTATAAATATCGTATCCTGAAGGAGATGTAGCGGGAGGATTCCAATTTATTGTAGCACCTGAACCTGTAATGCTGGTTACGGGAAGGAATGTTGGAGCATCGCAAACAGGCGTAACAATTACTGAAATATCATCTACATATAAGTTAAATTGGTTTGTTATAGAGTATACATGATAACCTATATAGTAAACCCCTGTAGCAGATGGCGTAAAATCTGTAGCTGAAATATTTGGAACTGCCCCGGTTATTGTGGGGTAATCAACAACAAGGGTAGACATGGCTGCTGCATTTGCATCAGTACCATAACTTACATTCATACTTTCAGTGTATGTGGTTGCACTGTTATTACCATATTTGAAAGTGAGCCTGTAAGATGTACCGGCAGTAAGATTTAAACCTTGTGTATAGAACCATGCATCCGCTGGATTGGTAGAATTATATCCATATTTCAGGGCTTTACTTGCAAAGCCATTTCCGGGTGCACTTGCAGTTACCCAATTGTTTCCAGTACCTACATTTTCAATTGAGGTACAGGTTGGAATAGCAGGCACTGTTGCTGATTCAAAATCTTGTGTATAAGGAATACTTGTAGCAGCACATTGAGTAGTAAAACTATCCGCTACTGACCATGCACTTACTCCACCCGAACCGCAATTTGAACGAACCCACACAAAATATTTGGTAGCTGCAGTAAGACCTGTAAGATTAGTGGTAGTATTTGTAATACCCAATGTGGTAGGAGTCGTAGTTCCCGTTGGTGCTGTAGAAACCAAACTTCTATAAATTTCATAAGAAGTGGGCGACCCTGTTGCGGGAGCAGTCCAATCAAGTTGTGCACCTGTACCTGTTACATTAGAATGCATTAGCGCTGTAGGTACACCACAAGAAGGCAATGTTGTTAGACTATCTCTAACAGACCAGGCACTTACTCCATTTGCACCACAGTTAGACCTCACCCAATAAAAATATTTAGTGGCAGGTGTAAGTGAAGTTAAGTTATAAGTGGTTGCCGTAATTCCTGTTGCTGTTGGTGTTGTTGTACCCGTAGGTGCAACAGATGAAGTACTTGAGTACACATCATAACTTGCAGGCGCTGTTGCAGGTGCGGTCCAGTTAAGTGTTACACTTGTGGAGGTTAAATTTGTAATATTAGGTAATGTTGGTGCATCACAGGTTGGGGACAAAGAAACCACGATATCATCTAAATGCAAATTGAATTGGTCTGCGATAGAATAGGCGTGAAATCCGATATAATAGACACCTGTTGCAGATGGTGTAAAATCATTAGTAGATGCATTTAGTACTGCTCCTGTGATGGATGTATAATCTATGATAGGCGTAGTCATGGATGTAGCATTCGGAGCAGTACCATAACTAACATTCATGCTTTCAACAAAAGTTGCACTATTATTACCATAATTAAATGTCAGCCGATAAGAAGTACCCGCAGTAAGGTTTAATCCCTGTGTATAAAACCATGCATCTGCTGCATTTAATGAATTATAACTATAGCGCAATGTTTTACTGGTGAACCCGTTACCAGGTGCAGTTGCAGTAACCCAATTGTTACCACTACCTGCATTTTGAATAGCCGTACAAGTAGGTAAACCTGGTATAGTTGCTGATTCAAAGTTTTGAGTATAAGGAATACTTGTTGGTCCACATAAAGTTGTGAAACTATCTACAACAGACCATATACTCAAACCTCCGACTCCACAATTTGACCGTACCCAAACAAAATATTTTGTTGCTGAAACCAAACCTGTCAAATTATAGTTTGTGGCAGTAAGGCCTGTTGCAGTTGGTGTAGTTGTACCCGTAGGTGCAGTTGAAGTTGTACTTCTATACACATCATAAGTTACCGGAGCAGGGGTTGGTGCTGTCCAGTTTACTGTAGCTGCAGTAGTGGTGATACCTGAAAAAGTCAATAAAGTTGGCGCAGCACACGCAGCTAAAGCCTCCCATGAAAAATCATCTATTAATAAACTGTAAGCAGGTGTACCCAAATGTTTTATAGCAAATACAACGGATGAACCCGTTACGCCGGTTGGCTTAAAAGTAAACGACTTGTAAGTAAGTGTACTTGCTGTATCGTTAACTAAAGGAACAAATGTTGACGAATCCGCAGGGTTGGTTAAATAACCTATCTGTATAATTCCGCCTACAGTAAAATTTGCCCGCATATTAAATTTAAACTGATGGGTACCCGCTCCGGCATTGCTCACAGCCGGTAATGCAACTACAGGCTGATTAGTGGCTGCACTTCCATAAATATATAATGTGTTAGGTGAACTATTAGGATTAGTAATTTGGGTAAGAACAGAACCCTGAGTACCAACTTTTGCCCAACAAGGTGGTAATGCAGGTACTGTTACTCCATCAAAATTTTGTGTTATCAATGTATTAACTCCACATAGGGTAGTAAATGTTGTGCTGATCCATGAACCAATATTTCCAGATCCACAATCGGGTCTTATATATAAGGTGTAAAATGTTGACGACGACAATCCTGAAATATTTATAGTAGTTGTAGCGTTGTTGCCACTTGTTGTTAAACCAGTAGAACCGCTACCGGGTGCTCCACTTGTTCTTACTTCATAGTTATATTGAGTTACAGGATTTCCAGAAGTTGGTGCTGACCAGGTTGCAGTAACTCCTGTTAAGGAAATATTTGAAACGGCTAGTGCAGTTGCGGGTTGGCAAGGTGCAGCAGTAAGTCCATTAATGATAATGTTACCAATAGTACTTGTTCTAGCTCCTGCTACAGGTGCTGCGGGGTCGGGATTAGTAACATCATTTGAAATAGCTAATACCCTATTCAAATTGCTTCCTGTTAAAGTTGTACCCTGAAATCTGGTACTACCATTATTTCCTGTTTTGTTTTCATCAACAGCTATCAATAAATTTCCCGATCCACTATATGGAAATGGAGTAGATAAAGAAATAGTAACCAAACCCGGAAGCGTAGCAGCAGCAAGGGTTCCACTAAATACAGGAGTAAGGTTTGAAAGGGGCTCCCAATCTGTAGTAGATACAAAATTGCTTTTTGAGGTTATTCCCATATACATGGTAATGTCATCAGAAAGATCTAGAGCAGTGCCTGCATAATAAAACTGAACAGAAGTAATACTGCCTGTTGCATTTATTTCTGAAGCTAAATAAATTGTTTGTACATAGGAGTAGCCGTAGAATGTGTTCCATGGCGAGTTGGATGCAGTATTTGTACCCGTACCAATTGTAATTGGTTGAGAAAAAGCTAATAATTGAAAAAATACAGCAAGCAAACACAAGTAAATTTTTCTCATCTTTAAAAATATTTTAGAAATTTGGCGTTAAGGTATTAAATAAACCTCTTTCCATGAAATAAAAATTGAAATATGTGATTTAATAAAGGAACAAATACGTTAAATTTTTTATGAAAAAAAGAATTATTATTCTACATTGCCTTTGGGTAAAAGTGACATGATTAAAATAATAAAAGATAATATGACTACAGCATAAATTCCAAATCTTTTTTCAGGACATTCTCCTAATTCGCAGTTTGTCACCAGCAAATAGTTGCGCAAGGACCATGAAAAATTAAGCGCACAAACAAAAACATTTACCCTTTTTGCACCAATACTGCTTATCAAAAAAAGAACAGTGGCAAAACCCGTAAGAATAATATGCATTAAACCAGGCTTGCCAAAATTAGTATGCTCTGCAGAAAAGCCTGTAATTGTCGTTTGTATTAGAGGAATGTAAACCCAGGGTAAAAAGCAGCTAATAATTAATAAAAGGGATGCACCTCCACCGATAAAGTTAGAATAACGCATAATATATTGCAAATGAAAAATGGATTACAAAAGTAATCCATTAATTTTATTGGAGGTCCCGAGCGGATTCGAACCGCTGTACGAGCTTTTGCAGAGCTCTGCCTAGCCACTCGGCCACAGGACCTTTTACTAATTCCGGCTGCGAAAATAAGGTAAAACCATTAAACCAACAATACATTCAAAGTAAGTAGTAAGATAAAAATTTGTTTTCACAATAGCTTAATTTATCATCATTTTTTCTGTAAAAATCAATTATACTTTATTGCTTTGTATTCTTTGTTACTTTGCGATAAACCAAATGGTACATTATGCAGAAAATAGCGGAAAGCGAAATGATTCTTAACAATCGAGGAGCCATTTATCATCTTGACCTAAGACCCGAAGAAATTGCAAATACTATAATTACCGTAGGCGATCCTGATAGGGTTAAGGAAGTAAGTAAATATTTTGACAAAATAGAACACACCAGCCAACACCGTGAATTTGTAACGCATACCGGTATGTTGGGCAACAAAAGGCTATCAGTAGTCTCTACAGGTATTGGCCCTGATAATATTGATATTGTATTAAACGAGTTAGACGCATTGGTAAATATTGATTTTGAATCCCGAACCATAAAACCTGCCTTACAACACCTTACCATAATACGTATGGGTACTTCAGGTGCACTACAGGAAGATATTCCGGTTGATAGTATTGTTGCTACAACTCATGGCCTTGGAATAGATAATCTGCTCAACTATTATCGCCATGATAACAATGAGGAAGAAATGCAGATTATTCAACAGTTTGTGGCGCATACACAAATCAGCAGCAACTTTTCACAACCCTATATCAGCACGGCAGGTGCATCAATTCTTAAACATTTTGTGGATGGTTTTTTTCATGGTATTACAATAACCTGTCCGGGCTTTTATGGGCCACAAGGTCGGGTACTAAGGCTTGGTCTTACCAACCCCGATCTTATAGACAGGCTTACAGAATTTAAGTTTGGCCCACACCGCATTACCAACTTTGAAATGGAAACAAGTGCCATATATGGTTTGGGAAAACTATTAGGACATCAATGCCTAAGCCTTA
This sequence comes from Segetibacter sp., assembly GCA_043736115.1. Taxonomy (GTDB): domain Bacteria; phylum Bacteroidota; class Bacteroidia; order Chitinophagales; family Chitinophagaceae; genus Segetibacter. Next base: position 2,890 of record JAYTDC010000041.1, on the reverse strand, counting down.
GCGCAATAGTTGCCAATCGCATTAAAAAAGAATTTAGCAAAGATGGCAATGCCGCTGTAGAAAACATGATTAAGAAGTCGCTTGAAATTATTGATGGAATATAAAGTAGTCATTAAGTCATTGGTCAGTAAGTCAAAAAGTCATTAAGTATTTCATTTTCAAATTGAGTAATTTTCACATTGAGCCATTTTCACATTGAGTCATTTTCACATTTTCAAATTAATCAATTGATTTTCAAATTTTACAAATATCAGGGTACAGGCAATGACTTTGTCATACTAAACAATAGTCATAATGAATTTGATTTTTTATCTGCTGCTCAAATTAAATTTTTGTGCGACCGTAGGTTTGGTATTGGTGGCGATGGATTAATGCTGCTGAACAATAAACCTAACTATGATTTTGAAATGAAATATTACAACAGCGATGGGGCAGAAAGTACCATGTGTGGCAATGGCGGTCGCTGTCTTGTTCAGTTTGCAGCAGATAATGGATTAATAAAAGACAATTATCATTTTTGGGCAATTGACGGAGAACATGAAGCTATCATAAATGATAATGGTTGGATAAAATTGAAAATGAAAAATGTAGATCAGGTAGAACACAAGGACGACGATTCAATTTTAGACACAGGTTCACCGCACTATGTTAAGCTGGTAACCGATGTTCATAATATAGAAGTTTATAAAGAAGGAAAAGAAATCCGATACAATAAGCGATTTGCAGAAGATGGGATAAATGTAAATTTTGTTGAAGTTCAAGACAGGCAAATTTATGTACGCACCTACGAACGGGGGGTAGAAAATGAAACACTAAGTTGTGGCACAGGCGTAACGGCAGCAGCATTGGTATTTGCCCACAATCCACTTGGCTTTAATCATGTAGATGTAGAAACACCCGGTGGAAAACTTGCAGTAGAATTTAAAATTAAAGCAAAGGGAATTTTTTATGATATTTGGTTATGTGGGCCGGCTACTTTTGTTTTTAGCGGGGAGATAGAAGTAAACAAATAAATTTCCCCCTCCAAAATCATCCAATTTTTATTTGTTTTTTTATTGACTAATATGGAAGAACCCCAAGCCAACAGAGAACTTCTTCTGCAATTGGTGAAAATGGAAATGCCTTTTGGCAAATACAAAGGCACACTACTGTGCGATATTCCTGTTTTTTATCTTGAATGGTTTCAGCGTAAAGGATTTCCAACAGGTAAATTGGGTATGCTGCTACAAACTATGTACGAAATAAGACTTAACGGATTGGAAGGTTTGTTGGAGCCGTTGAAGAAGATGAAGTAGAAATTTTAAGTTGAAATATCTTTGAAAGTATAAAAATCCTTATCGTTATCCTATAAACTTTCTTCGATTTTTGTCAAGTTTAGTAAAAGTTACATCACGATATTTATTTGACCGTCCTTCTAATTTATTCAAAGTTTCATTTGGCTGTAAAAAAAAATATTCATCAAGGGTTCTACCCAAAGTGTTTTCATTAGTAGGGTGATAAACAAAGAATAGAATGCTTGTTTCAGGATTAAAGTGAAAGTTTTCAATATCGGCAATAGATTGGGTACGATTACCTTCGGTAAACACACTATTATTTTGGATGATTATTTCATTTGGATTTTTATTAGGAACATTATTGTTATAATCTACACCGCTAATTCTCCAATCACCATTTAACATTGAAGTGTCTTTTTTCCAGTCAGCAATTTCCTTTTGTAGTCGAGTTACATTCCCCTGCAATTGTAGCTTTTCACTTCGTAAATTTTCAAAATCTTCTTGTGTTTTTGTCTCTAAGGAAAGCACCTTTTCAAGGGTTTCAGTCCTTTTTTCTAAATTTTGCCTTAAAATTAAATATTTTGAAATTGAAACCACACCTTTTGTATACTTTAATTCTAATTCACTCCCCCATGATTTATACCATGATTGTGCAGCTATAATTCCATTTCGTAAGGCAGGGAACACTAAACAGTATAAGAAAGCAGAACCTAAAGGCAACCAAAAACTTTGTGGTGGCACAACTTCACCTTTTAGTAATTGAATGAAAGAATTATAACCATCAGCTTTTAAATCTTCTGCATTATAAAATATCAATGCGATAGGAACTTTCCAATTGAACAGCAACCACGAAATGATAAATGAAGAAAAGAAAGGGCTTGAAACTCTATCTTTTAGATCTTTAAAAAAGTCAGAAATGTTATCGTTTAAACTCATAAAATAATATTACAAAAAACTAAGATAGGCAAATCTATATTCTATTGATTAAAAACACCACCAATTCTTCTTTGATTTTTATAATAAACAACTTTTATACTGAAGGACTTAGAACAAATTAAAATCTGCTCAATAATAACCTCTGAAAATTTTCAAGTAAAAGGAAAGACGTTGAGCAAAAAAGCAATAAGAAATTATTAAGGCCATCATTTTTGGCTTTCCGTATCTATAAAATACATCTAGATAAATTAATAAAAACAATAAATTAATGGAAATTACTGCTTGATAAACTCGATTTTATCAGAGAGTTTTGTGGCAACTTTTATCATTTCTTCCAAACCTATTTTCAAATAGCCCATTCCGCTCTTGCTATATATAACAGGTTTAAACCATGATTTTACTCCCATCAAGGTATAATTTGGGTCACACCACCCTACAATTGTGCATGATGAATCATTTATCAGAAATGAAAGTCTAACAAGTACACCATTTTTCTTTGCGTTGTCAGTTGATAGATAATATGTTTTGGTTGATTTCTCAATGCCATAACCACAACTAAATAGTGCTGTTGTAATTTTATCTTCGGTCAACCCAGTTACTGGAATTCTAATTGCATTATCCCCTTTCTTTTGACTAAAACAATACATTGGTGCAAATGCAAAAAACACTATCAATTTTTT
>JAYTDC010000040.1:0-10980 GCA_043736115.1 Segetibacter sp. | reverse complement strand
AGTTGTACCTGTAAAGGCTGTACCCATCTCAACACCATTACAATTAAATGTAATAGTATTAGTTGCTGAAGCACCCGGAATGGCTTTTAAAATCAATTGCTCGTTGTAAGGGCCTGAACCTGCAGCAATATTAAATATCACAGGTTGGGTTAGAGGCCCTGCTTTTATCGCATTATATGCTGCATTAAAAGATACAAAATCGCCGCCTCCGGCACTATTTATGATATAAGTTTGGCCATAACTGCCAACCATACCAACAAATAAAAAAGTAAAAGGCAATAAAAATCTAAACGTAACGTTTGAGAGGTAGCTTTTTCTCATGGAAAGTTCCTTTAGGGAATTATATGTTTAGTGAACTGATTAGCAAACAATTTTAAAAAATATATAAGGTTTATATAAAATATAAACTACTTATACAGGTTTTATATTCATAAAACCCGCTAAAGATACAGTTAAAAATAAATTTTCTTCAAAAAAAATAAGGCTTTCTTATCCTTTTCTGGAAAATGGCAAAATTTACTTTTAGATAAGAATTTACAGTTTGAATTTGATTTTGATACTTTAATTGCGTCAGATGCTGCCTGAATATTACTATTTCAATAAGGTAATCTAATAATAACTGATAAAATGAAATAAAAAGAGATTAAACAAAAAAATGCCCTGAAAAACAGGGCATTTTGATATAACATGTAATAAAATTATACTTTGAAGTGAGAAAAGGCTTTGTTAGCCTCAGCCATACGATGGGTATCTTCTTTCTTTTTAAAAGCACCACCTTCGCCCTTACTTGCAGCTATTATTTCATTTGCAAGTTTTTCTGCCATACTACGACCGTTTCTTTCGCGACTAAAACGAATTAACCATTTTATGCTTAATGAAACTTTTCTGTCCTGACGTACTTCGGCAGGTATTTGGAATGTAGCACCACCAATACGGCGACTACGAACCTCAACTGCAGGGGTAACATTGGTCAAAGCTCTTTTCCATAATTCATAACCATCTTCATTGGTTTGTTTTGCTACGCGATCAAGTGCATCGTAAAATATGGTTAAAGCAATACTTTTTTTACCTTCCCACATAATGTTGTTTACAAAACGGGTTACTAGTTTATCGCTAAACTTAGGATCTGGAGCAAGAGGTATTTTTTTGGGTTGCGACTTACGCATGTTTCTTATTTTTATAAGCAGTTACCTGCTTTCAATTTAAATGAAATATTTTAATTCTCGTCTTAATACTTTATAATAAATACTTGATACAAAGTACTTGCTACTATTTCTTAGCTTTTGCCTTTTTAGTTCCGTATTTACTACGGCTTTGTTTACGGTCTTTAACACCGGCAGTATCAAGGCTACCACGAACTATATGATAACGTACACCTGGTAAATCCTTAACACGACCACCACGTATAAGAACAATAGAGTGCTCCTGCAGATTGTGACCCTCACCCGGTATGTAAGCAATAACCTCTATCTTGTTGGTAAGACGCACTTTAGCAACTTTACGCAAAGCAGAGTTTGGCTTCTTTGGTGTAGTGGTGTACACTCTTGTACAAACCCCACGACGTTGCGGACAAGCATCTAATGCTCTGGATTTGCTTTTTGCTTTAATGATTTCTCTCCCTTTTCTAACTAATTGTTGTATTGTAGGCATTTGTAACCTTTTATAAATTTTTCGGACGGCAAAAGTAAAAGGATTAATTGTAATAGCAAAAATTGTTTTGAAAAAAATGAAAAGAAAGTAAAACTATTTGACTATTACTATAGATATCCACATAAAACCATCATTTAAAAAATACTAAACCCCGGTAAAACCTATCGAATGTATATAACTTTTATCACACTCCAAAAAAGTATCGTGTTTATAGAAAAGGGCTGATTTTGTGAATTCCGGCTCCGAAGAGCCTGTTCCGCCCGGCGCTATCGTGTGGACACATCTTTGTATTACACGCCGAAGGTGTACCGTGTTTATAGAAAAGGCCTGAGTTTGTGTATTCCAGCTCTGAAGGAGCTTTTACAGGTTGAACCTTTCTATAAACATCAGTTAATTCACAAGGCATATCATCGCATACGCGGCATCCCGAAAAACGGGACAGGCTCTTCGGAGCCGTAAAACATCTGTAATTCTTAATCTTGCTATAAACATGCCGCTCCTTCGGAGCGAAAACCACATACACCATAAATGTGTCCACACGATAGGCCCGGCGGGAAGCTTTTACAGGTTGAACCTTTCTGTAAAAATGAGTTAATCAACATTGCTCATCATCGCATACGAGGCTCTTCGGAGCCTGCAAACCCTTTCTCATTCTTAATTTGCTAAAAACACGCCGCTCCGATGGAGCAAAAACCATTTACATCATAAATTGTCGCTAAAAATACCAAACCCCGGTATTGCCGGGGTTTGGATATTAAATATTTGAACATTTTTAAATTTTATACATCCATCCGTGGGTATCTTCTACCCTACCGTTGCGTATATCGTTTAAGCGCTTCTTTAATTCTACCGCTACTGAAACTTTATCAACATCAAACTTCATTACAAAATCTTTGTAGCGAAGTTCTTTTATAACAGAAATTGTGGCTGCTGTACCTGTGCCAAAAACTTCGTGCAACTCACCTTTGCTATAGGCATCTGTAAGTTGATCTATACTTATGAGTGATTCTACCACTTCATACCCCATTTCATGCAATATAGATATAGAACTATCTCTTGTAACTCCTGATAATATAGTACCTGATGACAATTCAGGAGTATAAGCTTTGTTACCTATGATAAAAAATACATTCATAGTGCCAATTTCCTGCACATATTTATGTTCAATAGCATCTGTCCATAATACCTGATCGTAGCCTAATTGTTTGGCTTCGGCAGTGGCAAGCATGCTGGCTCCATAATTGCCTGCAGCTTTGGCAAATCCAATACCACCGGGTGCGGCACGTGAATATTTTTCTTCAACATAAATACGCATTGGCTTATTATAATATGGACCGGTTGGGCTCAATATTATCATGAACTTGTACTTCTCTGATGGTTTTACGCCTATTACCGGATCATTGGCAAACATAAATGGACGTATGTACAATGAATGGTCGTCCTGCGTAGGTATCCAATTTCTGTCAAGATCAACAAGAATTCTCATGCCTTCCATAAAAATTTCTTCGGGTACTTCGGGCATTTGCATACGTGTAGCGGATACATTAAAGCGCTTAAAATTGTCTTGTGGACGAAAAATAAATGCATTGCCTTCACTATCTTTATAGGCTTTAACACCTTCAAAAATAGCCTGTCCATAATGCAGTGCTGCTGTTGATGGATCTAAGAGTAAAGGCTGATAAGGTTTGATTTCAATATTGCGCCATTCACCGTCTTCGTAGTCGGCTTCTAGCATGTGGTCTGTAAAGTATTTACCAAAAGGTATATTTTCCAGCGATAGCGATAAAAGCTTACTGGTTTCTACTTTTTGAATGTTAAATGGAAGAGCAGCAATCATAAATTGTATTTTTGGCAAAGAAACGAAAATTAGACGTAAAAAATATAGCTCATGAACCAACAAAATGTAAAGCTGCCGGACTTTTTAATTGCAGATCTTTATAAAAATAATCTGGTAGAAATTGAAAGTATAATAAAGGAAAAGGCATTTGTAAATGAAAATGTGAAGGATAAACCCGGTAAATTAGAAAACATCAAACTATTGGGCAAAAACAGTAAAAATGTTATTATAGTAACCAACTATGCTGATGCGGCTTTTTTGCCTGACAATGAATTAAAATTTCTTACAAATATTTTAAATGCCTGCAATCTTAATCTTAATGATATTGGTATAGTAAATTTTGCTACAAATGAATTTAGTTATAACCTGCTTAAGCAACAAATGGGTGCAAAGAAAATAATCTTATTTGGCTTACCGGCTTCATCTGTTTTGTTGCCGTTTACTGTTCCTGATTTTCAGGTACAAGATTACGACGGATGTTCAATACTACAAGTTCCTGTACTTGAGACAATGAATGAAGCAAACGAGAAAAGTAAAAATTTGAAAAAGAAACTGTGGGTTTCGTTGAAACAAATGTTTGAAATATAATGGATGACTTACTAAATTTACTAACAATATATTTTTTCATTTTCTAACGAAAATTATTTAGCGATTGAATTATATTAATCAGGCTATATTGATATTTAGGTTACTGTTGCTTAATGATTTTCAATACAGTTTTCCACATTTATAAATTTCCTATACAATTTTATTTTTTTAATGATATTACTATGTATTTTTATTAACTTTTAGAATAATAATCCAAGCTCAACCACTTATAACATATGTGACTGACTTAGGCTTTGCCTTGAAATTATTATTCTATTTAATGGCAGGTTATTAGTTTTCAGGAGATTAAGTTTTACTTCATATTACTTATTTAACGGGACTTGTAACTACCTTTTGCAAAACTCAAAATATATTACCCTGTGCAGAAAATACCCACCAGACTGCAACTTATAAATCATAAAGGCAGTGAAAGAATTTTAGTTCAGTTTGGCTACTACCCTATTCTTATTGGTCTTTTAAGGCAGATGCCGTTAGCAATATACTCTAGTACACATAAGGGGTGGCATTTACCCGTAAACAAAGATTCGCTTGTTACGTTGATAAATAATACTAAAGATGTTGCAGACATAAATTTGTCAGAACTCAAGACACAGCTTACTGTGCGTAAACTAAAACAAAATGCTACTATCATTGTTCAAGAAAAGGCTATAATTGAAATTGGACAAAATGAACAACAGAAACCCTTTACTTACCGCTACAATTCTTTTAATTACAACACTGGAATTAATCAAAAACTATTAAGTCAAAAAGAAAGTTTGTCTAGAATTCATGAGGTTAACAAAAATGTTTTACATGAAATGAAACAACAACTTCAGTTAAAAGCATATAGTAACAGCACTATTAAAACATACCTAAATGAGATGGGGGCTTTTTTGCAAACCATAAAAAGTTACCACGCATCTGAATTTTCTGTAAAAAGAATAAAAGACTATTTGCAATATTGTTTTGTAGAACTTAAGCTTTCCGAAAATACGCTTCATAGCCGTATGAATGCACTTAAGTTTTATTATGAACAAGTATTGAATAAACAAAAGTTTTTTTGGGAAATACCGAGGCCTAAAAAAAGAATAATAATGCCTAAAGTGTTGGGAGAAGATGAGTTAGGCAACTTGTTTAGGGCATTAGCCAACAAAAAACACAAGGCAATGCTTTTTACTGCATATAGTGCAGGACTGCGTGTAAGTGAGATAGTTGCATTGCAATTGAAACATATAGACAGTGATCGTATGCAAATACTTGTAGAGAATGCAAAGGGCAAGAAAGATAGATATGTAAATCTTAGCCCGGTACTTTTGGATATATTGAGAGACTATATTAAAATTTATACCCCAAGGCCTAAAAAATTTTTATTTGAGAGTGAACAGACAAAGGAGGCTTATCCCACACGAACAATTCAACAAATATTTACGAATGCAAAACAAAAATCGGGTTTAAAAAAGGATGTAGGCATGCACAGCCTAAGACACAGTTTTGCCACGCATCTTTTAGAAAAAGGGACAGACATTAAATACATAAAAGACCTTTTAGGCCACTTCAATATTAAAACAACCGAGCGGTATTTGCATGTAAGCAAAAAGGCATTGGTAAATATAGTAAGCCCATTAGACGACCTGTTTAAAAAAGGAAAAATAGACTGGTAATTAGCAACAATACAAAATGTATAATTGAGTGGATTGTTCTAACAACAATACGAAAACTATAACGCTAACTAATTGATTATCAGATAGCATTTTTATTTGGCATTTCGTCTAATAAGAACAATCTTCGCGTTATCGGCAACTTTTTGACACACCCTACTCATTTGAATATGATAAGTAATTTCAAAACACAAGCAAGACAACATCAGACAAAATTTAGAACGGATGTTCTGAAAGTTGGTTATGACACTTATGTAACGTGGCTTAACAAATCGGACGGCGAAAAGGGACTTAATTTTTATAACGGCTTCAATATTTTTGACGAAGTGAGGAAACGTTATCCAAATTACAATAACGGTTTGTATGCGGACACATTAAGAAGTGAGCATATCCCTTTCAATTTTTTTGTTCCATTCAAGAGTGACAAAATCTTTTGCAAAAATGTTTTGAATGATTATTTAGAAGAGAAAATCAAATCAGTTGATGTAATCAAAATTGAATATGCTCCATCTCCAAGCAACAAGTATTTAAATGATAGAACTTCCTTTGATGTTTATATTGAATATACCAATCACAACCAGGAGAAAGGAATTATAGGTGTTGAGGTAAAATATACGGAGAAAGAATATCCTTTGAAAGAAAACTCTAAAGAAGCAAATGACATTTGTAATCAAAGTTCTTCTTATTTCACTGTGACAAATAACTGTGACATTTATAAGCCTAATTCAACAACGGAATTACTAACAGATAAATATCGTCAAATATGGAGAAATCACATCTTAGGAGAAAGCATTCTTCTTAGCCATAAAGACGAGTTTAAGTATTTTACTTCTGTAATACTTTTTCCGAAAGGCAACTCTCATTTTATTGAAACGTGCAAAGATTATAACGAACTTCTGCAAAGAAATAAAAGCCATTTTTTGGCTATAACGTATGAAGAGTTCTTAGCATCGTGTAACGCATATTGCCCTAACAATGAGTTCAAACTTTGGCTTGATTACTTACAACGTAGATATATTGTTGCTGATAGAATTATTTAGCTTTAAAAACTTAAACATGAAAAGACTTTTTTCAACTCTTATTTTCTCTTTGTATTTCTTTGTTGGATTTACTCAAACAAAGCAAACAAACATGGAGGACAAAAGGTCAATAACGTATTTTGAGAAATTCATTATTGCAGGGAATAAACCAATTGGAACTAATGTGGAAACCAAATATGACAATGATTATAGAGCTATCATTTGGAGTGACCCATTAATTAAAGACTATAAATATTCTAATGAAGCTTTTGATAAATTAGGATATGAATTTGTGACAGAAACAGAGGGTGACGATTATCAAAGTAGCAAGACTTATCGTAATTGTGCTAAAAGCATAATTATAGAAGTGAGAGAGTGGTATGGACTGAAACTTTCAATTGCAATGCAATGGTTTTCGCCAAGAGTTAAAAAAGGAATAGGATACTTGGCTTATTGCGAGTGAACTAAAGCAGCCGATAACATGGGGTTTGGCGTTATTGGGGCAGGACGTTGTAATCTTCATCTGCAGCAACATGGCGGCAGTTGTTCGGGCTGGACAAACATCGGTGAGCATTTTATCTTATCTTGTACATCAGCAACGCATCAGCAGCGGTTCCGGGCGGACGATTTTCAAATATCCCAACAACGCCAAGCCCTATCGTTGGCTGCCATAATAAAAGTCCCTAAATGTTGAAAATTACTTTAGCAATTTTGACCACTTTATTTTTTGTTTCTTGCAAGGACAAGACACCAAAGGTTTCAACACCTATAACTACTTTGGCACCGAAAACTAAAATTACTGACACCACCATTGATGCTAACAAAGTAAAAGCGACTGATTATGTTTTTTTCAGCGACTCTGTTCTGCATGGACACAAAGCAGTACTCAAATATTATTTCAATAAGTATGGTTCAGACACTACTTGTAGCTCGTATTGGCACTTTTATGACAAGAAGGAAATGAAAGAAGAATTTGAAGGCTTGCATTTTATTGGCAATGTTAAAAGCAATCTGACAAAGGATTCCGTTTTTGTATTAGAGCCATTAAATTATTGTAAGCAGAACGGTGAAAAGGATTTTGATGGACAGGCATATTATTTTACTGACACGACTTTACCGAGACTTCAAACAAATTCATATTGTTGCCATCCTTCAAATATTTTTTTAGTTGGCGACATTGACGAAGACGGAGTTTCTGAAATTGGAGAATACTATTCCAGTTGTGCAAGCCATTATAAATCTCTGTACGTTTATTCATTGAAAAATAAGGTATGGAAAGAGGTTGGACATTGTGTTTATGACTTGTATTATATGGACATAGGAAAGCCATATAACTATTTCGTTAAAAAGGTAAATAAGAACAAATTTGAAATGCTTGAGATAACTGATTTGACAGATAACAAAACAAAAATCGGTAAACGAAATTGGAAACAGTTTTCAATGTGACAGAAAATTACGGCAGCCAACATGGGTATTGCTGCAAGTGTGGCAGGACGTTGTAACCATCGGCTGCAGTTCGCTATCAGCAGCGGTTTCGGCGGACGGATTTCTGTTGGGCTTTTAGTTGTTATCTTGTACTTTTAAATCTTTATTGGGCAGCAGTTCCGGGCAGGACGAGCAATGAATTCCACACCTGCAGCAATACCTAACCGTTGGTGGCAATTAAATTTGACACACCCTAATATGCAAAGTGGGATAACCCAGCATCCCTATTAAAACGGCTTATGAGACTTTCAATAATTTCATTACTATTTATAATCTGTTCAAATTCTTTCGGGCAAACAAACAGTTATCAAAACCTTCTTGACACAGCTTTAAGCGGACATGGCGGTTTATTTGTTCACTCAAAACCATTGAAGGTGACACGGCTTGCCCCAAAAGAAATGTGGTACTATGTTGAAAATGTAAGAGATTATTCAAACCGAAAACTTGACACAGTTATGTTTTCGCAAATTATTTACAATGCAGACCATGCTGACACAACTCTTTGGACGGACAAGGAATTATCAAAATCTTTGCTCTTGAACGAAAGAGGCGAAACTATATCAAAAAAATATTCCTTGCAGAAACTTGGGTTGACCGAGGACAAGCAAATAAGGTTCATTAAAAAACAAGTAAACAAATTCAATTCAACGCAAACTATTGACAGAAGCCTTTGTTACTTTTCGAGACCTGTGTTTGACAACTCAAATACATTTGCAATTGTTCAGTGGGACAACGGACATAGTTATCTTGGCGGCGGCGGTGGTATTATTCTTTATCAAATGCAAAATGACAAGACCTGGAGAGAATATGGTACAATTCTAAATTGGAGATATTAACTGCCACCAACATGGGTATTGCTGCAAGTGTGGCTTGACGTTGTATCAATGGGCATTTTATCGCTATCAACATCGGCCGGGCAGGACAAGCATCGTTGGGCTTTTGTTTGTTAACTTTTACTTTTTTATCTTTAATCAACAGCGGTTCCGGGCAGGACGAGCAATGAATGCCACACCTGCAGCAATACCTGTTCGTTATAGGCAAGCAAAATGAGAAACCTCCTACTACTTTCAGCATTTATTTTGACACTTATTGTTTCTTGTACAGACATTCAATATTCCGACAAAGACATAGAGCTACAAGCGAATAGTATTATCAAACAGCTTGACAAATCTATCATTGACACATTTATACATTGGGGTTATGGAACAAGAGGTGAAGCTGAAGTTTGGCAGAAACTTGACACGCCAACTTATGGCTGTTTTTATTTCAACAAGGGTACTTTAAAACTTTCTGTTGGACTTATTGAAAATTTTAAAAAGGACTTTCCCTATTCCATAAATATTGACACAAGCATAGTTCATCAAATTAGTTTTAAAAAAATGAACGATGGAGACATCAACGTATCTGCTTTGACAAATTTTGGTAGAGACACAATTCTTGTTGACAAAATAAAACTGAAAAAATTGTTTATAGAAAGAGAACCTTTTTTAGAATTTGCAAACCTTTCAAAACTTAAAGACAATTTAAAAATAATCGGAACATTTTACAGACCAGACATAGGCAATTTCATTCAGTTCTATTTGACAAACCAACACGTATTGACATATTTCCCAGACACTTTGGAAATTAACCCGAAGTTCAAGGACATATGGATGGGATATTTTTCAACGGGGAAAACTTTGACTAAAAATTGGAATTTGCGTAAACTTGAAAAACCATTGGACAACGGATAACTTGCCTGCCTATAACAAAAGTATTGCTGCAATCGGGGCTTGAAGTAAGTACAATATGCAGTAGTGCATATCCAGGCTTTATATCCGGCGGACGGAATTCTACCGGTCATTAGTTCTTAACTTCGGCTTTCAATTATTAATTTAGCTTCAGTACCGGGCGGACAGTTGGTCAATTCCCCAACTGCAGCAATACTCGATCGTTGTGCGTCACTTTATACAGACATCCTACTATTATGAAAAAGAAAGACATCAAGACATTTTTTCAAGCAATTAGGAATAGCGATTCACAAAAAGTAACAGAACTTGTTTCAAGTGACAAAGAATATCTGACTGCGACCAATTTTGCACCACCTAAAAAAGATGACGGTCAATCAGGTCTTCAGGTAGCTTTTAAGACAGCAAATTTTGACATCGCGGAATATTTAATTGAGCAAGGTGCAGACATCAATTTTATTGAAAAGTCAGACATCAATGATTGGAAAGCACCCGTTTTACACGACTGCATCAGAGCGACAATTTTCAATTCATACACACTACAAAAAGATACATCTCAATTTGACAGAGCATTCTCACTTTTAAAGACATTGCTTTTTAAAAAAGCCGACCCGAATGCAGTAGACAGCTATGGCAACAATTGTTTAAATAGAGCATTAATGGACGCAAAACAAATGTTGGACAATCCAAGTACCGACTTTAGCAATGGGATATTATTACAACAACTAAGAAGTGTATTTAGGGAATTAATAAAAACAGGTGCAGACCCAAATCAAAGTAGCGAAAGACGTGAGAGCTTTGCAAGCAATTTAGTTAATGACAAAATGGAGCAATATCAATTGTGGTAGGACAAAAGCGAACGCACAACATTGGGTTTGCTGCAAGGCTGGCTGGACATTGGAGCAATGGTCATTTTATCGCTGTTGTGCTTCATCTGGGCTGGACGTACATTGCTGGGCTTTTGTTTGTTAACCTGTACTTTTATATCTTTAATCAGCAGCGGTTCCGGGCAGGAC
>JAYTDC010000039.1:0-8687 GCA_043736115.1 Segetibacter sp. | reverse complement strand
CAGGTAATTAATCATGCTGTTGTATCCCGAATAGTCGGGAGTAAACGCATCAGGGGTTGAGCAATCCCGATTTATCGGGAAGACAGGGAGTTAAATTCTCATCAACAGCTTACAGGTAATTAATAATGCTGTTGTAGCTCAGGGGTAGAGCACTTCCTTGGTAAGGAAGAGGTCGTGAGTTCAATTCTCATCAACAGCTCCATTATGTTCTTTATACATTTAAAAAAGTGGACAAAGAATAAAAAAAGCTGAATTAAGAAATTAAGGTACAAGAGTGCGACGCAACAATGTTTAATTACAGAAAAAAGTTGTGGCCACAAAAATTAAAACAAAAAGCCTACTTTTGCAATCCGAAAGCGGGTTTTCAAACTTTTTAAAACCACAATTTAAAAACAAATAAAATGGCAAAAGAGACTTTTAAGAGGGAGAAACCTCACGTTAACATAGGCACCATTGGTCACGTGGATCATGGTAAAACCACTTTAACGGCCGCCATAACCGATATTTTGTCAAGAAAAGGTTTGGCGATAAAGAAAAATTATGATGATATTGATGGTGCTCCTGAAGAAAAAGAAAGGGGTATTACTATTAATACAGCACACGTAGAATATTCTACTGCTAATCGTCACTATGCACACGTAGACTGTCCGGGTCACGCTGATTATGTTAAAAACATGATTACAGGTGCTGCTCAAATGGACGGAGCTATTCTAGTTGTAGCTGCAACTGATGGCCCTATGCCACAAACACGTGAACACATCCTTCTTGCACGTCAGGTAGGTGTACCTAGCATGGTGGTATTTATGAATAAAGTTGACCTTGTTGACGATCCTGAATTGTTGGAACTGGTTGAAATGGAAATCCGTGAGATCCTTTCTAAGAATGGTTTTGATGGGGATAACACACCAATCATTCAAGGATCTGCCACAGGCGCTATGGCAGGTGATGAAAAATGGGAAAATAAAATTATGGAATTGATGGATGCTGTAGATAGCTACATTCCATTACCTCCAAGACCGGTTGATCTTCCGTTTCTTATGAGTGTTGAGGATGTATTCTCAATTACAGGCCGTGGTACTGTTGCTACAGGTCGTATAGAAAGAGGTCGTATTAAGGTAGGCGAGCCTGTTGAAATTGTAGGTTTGATGGAAACTCCATTAACTTCTACTTGTACAGGTGTTGAAATGTTTAAGAAATTGCTTGATGAAGGTGAAGCAGGAGATAATGCAGGTTTGTTATTGCGTGGTATTGAAAAGACTCAAATCCGTCGTGGAATGGTTCTTTGCAAGCCAGGTTCTATCACTCCGCATACTGAATTTAAAGGTGAAGTTTATGTATTGAGCAAAGATGAAGGTGGTCGTCATACTCCATTCTTTAATAAATACCGTCCGCAGTTTTACTTCCGTACTACTGATGTAACCGGTGAGATTACATTACCTGAAGGAACTGAAATGGTTATGCCTGGTGATAATACTAGTTTGACTGTGAAGTTAATTCAACCAATAGCCATGGAAAAAGGTCTTAAATTCGCTATACGCGAAGGTGGACGTACAGTAGGCGCAGGTCAGGTTACTGAAATTTTGAAATAAACCTTATACTCTTAACCGAGTTTGAATATAGGTTTTCTATATTTGCAAAGTACTTAGGCGCACAGCTTGGGTACTTTGCTTTTTAAAAAGTTCTTTATTTGGTCAACTTATAAACTTCAATTTGAAGGTATGGGTTATTTTTATACGGGCATAGTTCAATGGTAGAATAGAGGTCTCCAAAACCTTTGATCAGGGTTCGAATCCTTGTGCCCGTGCTATTTAATATGATGATGTAGTGATGTAATAATTTATCATATTGTATTTCTATTTAATTGTCAGAGCGATAATTAAATTTTAAAGGTATTTATATTTATTTACTATCAAATTTTCAAATTATAATTGTGAACAAAATATCAACTTATTTCCGCGAAAGTTATCAGGAGTTGTCTGAAAAAGTAACCTGGCCAAGTTGGATTCAATTGCAACAATCTACAATCATTGTTTTGATTGCTACTCTGATCATTACAGCATTGGTTTGGGTTATGGATTTCGCTTCTCAAAATTTATTAAAAGCCATTTATTCCTTATTTAAATAATGGAAAGTAATAATCAAGTGGTTGAAACCACTAATATACCGGATGTACCTGAACAACCCGATTTAACCAAATGGTATGTATTGCGTGTTGTGAGTGGAAAAGAACGTAAGGTAAAAGAGTATCTTGATAAAGAGGTAAATCGCAGTGGTTGGAGCCAAACCATTAAGCAGGTATTCTTGCCAATGGAGAAGGTGTACAAAGTACAGAATGGTAAGAAGGTAATGAGGGAAAAGAATTATTTTCCGGGTTATGTGATGATTGAGGTAAGTGATGGAAAGCTAACGGATGAAATGGTTCATCACATTAGTAATGTAAGCAACGTTATGCATTTTCTTACTGATGGAAAAGGAGCTAAAGGAAACGTAATATCTCTCCGTAAAGCTGAAGTAAATAAAATGCTTGGTAAAGTAGATGAAATGAATGACCAGGGGATTACAATGAACGAACCATTCATTATAGGAGAAACTATAAAAATCATAGAAGGTCCATTTAATGATTTCAATGGGGTAATAGAGGAAGTTAATGATGAAAAGAAGAAGTTGAAAGTAACTGTGAAAATTTTTGGAAGATCTACACCCGTTGAACTAAGTTATATGCAAGTCGAAAAAATTAGTTAAATCAATAAAATCGTCCTAAAGCCACAGTAAAGTCACTGTGGCTTTATTTTTATAACCAATAATATAATAGTATATGAAAAAGAATTTACTTTTTGCACTCTTGTTAGTAATGTCATTATTGGCTTTGGCTAACCCACCTAAAGGTTTGGCCAAAAAAGGTTCGGTATATGGTAAAAAGATTACCGCAACCGGAGCTATAACTGTAGATGAGTTG
This sequence comes from Segetibacter sp., assembly GCA_043736115.1. GTDB lineage: Bacteria > Bacteroidota > Bacteroidia > Chitinophagales > Chitinophagaceae > Segetibacter. The sequence goes on along the minus strand of JAYTDC010000039.1, from coordinate 5,731 downwards.
GGTACCAAAGTTAAAGATGAGCCAATGTCTGTAAAGGTGAAAGGTACAGTGGTAGATGTCTGTACCAAAGAAGGTTGTTGGTTAAAACTAAAAACTGAAGAGGGTAATATGATGGTAAAGATGAAAGATCATAATTTTCTGGTTCCGGTAGCAATAAATGGAAAAGAGATTGTTGTAGCAGGAACTGCTAAAATGAAAACAACTTCGGTAAAGGAGTTACAGCACTATGCAGAGGATGCAGGTAAGACAAAAGAAGAAATTGATGCTATAACTGAACCAAAGAAAGAGATTGTAATAAATGCAACCGGCATTTTGGTTTTATAGATTTAAAAAATAATATTTATAGGAGCCTCCCATTTTTGGGAGGCTTTTTTTTTAAATAAAATTTTAAGTCGGAAATCATAGACAAATTTATGTGGGAGAGAAATTAAAAATTAATACAGTCTTTAGATCTTGGTAGTCATTAAATACAATTAGTTGTGGAAAGAATTTTGGTGAATTATGGAAAAAAAACCATCAAAAACAAAATAAATAAACAAATACAAAGTTTATAATAAGGTCGATTAATTCCTATCAACCTGTGATCTGTATAAAATATTGATGAAAAATCTATGAAAGCCTATAAACTTTTTATATTAACCCTGCTAGTAGTTATAGCCCAATTTCTTTTTCATGGGATGGCATCGGGTCAATTAAATGCTGATTTTACTGCTACTCCTAATAATGGATGCCCACCATTGGTTGTAGGATTTTCAGATAATTCGACCGGTAATCCATCAAACTGGAAGTGGGATTTGGGGAATGGAACAGTTTCTTATCTTCAAAATCCTGTTGCAACCTATTTTAATCCGGGTAAATACACCATAAAGCTTGTTGTTACTAACTCTATAGGTAAAGACTCAATTATTAAAAGTCAATATGTTGAAGTTTATACATTACCTCAACCAATATTTAGCATTTCTGATAGTACAGGTTGCTTTCCATTAAAAGTCAATTTTACCGATGGTAGTACACCAGGTTCTGGTGCAATTACAAATTGGCAGTGGGATTTTGGTGATGGTACCTTATCAAATCTTCAAAACCCGCAGCATACCTATACTGCAACTGGTAATTTTACTGTTATTTTAAAAGTAGTTAATAGCTTTGGATGTACAAAAGTGATTACCAAAAACGCATTGATTAAAACTGTAAATGGAGTAAAAGGTGCTTTCAGTTACTCGGCAGTACAGGGTTGTAGTAATTCTGGTCCTGTGACTTTTACCAATACATCTACCGGTACGGGATCTTTAAGTTATTTTTGGAACTTTGGAGATGGTGGAACATCTACGGCAACTAATCCATCACATAATTTTACAAGTGGAGGAAGTTATACTGTAACACTTATTGTAAAGAATAGTTATGGTTGCACAGATACCCTAATTAAGCCAAATGCAATTAATATTGGGTTTGTAAAAGCCAAAATGTCTATACCTGATACAGTTTGTGTTGGCGAACCTTTTAGTGCAACCAACATTTCTAACCCAAGCACATTTGTTGGTACAATCTGGAGTTTTGGTGATGGCACTGTTGGGCGTAATAAAGTATTTAACAAAACTTATACCACTGCCGGAAGTTATCTGGTGAAAATGGTTACTGATTTTGGATCTTGTAGTGATTCAGTAACTAAAAGGATTATAGTTGTTTCTAAACCTATACCAAATTTTACAGCAACTAATACAACTGCATGCAAGGGGCCGTTAACCGTAAGTTTTACCAACACATCTATAGGTGCTGTTTCTTACCTATGGCAGTTTGGAGATAGTACAACATCTACAAGTGCCAGCCCCGTTCATACTTTTACGGGTAGTGGTAGTTATACTGTAACTCTTATTATTAAAAATGCCGGAGGTTGTACAGATAGTATTGTGAAGTCAGATTTTGTAATTATTTCTCCACCCAAAATATTAAAAATTGATAGTCTGCCAGCTAAAGGATGTATTCCTTTCACTATTTACCCTAAAGTTATAATGCAGGACAGTGTTCAAATTTCTTCTTATAAATGGGATTTTGGTGATGGTACAACTTCTACCCTGGCAAATCCTGTTCATACTTATACAACTGCAGGTGCTTTTGATGTTACACTTATAGTAATTACCAGCCCAGGCTGCACAGATACCCTAAAATTAATTGAGGGAGTTAAAGCCGGTAACAGGCCTAATATTAATTTTACTGCTACACCAAGAGATGCATGCGCATCTACAACCGTAACTTTTACTGATCTTTCAAGTATTAATGGTGGAATTATTAATGAATGGTATTGGTCATTTGGAGATGGGGGTAGCTCAACCGATCAAAATCCTACTTACAACTATAATGATACCGGGTATTTTAATGTAACGCTTATTGCCTCAAACTTTGGATGTAGTGATACCCTAAAGATTGAAAAGTATATGCATATTTTACCTCCAATCCCAGTATTCGATACTGCATTTTTTTGTAATCAACCTATGAAAAGAAGGTTTATAGATAAATCTATTGGTGCCTTAACATGGTTTTGGAATTTTGGTGATGGAGCAACTTCAACACAACAAAATCCTTCGCATACGTATGCAGATACAGGTAGATATAGTGTATCACTCAAAGTTACCAATGGTGCCTGTGAATATACAAAAACCAGTGTTGTGCCAATTATAAATGAGAATGGGATAATGAGTGCCAGTGATACTACAACATGCATACTTACAAGAATTACCTTTAAGGTAAATAACATTAACCGAAATAATATTCAACAATATATTTGGTTGCCAAATGGTTTAGGACAAGATTCCACTATCAATAGCGTTTATGCATTTGCCCAATATTATTTTACACCCGGTACGCGAAATGTTTCAGTAGTGCTAACAGATATTTTGAGTTGTAGAGATACGCTTACAGTACCAGCTAATATACGCACTTATGGGCCCAAAGCAAACTTTTCAAGTTCTGTAACCAATATTTGCTATGGGTCAAATATTGACTTTTACGATTCTTCTACCACTGATAATATACACCCAATAGTAGAATGGAAATGGAGCTATGGAGATGGAGTAGTGCAACCCTACATTTCGGGACCATTTTCACATTTTTATAATAATGCAGGTTTGTATAGTGTTACCCTTCATATAAAAGACTCTTACGGTTGTAAAGATAGCATGACCAAACCCGCACTGATAACTATTACGAAACCTGTTGCAAGGTTTGCACCTTCAGATACAATGATTTGTCCAAACTCAACGATAACATTTAATAATCAATCTGATGGTACTAATGCTGTTTATACCTGGTATTTTGGTGATGGGAATACTTCGAATGCAGTATCGCCCATTTATACTTATAATCAGCCGGGAATTTATATTGTTAAATTAGTTGTAGCTGACAGAGGAGGATGTTCAGATTCTATGTCAGTAACCCTAAGAGTTTTTCAGGCAAAAGCAAAATTCAATCTTAGTGATACATTTTCTACTTGTCCGCCTTTGATTGTTGATATAACCAATCAATCGTCTAACTATGTTAGCTTCAATTGGGATTTTGGAGATGGAGGTAATTCGCAACTTATAAATCCATCACACATATACACTTACCCCGGTAATTATACTGTAAAGTTAACAGTAGAAAACAATGGTGGTTGTGTTGATAGTATGATAAAGAATATTGTAATTCAAGGACCTACAGGAACGTTTGGTTACTTTCCAAAAACTATTTGTAATCCGGGTGAAATTCAATACAACCTGATTTCAAATAATACGGTAAAATATGTTTGGGACTTTGATGATGGCACCACAATATTTACAACTACAAATGTTGCATCGCATATTTATACAACTCCGGGTCTATATCTACCAAAAGTTATATTAGAGAATGTGCTGGGTTGTAGAGTTCCTGTATTAGGATTAGATACTGTAAAAGTTATTGGTATAGAAACAAACATATTAACCGATAAAAGATTGTTTTGTGACAGTGGAACTGTAAATTTTAGGGATTCCACAATTTCAAATGATATTCCTGTAGGTATTATGTGGAATTTTGGTGATGGTGATACCTCTTCAGTTCACAATCCTGTTCATAGCTATGCAACTCCCGGCTCTTATACTATAACCCTGGTAGCAACCAGTAATTTTGGCTGTAAGGATACCGCAATTGATCCTCAATATATTGAAATTCTTAGGTCACCTAAAGTACAGATTACAGGAAACCTATCTGCCTGCGAACCGGGTAAAGTAAAGTTTGGAGCGCAGTTGGCAGTAGCTGATACGGTATCTAAAACATGGATTTGGAATTTTGGAAATGGGCAAACTTCAAATGTGCAGATGCCTGATAGCCAATTGTACAGTACTGCCGGTAATTATGGAGTATCTGTAAAGGTGATTGATAGGGGTGGTTGTTATGGAACTGATGCAAAATCTGTGGTTATAAATCCCAAACCAATGGTTTATGCAGGTGCCGATACAGGTATTTGTAAGATGAGCCCTCATATGTTACATGCCACAGGTGCTGACACATATTTATGGTCGCAAGATTCCACTATCAGTTGTACAACCTGTCCAAATCCTGTGGTAAAGCCTACTACCACAACAACTTATTATTTAACAGGAAAATCAGTTTTTGGATGTACCAATAAAGATTCTGTGACTATAACGGTAAAACAACCCTTTACCCTAAAAGTTGGAAAGGGAGATACCATATGTATTGGCAAATCTGTACCCTTATCAGCATCAGGAGCTGCTACCTATCAGTGGTCGCCTCCTGTTTGGTTAGATGATCCAATGAGTGCAACACCTAATAGCCGACCCGATTCTACCATTACCTACAAAGTGGTTGGTAGCGATAATGCAAACTGTTTTAAAGATTCTGGTACAATTAAAATTAAAGTTTATAAATATCCTGTAGTAAATATTACAAATGGCCCAACAATAAATGTTATAGTAGGAAACAGTATACAGTTAAATACAAGCGTATCTGCAGATGTAATAAGTTATAAGTGGAATCCTGGTCAGTGGTTAAGTTGTAATACATGCCCTAATCCTATAGTAAAACCACAGGAAAATATAACTTATAAAGTTATAGTTAAAAATATGGGTAATTGTGAAGCTAGCGATGATGTTACAATAACCCTGCTATGCAACGATGGCAATGTATTTATACCCAATACTTTCTCACCTAATGGCGATGGCGCCAATGATGTGTTTTATCCACGTGGAAGAGGGGTAAATAGTATAAAGAACTTTGCAATATTCAATAGATGGGGACAGGTGGTGTATCAAAAAAGTCATATTAGTGCCAACGATCCAAAATTTGGATGGGATGGTATGTTGAATGGTGTAAAAGCCCCTACAGATGTATACGTTTATTTGCTTGAAGTAATATGTGCTAACAATACGGTGTTCCCAATAAAAGGTAATGTAACATTAGTAAGATAATAAACGCTTTTCGGTTTTAGAGTTTAGTGTTCTATAGTTAAGGTTTGAAAAGAAGCTTCCTTTAAGGAGGCTTCTTTGTTTTAATACTATAATTTATTAAACAATGAAAGTGATGGATTTTTCGGATCTATGATTTTTGATCTAAGGAATTCATTAAAACCCTTTACTGATTCCAATTAAATCATTTTATAATTTTCATCACTAGCGTTGCGTTGTTTTATAAAATAGTTCTTTGAAACACTTGACAGTTCTATGTTTGCGCCGTTTTTGAGTCGGCGTTGATTTGAAAATAATTC
>JAYTDC010000038.1:0-2543 GCA_043736115.1 Segetibacter sp. | reverse complement strand
GGGAAACCTTCAACATCTGAACTCAATACAAAACAATTGCTACGGCTTACATACTTAAACGGGTTTTTATCAAAGCCGCAAAAGTCAACCTTATCCTGCAGCCCCAGGTTATACACTTTTTGTTTTAACTCCGCTTCCATAACCCCACCTCCAACAATAAGCAGTTTGCAGGGCAGGTTCTTTAAAATAAAAAATGCCTGTATCAGTAACAGGTGATTTTTCTCTTTTCTGAATCCTCCTACATTAATAAAATGAAATACATTTTTGTCAAAGATGTAATCCGGCACTTCATCAACATGTGTTTTAATAAACTGCAGGTCGATAGGATTATAAATAACACGAACCGGCGTTTTTATTTTAAAATTCTCAATAAGGTCTGTTTGCATGGCATAAGAATTTGCCAGCACCAGATCCGCCCGTTTGTATGAAAACATCACCATAAATTTGGAGAACATCCGGTAAATGGCCGAGTGGCTCTGCTGCATCGTTGTTTGGTGCGTTCTTTCACACATAATGACATGGCCCTTGTAACCCCAAAAACTTTTCATTAATGCATTGATATAACAGGGCCGGTATAAAAATGCCACCGAAATATTGATTCCGTTCCTTTTGCAATAGCGGTAAACTTTCCAGGAGATATAAGGCAATTTTAAAAATCGGATTGTTTTATCCTGTACCAGCGGCTGCTGCAGGTTCAATACTTTTATTTCGGGCGGAATTTCGTATTCGATGATATTGCTGTACAGCGCCAGGTGAATCTCAAAATCATCTTTTAAATGACCCAGCAAAAGAGAGACTACCCGCTCTGCCCCACCGGATTGTAATGTATTGATAAAAATTAAAAGCTTCGGTCTTATTCCATTCATTTGTCTGCTTTTTCCATAGTTGGATATCAAATATCAGTTAATTATACCAAACCGGTTTTATAACTATGCTGTTTCTTCATATTACAAACTAAATATCCGGTTTATCTTGTTCACTTTATTTAAAAACATTTGTCGTCAATAATGCCCCTCTCTCCGAAACATGATCTCCATTAGGCAGGTAGCAACTGTCATTTAAAATTAAATTACTGAAGTCAATAACATTTAACTTATTCTGGCTGGTTAACGAGTCGTATTTTTCAATGAATTTAACAGGTATTTTGCTTTTATAATATTGATGTAAAGGTGTTTTCAATATTACCAATTCAATATTCTTTTCTTTACATAAAAGCGTGATCTTATTTAAGTATTCAATAGTAACAGCAGAAAAACCCCTCAGGTTGCCGTTCTCATAAAATTGCAGAAATAGCCGGTCATCCATTGATTGTTTTGACGCTGCCACATTTTTATACTCATTTTTATAACTCCCTAAAAATGAGTAATTCTCTTTTTTTGCAACTAAGGTATTAGAACCGTTAATAAGTAATTTACCCAGGAATTTCGGCAACTCCTTCAGGTTGTGTTTAGCTATTTCTTTTTTTTGCTCAGGTGGTAAAATAAAAAAATACCTTGATGTGATATCATAAGCATATTCACCATATGTGAAGTCATCTTCGTAACTTGAAATATTATGATAGCTGAATCCCAGGTAAATTTTTTTAACAGCAGGATTATTTTGTAAAATATATTTCACTTTAAAGTATGAAAATATTATAGACTCCGAACTTTGAGATAAGTTAACCGCATCGGTCAGCCAGGCAGGATTTACGGCACATTGAACATGAGAATCTCCAATGAATAATGATTGTACTCCTGTATTCACTTTGTAATCAGTCATCGCCTTATTGTTGATATAATTCAGCGAGAAAAGCAGCAACATGAGTACCCCAAAGGGAATTGCAAAAAAAATAAATATTTGTCGCAGGAATTTTTTCATAACCGGTGCCATTAAAATTGAAAATAAATAAATGGTTTTCCTGAAGTTGAAAAATAAAATATTGCTATTGCCAATACATAGTACATTGTCCACCTGATAATTTTTGGCCATTTTGAACCTACATCAGCAATGGCATATTGCTGTTCCCGACCCTGCCACTCTACGATGATAAAGCCGGCCATTAATAATACCATGGCAAGAGGAACTGAAAATGGTTTCGAGATCTCTGAAAATGAAAACAGTTTTGATATAAAACCCATTGCATGCTCAATATTTTCTGACCTGAAAAAGATCCATGCAAATACAGTTAAGCTGAAAGTAATGGCTATTGAAAGTAATTCTTTTAGGTTGGGTAAATACCTGCCTTGCGCTACTATGTTCAGGTTATCCCGGTTTGTTTTGAATAATACGGAAGGCAGTATATAGATGGCATTAATTAGGCCCCAGGCAATAAAGGTCCAGTTTGCGCCGTGCCAAAATCCACTTACAAGGAATATAATAAATATATTTCTTGTTTTCATCCACACTCCCCCTTTACTACCTCCAAGGGGGATATACAAATAATCCCTGAACCATGTGGAGAGTGAAATATTCCATCGCCTCCAGAATTCTGCTATACTCCGGGAAAAATAAGGGAAGGAAAAGTTTCGCAATAAATTTATTCCAAACAGTCTGGCCGTACC
>JAYTDC010000037.1:0-1927 GCA_043736115.1 Segetibacter sp. | reverse complement strand
TAAAATACAAAAATTTATATTTTGAATATAAACCAATATAAGTTAGTAAGGGTACAACCTTAAACACCTTTTATCTACATAAGAAATGACAAGAATGATTAAAAGGAAAAGTTTGCCATCACATTAAAAGTTGTGCGATATAGTAAGTGATAACAACGTTGCTTCAGAAGCTCTTTTAAAAAATTTAACTGATCCATTGCCGTAGGAATATCTCAAATTATAATATTTTCAGATTAAGTATACTAACAAAACAACACACAATTCTGTAGGTTTCCTAAAACAATGTTTCAGACAGACTTAAATATTTTTTTGCATATAGGGTCAACGAAAATTATTGAGAGATATTGACGATTTATTAAAAAACCCGCAGCCAATCTTGGTGAAAAATTAAATTCAAATTCCATACTTTTTAAAACATTTATTATAAAGGAGTAATTTACAAAGACAATTTTAATCCACCCATGAGCCATCTTCCCGGCATTTGTGTTCCTAAAATATCACTGTATTTAGCATCTAAAACATTGTCTGTTTGTATATACAAGGACAATTTATTTTGGTAAATATAGCCAGATAGCATAGCATTCATAACATAGTAACTCCTGCTTACAACTGCATTGATTGCACTTGCAGCACTTGTTTCTCTTTCCTTGTACAAACCATTTATACTGATTGAATAACTTTTGTAAGAATATCTTAAACTAAAATTTGCCAGAAAGTTAGCATGAGCAGAAATGTAAAATGATGGTTGAACATTTTTGGTTTTGCTGCTAATGTTAGTTATACCAACAGAACACATTACTTCATGTATTTTACCTATTTTTTTAGAATATTGAATATCAGCCTCAACCCCAACAGATGTTATTTTGTTCAGATTACGAGCCAGAGCATATGTACCTGAAGGTATCAGGTTAACTTTTCGCGGCATTCTAAAATAAGGAGTGTTAACATAGTCAATAAGTTCAGAATAATATTTTATAAAAAAGGTGCCTGAAATTTTTAATCCTTTAATACCCAAATAATCAGCACCGGCTTCATAACTGTAACTTCGTTCGTCCTTTAGATCAGGATTGCCAATTCTACCACTTGTAACTAATGCCTTGTTGTAATTATTGTAACGTTCTGTAAAATCTGCCTCTCTTATAGTTTTGCCGGCACCAATTCTTAATTGTGCGTTTGTAAGTTTATAACTTAAATTTAATTGAGGAACACCCTCCCAACCATTTTTATCACTGTATTCAGCTCTTAAAGCAGGACTAACATAAAATGAAGCTCCTATCTTATGATTGATTTGAACAAAAGCCCCAATCTGATTTAGTTGATGATTACCCCGGTCATTACTTGATATTTTTTTGTACTGATATTGCAATCCGGTTATTAAACTTGTATTCTCACGATATTGAAAATTATCAATGATCAAACCTTGCCAAAGATTAGTTTTATTAATATTTGCCAGCGTTGATTTATTGTATTTATACTCATCCTTAACATTTTTAAAACCAGCATCAAACGATATACTATGTTTATTTTTCTTGTACGAAAATTTCCAGTGATTCCAATAGGTTGTTACCTTTTCGGAAGCAGTATCAGATAAAAAGGTTGTGTAATAATTTTGTGCACCAAAATCCCTGACATCTGCAGAGGTTCGGGCAGATACCTTGAAGTAATCATTTATGTTGTATTGAAATGAAACTGATCCTGTATGATTATGAAAATATCCGTTAGTACCACGTTGTTGTTGACCTGTACTGTTATTTGAAATCATCCCTACAAAAAGAGCCAATTCTTCATCTTGTAAATAACCTCCTAACTGAACATTGGCCAGGTTATATTGACCACCTGTAGCCTGAGCTGCAAGTTGCTTTTTCCTTTGTCCCTGCTTTACTGCAAATGTTTTTGTAATAATATTTATTACCCCTCCAACAGCTTC
>JAYTDC010000036.1:0-1880 GCA_043736115.1 Segetibacter sp. | reverse complement strand
ATCATTAGCGTCTTGTTATAAATCGAAGATAGTCAATTGACTACCTTCTTGTTCTTTGACATATTGCGGATACGAGTTTGAAAACAATTCTAATAAAGGTGTTTTACATAACAATGAGATACTTAAAATTTGTAAGATTTCATACTGTGTTTGTTTTAGTTTTAATTGATACTTTACAAGTGCAACTAATAAGTAAGTAATCATTGCAATATAGATTTGTGTTTTGACAGCATTAAAACTATAACCCCAAAAAGTTTTTACTTTTAGATGTTGTTTTATCCATTTAAAAAAAAGTTCAATAGTCCATCGATATTTGTATAAACGTGCAACATCGGCTGCACTTATTTCAAAGTTGTTTGTGATAAAGACAAACTCCATTTCAATTTCTTTATCATAATATTTTATACGCCTGATAACTTCGGGGTAAGCCAGAGATACTTTATAGTTTTTAAGTTGAACCGTTTGATCACATTTTACGCCTGCGCTTTTATCAACCTGACGGGATGATAGTCGAACAAACGTAAAATTTTCTTTTGCTCTTGTTATAAAAAATGCTCCGGCTATATGCATGCGATATAATCTTCGAAAATCAATGTAAGCCTTATCCATAACGTAATAACTACCTGCTTCTATAGGTAAGTGATCCAGAGAATTTACTTCATGAATAGCACCACTTGTTATATAGATAAACGTTGGTATGTTTGTTTTAACATCAAGTATTGTATGCAACTTTACAGCAGCTTTATGTTTTCGAAACTTGCCCCACCAGAACACATTGAGACAAAGATCTATTACTGTTGCATCTATGGCATAAACTGGTGCATCTATTGATAAATCAAAAGTAATCTCAGGTATAGCAAACTTTTGAACCTCAAAAACTAAAATCGAAGCAAAAGATTCATAAATACGATAATCTCTTTTCTCATTTGCTTTTGCAAGATTTGCCTTTGAAGTTCCTTTACCCATTCCAAGGTGATATGATTTATTTTGTTGTGATTGAAGACAAACAATCAAATCACTTAAGCTATCACGGTTAGATAATTGACCAAATACCATGTAAAGTAATTGGTGCCAGCAAGTAAAAGTTTTAACCTTATAATTACCATTGTATTTCGATACACAAGAAATAAAATCATTGTGTGACAAAAACTCAATTAATTGAGCAAAAACATACTTTCCTTGATTCATAATTAGATGCTTTACAACTAATTATAAACCATAAAATCGAAATCAATTGAAATCGTTTGAAATTTAATCCCTCTCAAACCCTTATCCAGCAATATTTTCAAAGAACTATGACATATCTTAACAAGACGGTCATGGTTTCCGCTTTGAAATGAACTGTAAAATAGTGTAAGCAGTATTTACAAATTCCATTCAGGATAGTTACAGCCAAATTATATTTATGATTGATCATGAGCATAGGCAAGATTGACGATGAGATTTATAAAAGCAGTAAAGAGTTAATCTCAGATCAATTATTGCTATTAGAAGTAGAATTAAGAAAAGTTGATGTTAAGATATCGAACCCAAATAAATTTGTCGAATTTGCTCTGAATTTATCTCAGAACCTCAATAAAATATGGGATTCCGGTAATTATCAAATAAAGCAAGCCATTCAAAAACTGGTATTCCCAACAGGTTTATCCTTTGATACAGCCACTATGAATTATCGAACCAATTCTGTAAATGGGTTATTTGCTTCAATTGCAGTACTGGCAAGAGTTTTGGAGGGCAATGAAAAAGGGTCTTCTGGTGAAAACCCTCATTTATCCGCTTTGGTGGTCCCGCCAAGAATCGAACTTGGATCTAAAGTTTAGGAAACTTCTATTCTATCCATTGAACTACGGGACCATTTGAAATAAGGAATAAGAAATGTA
>JAYTDC010000035.1:0-29067 GCA_043736115.1 Segetibacter sp. | reverse complement strand
GGAGAAGCGTTAAGAAGCGTCGGACGAAGCCATAGTAGCGATGAAGTTTCTGTAATGGAAATGGAGCGAAGGGCTTCGGTTATCCGGTCAAATTATTTTGAAACAACCCCGCCGAAAGGTGGGTGAAGATGATGAAAGAAATGACAAAGACGTTACCGATTAGTAAGTGGATGGTGTACAACAGTTACCTGAAAGTGACTGCGAAAAACTGTGGTGCAGGCATAGACCCGCAATGCATTGATCAGTTCAATGAAAACATGCCATTGAACCTGGACAAAATCTGGAACCACAGGACATCGGGCAGGTATTTTCAAACACCTGTGTTAACTGTATTTATTCCCAAGTAGCAAGGAGGCACCCGACCGTTCAATGAACTGATACGCCGGCGGATAATGAACATGTACAAAATAAGATGCGGGACGTACTTAAATTTAAAAATGAGAACTGCTTTTACTGCCGTTATTCTACCTGTTTAAGTAACTCTTTACCTTGATTTGTTGTTACTTTACTTGCTGTTGGTATTTTACTGATTAGATTTACAACATCATTTTTATGATTTGCTAATAAATTTTTAGAAAACGATGAAAGTACAACCAAAGTATTAAAAACTCCGTTTTCACAATCAGGCGAACTATCATTATTTGTTAGACATGTACCAGATTTTTTGATTAACATATTAAGTAGAGTTTCATCTGAATTCCAATTTGAGGTTATTTCATTTGCTGCTATTAATCTTACTTGTTTTTGGGTTGAAAATAAATTATCTACTAAATCAATTCTTTTGCTACTTAATGCATCATTGGCAATTTCTTTTGTCTTTACATCACCTGATTTGGCCATTAGTTCGACAATTCTTTTTCCTGGTGTCGGAGCTGCATATAATATAGCTTCAATAGCAATATTTCTGGCTGCGGTATCCTTGCTGGTTAGATTTTCCATAAAGCCTTTTATTAATTGAGATTGTCCAACGTTTGAGTTTATTATTGCTACCTGTAATTGATTTTCATTGTTTATTTTTTGCATTTCAAGTTGGTGATAATTATACTCTCTTGTAAAATACCAACCAATCAATGCTATAGATAATGGGATTAATATTGGAGTTAATACTTGTATTTTTTCCCAGAAATCTTTTCTTTTTTGTCCGAGTTGTTTTTCAATTTTATCAAGACGATCTAAAAGTTCTTTGTCCATAAATTCTATTTTTAAAAATAATGGCAGCCCACGAGAGTTAGTGAAAAGACTTTTGAATTTTCCAAACATTCCCCCAAATAGGCTTAATCGTTATTGCCGGGTTATTTTGGTAATGCAATTTAAAACAGGAACCTTTAGCTATCAAACTTATTTTAGTCCCTCGGAGGTTTAGGGGTTAGGGTTCAAAGGGTTTATTGTATAGGGGTTGAACTGTGAGATGTTATTTTTAAGGGATTGACTAAACTCTAAACCCTGCTAGCGTAAGTGTTCTTGTCGCTTGTTTAATTTTAGCGAAGCGTAACTTAAATACAATATGAAATGCAGGTCTCCCGACTGAAAGTGCGGGACACGGTTCGACCGGTAAATTACGGAGAGCTTGAATAACAGTTAAGTTCTTTAAATTTTCTATAAAACTTTGAAAGGTAAAATTGAATTGGACCTGGTTTAAATTCTACCGGTCGCACCGTGTCCCTACCCTTGGGTAGGAAGTCCTGGGTTTCATGGAAAAACGAAGTGGTCTTTCGCAACACTTAGACTAGCGGGGCAAAAAAGCTTTAATTTCCAATGCTGTATTTTTTATACTTGTATTTGATGCCTCTAAGTACTGTTTTTTTATTTTTTAATAATTTTCTTACACGCTATTAGCTCTCCTTCTGAATTTGTAATTGTGATAAAATAAACTCCACTTTTGCCCCAAATTTTTGAATCAATGTAAGTTAATTGGTTGTTTACGATAGATTGAAATATTGGCTGACCTAAAGCATTGAAAATTTTGATTTGATATCCATGAAAATTTGAAAAGTTGTCAATGTCGATTATGATGTGGTCAATAGTAGGGTTTGGGTAAATGTTGATGTTTTCGCCAGTATTTGTAGTTTGTAATTTTGCGCTTACAATTTTACTTAAGTTGAAAGTATTGTCTAAGTCCATTAATTTTAAACGATAGTAATATACAACATTAGATAGAACATTATGGTCGATGTATGAATAGGCTTTATTTGTGCTGGAATTATTAACAGCATTTACTTTACCAATTTTTGTAAAATTAACAGCGTCTGTGCTTCTTTGTATTTCAAATAGTTTTGTATTTAGTTCTGTTGCAGTAGTCCAATTTAATGCTATCTCCCGGTTACCATTAGCAACAGCATTGAAGAATAATAAATGAATGGGTAATACACTTCCTCCAGGGGTGATGTCCACTTGAATGCCATGAAAAATATCATCAATGCCATCCGTATTCACAAGCATAAAATCTGACCCTAATATACCGCCCTGATTTATAACAGGATTGTGTAAAACCACATTGATTGTTTTCCATTGATTATCGCCAATACCTATAACAATCAATGCCGTTTGCAAACCAGATGGATTATAGTATTTAAAAGCTCAGGTTGAGTTTTGGGTTTTATCAAGCCAGGTAATTTTGAATGTTAAACTATCAGGAATTACAAGTGAAAATAGGTTTTGATGGAATTTGAAATACATAGTGTTTTTGCCACTACTGTTTTGAAATGAACGGGCAAAACGGTCATAGATTGAAGAAGTTGTGTCAATAACTCCACGCACTCTAAAAAGACCAACGGATGTAGAATCAGGCTTTATCTGTGTTATCCATCTTTCGTAATTTCCTTCCTCAATATTCCATCCTGCATCATTATATCCTGTTTGATTTGCACGTTGATAAACTTGTCCTTTCGTTGCTGCATATACATCATCCATTTTAGCACCTCTTGCAACATAAGCATTACATATAGCTGTATAACGGGCCTGATTTGATTGACTTGCATTCCCGAAAGTAGCTACTGGAAATTTATTGGTATTAGCTGAATTTAAACCTTCGTGGAAAATGGTGTAAGCTGCATTTGCAGTTGTAGGATAAATTTGTCCGGCATACTTGTTGAACATTCGGAAAATACTATGTAATTCCGGTTTAATCTGTGCTTCATTTAATGCACTTTGGGTTACAAGCCAAACGGAAAGCCCCGTATTTAGCCCGCTTATAGCTCCCCAATAAAAGCCCAGGGGAACATTGATTTGGTATAATGGAGCTGTCCAGGTTTGGTCTTGTTCCGCAGCAGAAAATAATTGTTGGCCTTGCGGATTGACCAAATAAGGTGTCCAGGTATTTTTGTAGGTAAGTTCATCTGATAGATGATGGCCTCGTCCATAAGCTCCGCCTTTAATTCCAAAGCCATATGTAATATTGGTCGATACCCATTGCCATTCGTTGGGTTGGTCAATAGGGTCAATGTTATTGAAAAGCAGTCCAACTTTAGTGCTGCTACTGCCTGTATTTAAGGTTACCCTGAACTTTTCAAATGCACTTAATCGAAATGTTCTCCAATCAGCAATTGAAATAGTATATAATGTATCAAGCGGATTCCCTTTGTAGGCAACTTCATCACCTGTGCATCCCGTCTTTACCTGAACATAAGCTATATGAGCAAATAAATTTGCTGGTAGCGTTCTTAAAAAAACACCAAAACTATCTATTAGTTTAAGATAATAACGTTTGTAATCCGGATCCAAATAGTAAGGATATTGAGTCCAACCAGGATGTTGCGTATCATCAGTCATTACACCAGGTACTCCATTTGAATAAATCCAGGAAGGTGCGTCAGGACCAACACCTACACTTATGTTTACCATTTGGTTGTTAGTGTAGGCTGTTTGTAAAATGCCTTGAATTGCAGACCAATCATAATGACTGGAGTCAAGTGCCTGAACATCTTCCCAAAAAACATCTGCACTAATACCCCGCAGATAACGGTAAGCAGTATCAACAGAAATATTGAACGCATTTGACCTATCCCACACTCCGTATGAATTTACAGGTAAAATGGGTGTTTGAGCAGTCACATACAGTGTAGAAAATGCAAATGCAATTGCTATTAAAAAATATTTTTGGAATGTCTTTATTGATTTATTCATTATACTTAAAAATGTGATGTCTCCACAATTAACCCTTCTATTTTAAAATAAGTTTAGACTTATAATTTCTATAAAGGTATAAAGATTTGTTTCGGTCTTGGTCTATACTTGCAGACAACAAGGAAGTATGGCCGATGATGAGCATTTTTAAAAGCGTACACTTAGCAATCGAAGCTCATTATTTAGTGAAAGATGAAAAATATATTTAAATGTTTAAAAGAATTCCTTCTGCCCAAACTAAAGCTGAAAGACATTTGCTGCTAATTTTTTCCGATTTTGGTGGTTGGCAAATAGCAGGATAGACATTCACTAACAGCATCTACTATATGTTGTGTTTGCAGGTGAAATACATTTGCAAAGGCGGAAAGGGTTTAATGTTATTTGTTATTTGATAGTTTTTAGTTGTTAATAGTAAGTTGTTAGGTGTGGAATAAACTGTAAACTATTTATGGGTATACCGGATCGGGGGGCTCTTGCAGGAGAGCCTGACGGGCAATGTCATTAAGTTAAGGATTAGCGCTCCTTAGGAGCGCCGTGTTTATAGTCAGTCAAACCCAAAAGCTTCTTCAACTCCGTAGGAGTTGCGTAAAACACGGGGCACCTCCGGAGCCTTGTCGCCTAAAAATCCCTGTTTCTATAAACACGCAGCACCTTTGGTGCTTAACTTAATGACATTGCCCCGACTGGACAAGGGATTTCTTTAAAAGTCTGCCGGAAGATTTCAAAGAAAAGATTTTTGTTACACCAGAAGGCCTACAACTTGCACAAATATATGTGGCCGAAAAAGTTGTAGGTGAAACAAGTTTAGACGACTGCATCCATATTGCAACTGCAACTTTGAACAAAGTTGATATGCTCGTAAGTTGGAATTTTAAACACATCGTAAACGTTTATAGAATACGTGGCTATAATTCTATTAACTTACGACTAGGACATGGCACATTAGAAATTCATTCACCAAAAGAAATTGTGAATAATGAAAACGAAGAATAAGATTGAAAAAGATTTTGACACAGTCAAAACTTTTAGAGAAATCAAGAATAGGATTTCCAACGACATTAAGGGTATGACATTTGAACAATTGCAAGCATATCTTGACAAAACAAAATTGAAACCCAGAAGCACATAGAAACGCCAGCCACATATCCATATTTTCGGTGGATTTATCAACTGTTTACAATGATACTTAAAGCTTGAGCCTTGAATGCCAGACACAACTTGTCCCGACCCTTCGGGAGTCTGGATTTTCATTTGCCTCCGTAGCTACAAGCTACGGAGAGCCTTCGAAGGCTTGTACTATTCTATGGAGATCTGGGGGCTATTTTGTATTTAATCTATTATCTATCATTTGATTAAATAGTTTCATGGTTTTTGAAGCGCTCAAGAATCCTGAGAACGATATTAAAAAGGCAATTCCAAAAAACAGATTTCCTATTACCAACAGAGTCGTGTATGATACAAATATGTCTTTTTTTATTATCATTACAATGTTAAAAGCAATCCATAAAATCAAGCCGATGATGTAATCTTTTCTTGGTTTACCATAGACCTTATTGTTAGTTTTATCTATAATAATATACGCAACGTCATTTTCTGTCAATGCAAAGATATCTGTATTCGGCTTAATATGCTTGCCAATCGTTTCGTGAACTCTGAACCTTTTTTCCGTCAAAATAATTGTGTAATTAACAACCGACCTCAAATTTGCATTATTATATTCCGTGTAAGCCCCGTTTACGTTGAAATGTTCCTTCCGTTTTTCCAATACAACACCTTCTGCTATCTCAAACTTATCTGTTGGCTGAACCACACCTTCAATTGCTTTAGTTTTGCCCCACTTGAAGCCCTTTTTGGGACACAAACCTGCTATCGCAATATTTTTTTCATTTACATAAAGTATAACTTCATAATTATTTTCAAAATAAACATCTGAACCTTTTGTCAAGGTTAAAGTATATCTTTCATTATTTACTTTAAGCCAATAATTAATAAGTTTGATGCCATCTTCATCATAAGTTTCAAATCTTTCACAATCCTCGATTTTTCCTTTGATTGTTTTATTCGACATATATTTAGATTAATTTGTAATTCTGTTCTGCCATTACATGTGTTCTTCACCTGCAAACTTGCACATATTGCAGACTACAGCCTGCAATAAAAGCTGTTGGGGAAGAGCACCAACAGCGGGAAATACAAAATGGTTGTAGGTCTTTGACCGGCAAATTTTTAGTTTGTTCAAAGATAGCAAACAACCTTATTCTCCACCACCAGACACACCGTATCCCGCACTTCAGTCGGGAGTCCTGGGTTCCTTTTTAAATTTAAGTTGCCACTTCGCTCAAACTTAAACTAGCAGGGGCCATTCGTACAGTATTTTAAGCATTTGAGCCTTGAATACCAGACACAACTTGTCCCGGGAGTCTGGATTTTCATTTGCCTCCGTAGCTGCAAGCTACGGCGAGCCTTCAAAAGTCTTTACTACTCTATGGACAGCTGGGGAATGTAAATTTTATTTGCCAACCTTGATAGCAGTTACCCGAGCCGGGGTCTCTTGGCTTGCACACAAGGCTACGAAAGAAGACCCCAGCAGGACAAGAATTTGCAGGCAACGGATTAAATCATTTTTATCTGCTGGAATTTCAATCGGTTCACCTTTCTTTTCATAGTAGCCAACCTGCCAAACGAAATGACTAATTAGTCTTGGCATTAGTGCTTCACCTGTAATAATTCTAATCCAATTTAGTTTCTCGAAATCTGTAACTGCCAAATTGGTTTTGTTGGCGGTATTAAATTCTTCGATTATTTTTTCAAATACTTTCTTGCTTCGGTCAATGAAATGCAACTGCAAAATTATCTTGGAATGCACTAAAGACAAATTGAATTGAAGATATGCCGACTTTACATTTTGGTCGGTGTATAGCCTTGATGAATTGGTTTCACGGGCTAAATACTTCAATCGTTCGCTTAACGATTTTAGTTTTTCTTCTGTAGTATGTGATGAAGGTAATTGCATTATCTTTTTAATAGTTCGTGATTTATACTTTCACCTTCGATGTAGAGCGGTCGCCAATAGAGTTTCTGCTAATGGAAGTTTGTGTAAAAGCTTTCGATTTTTCCAACTATTCCCCCAAATATATTTAATTGTTATTGCGAGATTTTTGTAATGCAATTTATTACGGGAAACAATCGCTATTAAACTTATTTTAGCCTCTCGGTGATTAAAGTTTTGTGAGGCGGTTTTAATATAAAAATGAGAATCCATTAATACAATAGCCGCACTTTAATAGTCCCTTTTACTTCCTTGAGTAGTTCAGATGCATGGGCAGAAAGCTCTTTGTTTACATCAAGTACCACATATCCGATATCATCGTTTGTTTTTAGGTATTGCCCTACAATATTTATATCATTTTGCGATAACTGTGAGTTGATTGCGCTTAGAACGCCGGGTACATTGTTGTGTATATGTAATATGCGGTGGGTTCCTTCCTGCGGGGGCAGTGCCAATGGGGGTACAGTGTGCGATCCATTTGAGGCGCCTTTTTCAAGATATAAAAACAATTTGTTGCTTACGTCTTCACCTATATTTTCCTGCGCTTCTTCTGTACTTCCGCCTACATGTGGGCTTAACAATACATTGCTAAGGTTTTGGAGTGGCGTTTCAAACCTGTCCCCATTCTTTTCGGGTTCTACCGGAAATACATCTATTGCTGCACCTGAAAGGTGTCCGCTTTCGAGGCTTTCTTTCAGGGCCTCAAGGTCCACAACATGCCCACGGGCATAATTAATTAGTATAGACCCGGGCTTAAACTCTTTAAGCAGCTCCTTGTTGATTAGATTATTGGTTGTAATATTTTCAGGAACATGCAATGATACTACATCAGATTTGGCGACCAATTCATTTAATGATCTAACGCCGGTTGCATTTCCCAAAGGCATTTTGGTTTCTATGTCATAAAATATAACCTTTAACCCAAGTGACTCTGCCATTACACTTAATTGGCTTCCAATATTTCCATAGCCAATGATTCCCAGTGTTTTACCTCTTAATTCATAGCTGCCCTTGGCTTCTTTCAGCCAACATCCTTCATGTGCTGCCTTGTTTTTATCAGGCATTCTTCTTATGAGCATAATTGCAGCCCCTATTACCAATTCTGCTACACTTCTCGTATTGCTATAAGGTGCATTGAACACTGCTACGCCTGCCAATGTAGCGGCATTAAGATCTACCTGATTGACCCCTATACAAAAACAACCAATGGCCTGCAATTTTTTTGCTGCTTTCAATACTTTTTCGCTAATGTGTGTTTTGCTTCTTATTCCTAATAAGTGCACATCTTTTATAGCCTTTATCAATTCATCTTCTGACAATGCACCACTTATCCGTTGAACATTTGTATAGCCGTTTTTATTAAATATTTTAACCGCTGAAGGACTGATGCTTTCAAGTAACAAAATATTAATTTTTTCTTTTGGGTAGCTTGTTGGTTCCTGTATCATAACACCGCATTATTTGCTGCGAAAATAACAATTCAAAAAGCAAGTAACAATATCTTATCTTATTGGGCTTCTGCACTATAGTTTTCCACACTTTTTTGCAATTTGTGGTTTATGAAAAGTTTTGCATTGTAGTAGTTCACATTTAAATTTAGGACTGTTTGTTTGTTTTACTTTTGCCTTTTAAATACCAAAACATTATATCTTTTGAAAACCATACCCCTCTATATATTATTAGTACTATTTTTTTCCTGCAAACAAAATGAACCTTTAAAAAAGGCCAAAGATTCTAAAGCCAAATCAGGTGATTTTGTTGTAAGACCCATGTCAGAAAAGGAAAAAGAAGAATATGTTTCCAGAGTAAAGGAAATGTATGATACATTATTGCTAAAGCATCATTTTAATGGAAGTATAATTGTTGCAAAAAACGGCGAAATCCTTTTGGAAGATTATCGTGGTTATGCAGACTTTGGGTCAAAAGATACTATAACACCTTCTACCACTTTTCATTTGGCATCTGTTACAAAAACTTTTACCGCAACAGCTATTTTAAAGTTGTGGGAAGAAAAGAAACTTAATATTGATGATTCTATTCAGGTTTATTTTCCAACATTTCCTTATCATAATATTACCCTTAGAATGATGCTGAACCACAGAAGTGGTTTACCCAATTATGTGTATGCTATGGTTAAGGACCCATATTGGAAACACCGGCTTGCAAACAATCAGGATATGTTAAAATTCCTGATAGAAAAACAGCCCAAATGGTATGGATACCCAAACCGGGCTTTTAACTATTGCAATACCAACTATGCTTTGCTTGCACTGGTAATAGAGAAAGTGTCCGGGGTGACTTATCCCGAATATCTGAAGAATAATATTTTCAAACCATTGGGAATGAATCATTCATTTGTTTTCTCCAAGTTAGATTCTGCGGCATACAAACCAAGTTTTCAATTTAACAATAAGCCATTTAATCTTGAACCTATGGATGCAATCTATGGCGATAAAAATGTGTATAGCACCGCAAGAGATATGCTTCTTTGGGATAATGCCCTATATAATAATCGTATTGTTTCCAAGGCAACTTATGAAGAAGCAATAAAACCTACGAGTTTTGAGAAACCGGGCATTCACAATTATGGTATGGGTTGGAGGTTAATGACATTGCCTAATGGAACAGTCGTTTTTCACAATGGATGGTGGCACGGCAATAACAATGTTTTTGCCCGTTTAATTGATGATACGGCAACAATTATAGTATTGGGTAATAAGTTTAATAAAGCAAATTATTCGGGTATGAAGATTAGTTCTGTATTTAAAAACAGTACAAAAGCTGAAGTGTTGGATCCGCTTGAGTAATTTGGTTTAGGTAAAATAGTTAAAAATAATTTAGGTCTTCACAGGTAATAATATTACCAAATTTGCTTTTTTTTGGCAGGTGCAAATCAAAAAATTTTGTTTGATACATCACCAACCTATACATTTGCAACCCATGGGGAATTAGCTCAGTTGGTAGAGCGCTTGCATGGCATGCAAGAGGTCAGCGGTTCGACCCCGCTATTCTCCACTAAAGTCATCTTAGCAGATGGCTTTTTTTGTTGGGGAAATTGTCTTAACTACTGAGAAAACCGGAGTGATGCACAGCGTGAAAAAGTAAAATGAATTGTCTCCTTTTTTCTCTGTGAAAACTCTTGTATTTTCTCTATGGTTAATAATGAAAAAAAGCATCGGACATGCTCTATTGTGCAGATTTCTCCTCAATGAACATTTTCCAGTTGGAGATGATTCTTTCAAAAGCAAGAAAGGTTCCAAACGATTCTAATATTGCTCTTTCAAAAATGGGTGAAAAAACGGGTTGATCATTTAACCTTGTAATGTTCAAAATTAGTAAAGCAATGAAGTATATAAAATAAATTGAAAATTTAGCCCTTGATTGATTCATTATTTTATAAGACAACTGTTTATGTTCATCTCTTCTTATAAAAATATAATCCCAAATACCAACTACTTTGTCATAAAAATAAGCTACCACTAATGAAGAAATTGTAATCTCCAGATAAATATTTAACGCCTTTGTAAAGTGGTAATGAAAGAGGTCAACAGGCAGTACTTCAAATATGAAAACGGTAATTAGATAAACAATTGCAAAAGAAAGAATAACACTTAAAATAGCCAGTAAAAACGGATAAAAAGCAATAATTAAAATACCGGGTATCCAAAGCACTTTTAGTAAAATGCGGGCTATTTTATTTCTCTTGTAAATGTTTAGTATCAGTAGTGCTACTACATAAAGAACAACAAAATATAAAAAATTTTCAAAGTTAGAAGACGGCTTTACTAACAACAATACAATCATCCAAACGATCAATAGCACTGAAGATGTTACAATCTTTTTAGCAGAAATATTGCCATCCAAATTATCCGTAAATGCCTTCATTGGCCCTAATGATTTTTTAATAATAATTCAAGGTAAAGAAACTGAAAACACTACGGCTTTTTGTGAGTAAGTACTTTTGTAAATTGCAAATTATAAACTGTCTATTGGGTGTCAACAATTTGAACAATACAATTGTATTTCTCTTCTTAGATTTTAACCAACTTCCATTTACCTCTTTTAAAAATTATTACAGAAGTAATAGTAACAGCTGTTTCTGTAAAAACGATTGCCAAAAACACACCTATTTCTCCGACCTTGCAAACTACTGCAACATAATAGGCTATTGGTATCTGTATTAGCCAAAACCAAAAAATATTGATTAATGTGGGTGTTTTACTGTCGCCTGCACCGTTAAATGCATTCATCATTACCATGCCTACACCATAAAAAATATATCCAAGGCTAATGATGCGTAGCGCTGATACAGCAGTCTTCATTACAGTTGGATTAGTGTTTATTATACCAACAAAAAAATCAGCACCGAAAAGAAAAAACACAGAAACACAACCCATAAATATGGCATTGTATTTAGCAACCTTCCATACGCTTTGTTCAGCCCTAAGAGGTTGCCCTGCTCCCAGGTTTTGCCCAACCAAAGTAGCTGCGGCATTACTTAATCCCCATGCGGGCATTATAAAAAACACAATGATCCTTATGGCAATTCCATAACCGGCTATAGAATCATTGTTGCCAAAGCTTGCCATAATCCTTGCCATTGCTATCCAGCTTGCTGAAGCAACAATAAATTGCATAGTTGCCGTACCTGCTACATTTAATAGTGCTTTCATTACAACAGGATCCGGTACAAAATCTTTGGCATGTAGTTTAATAATCCCTTTCCCTTTTTGAAGGTTATATAGTTGATACATAACCCCTATACCACGTCCAATTGTGGTTGCAATGGCAGCCCCTTTTAACCCTAAAAAATGAATACAAACCGGACATAGTATAATGTTGAAGAGATTTGCTATCCATAGGCTTTTCATGGCTATAGAGGCATCTCCTGCCCCTCTGAAAATACCATTTAATAAAAACAGCAACATTATCACAACATTTCCGGTAAACATAATTTGTGCATACACTTTGCCGTACGCCACAATTTCTTCAGTTGCCCCCATTAACCGGAGTATGTCATCAGCAAAAAACAATCCTGCTATACTGATTATGATGGAAATAAAAACCGAAAGCAGTATAGCCTGTGCCCCTGCCCTTGCTGCACCGGCAATGTTTTTCTCTCCTACCCTTCTTGCCACCATAGCCGTTGCTGCCATACTTAGACCAATTGCCACTGAATAAACAATGGTAATCATTGATTCAGTCAAAACAACTGTACCTGTAGCAAGAGAAGGATTATCGGTAAGTTTATTTACAAAAAAAATATCAACAACTGCAAATACACTTTCCATACACATTTCCAATATCATGGGGATAGCAAGGAGAAATACTGATCTGCGAATGCTACCTGTTGTAAAGTCCTGGTGTTCGCTGTTAAGTGCTTTCTTTATAAAAGAAAAAATACTGGAAATATTTATTGTCTTAGTCATTTTTTTTGTGCTTTCATTTTTTCCTTAACATTCAACCCACAGCATGCATAATCCTAGATTTTAAAAATTGCGAAGTACTTAATCTTTCAAAATTGTATGGTTACATGTTATGGACAAATCATTAATTGTACAACTCGACTCCAAACTTTTCACCAATAGTATGTAAATCTTCTAAAACAATATCATGTATGGGTATTCCATTTTTCAATCTGAATGTTTCTATGTCTCTTTCAATATCTCCGGGTATAAGTACCTGTGAATGTCCGATTGCAGGTTTTGCTTTCCTGAATCTTTTTATCCAGTTATCCATGTGGTGTTTAAATTCATCAGCAGGTCTGAAAGCATCAATTCGCATAGCTCCAAAGAAATGGCCCAAACCCTCACCCGGCATATCAGGTGGCATGGGGATATACGCAGGAAATGGGGGCGCCCAAGGACCATAACTTGCTCCACTTAGTACGGCAGAAAATATGTCAACAATACTTCCCAAAGCATACCCTTTATGGCTTCCATGTTCTCTATCGCTGCCCAGTGGCAACATAGAACCTTGTTCTTTTAATGCATTAGGGTTTACAGATGCATTGCCGTCTATATCTTGAACCCATCCGATTGGAGCCTGTTCATTTTTTCTTTGTAGAATTTCCAGCTTACCATTAGAGGCTGTTGTGGTGGCAAAGTCTGCTACAAAAGGAAATTCATCACCGGCAGGTATGGCAACAGCTATAGGATTGGTGCCAAGCATTTTTTCTATGGAAAAAGTTGGAGCCACCAAAGCACTTGCATTGGTCATTGCAATGCCTATCATATCATTTTCTAAAGCCATCATAGCATGGAAACCGGCTATGCCGAAATGGTTGCTGTTTTTGACACTTACCCACCCTGTGCCAACTTGTTTAGCTTTTTCTATTGCAACATTCATGGAGTATGGTGCCACTACCAAACCTAAGCCTGCTCCGCCATCTACAACCGCTGTTGAAGGTGTTTCATGTACAATTTTGATGTTGGGTTGAGCAATAATTCTATTTGCCTCCCACAGTCTGATATAGCCACTTAGGCGGGCCACACCATGACTGTCAATACCGCGTAGATCTGCAGATATAAGTACTTTTGATGCAAGGTTAGCATCATCAGCATTGCAACCTATTTTTAAAAATATTGTATTAACAAAATGAAATAAGTTTGGGAAATGAATTATTTTAGACATAAATGCAAAGTAAAGATTTGCAAAGTAATTTGGTTAAACGTTTTTAAGCGGTACAGTGTTTGAATATATAATGTCTACAAACATCAATTTATGTCAGCAGAAAATTACATTAAAGGAGAGAATGAGCAACAAATATGGAATCAGGTTTCTGCGGATTTTGACAAGGGCAACCAACTGCAAAGTTACAATGCAGTTATAACACAAGGTAATACAAGAATAATATTAGACATAGATATTGACCTTGGCGGAGGCTTTGAAAGTGGATTCTCAACTACAATTTTTAATGCGTTGCTTCCTGATTATCCGGCATTTCGCTTTGCAATTCATAGGGAGCATTTTATGGATGAATTAGGAAAGTTTTTTGGGATGCAGGATGTTGTTTTAGGTTACAAAGAATTTGACGAAAAACTAATCATCAAAACAACAGATAAAGCTGCTGTAAGAAAGTTATTTGCTTCTCCCGAATTAAGAGAAACTATTGTATCTATCGATGATTTTACGTTTGGCATCCATCATCACAACAAAGATGGAATAGATAAAGCCTACTTGGAACTCTATATAGAAAGTGGGATAACAGACACCTTTTTACTTAGAAAGTTATACAATGCTTTTTATAACGTTTATCAGGGGTTGTTGATCAGTAAGTAAAATAAAAGAATGCAGTTAGCACATTTATCTATAGTGATGTTATTTCTGACAACATATTAGCCTTTGCCTTTTCTCCTTTAGCATTTTTAAATAGTTCTGTATGATATAATGGGGAATCTATCATTTTCTGCAAAGCTTCCTTCCGCCCTCTGTTGTACAATTCATCGCCATATTTCAGGTATTCTTGTCTTATTTGTTGGCTGTATAACTTGTAGGTTTCATTATCCTCTCCCAAAATGGCTAAATCAAAATCAAGGAACAAAGAAAGGTCATCTTTTAATATAGAATTTTCAGGGATCAGGTGTTGTTTGGTAGCGAGTATGAAATCTTTTACATGAGTTATAATAGTAGGGTTTAGTTTAAGTTTCTGCAAATGCGTTTCGGCTATCATAGCACTTTGTTCCTCATTGTCTCCCCTAAAAGTATCATAAACTACATCCTGGTAAAGAATAGCAAAACCAACTACTGCTTTATTTTGTATATGCTCTAAATAAGTATCACAAAGCGAGAATATGTATGCTACATGGTTGAGATTGTGATAAAAACGGTGGGGACCTGAGTAGCGGTAAACAAGCTCATTCCATAGATAATCTTTTATTTCTTTTTTATTGGAAAAAGCTGTGAGCTTTTCCCATTTCCCTTTTACAAATTCTTCAGCAGTGCTCATTTATACATTTTTTATAGCCAGTTTACTTTTTTTGTAGCCGTATATAAAATAAATAATAAGACCCAACACAAGCCAACTAGAAAACCAAGCCCAGTTTTTTGCAGTCATACCGGTAAGTAGATACATACAAGTACTTAACCCCAATAATGGGACAAGCGAATACTTTTTTATAAAACTGATTATGCTTATTATAAAACAACTTATCCAAAAAATGATGGTTGATATGTTGAGGGTCTTTTTTGCAAGTAATGCTGCATCCAGATTAAATTGAATAGTTTCCGGTTTTGAAATATCAACCCCTGCTATAGCTGCTTTTGCTTCTACATCTGTAAGTGAAAAAGTAAAAAGTTCATGAAAATATTGGTGATTAATTAACCATGCCACTAGTAAACTACCCAATACAATCAAACCAAAAATATATTGTCCGTTTATGTATGGAATATGGAATTTACCTGCTTCTTTTTCTTTTCGTGGTATTAATAACACACCACCACAAACCAATACGAATGCAAATAAAGTAGCAATACTTGTAAAGTCTAATACAAATGTTTTATCAGTAAAAAATATTGGCACACCAACTACAAGCCCTGTAACTATTGTAGAAAAAGAAGGTGTTTTATACTTTGGATGAATCGTTTGAAAGATAGGTGGTAGCAAACCATCGCGGCTCATACTCATCCATATGCGGGGCTGCCCCATTTGGAAAACCAACAACACACTTGTCATTGCAATAACTGCAGCTATGGCAACGAAAAACTGCATCCACCCAACATTCAGGTTTTGTTTTTCAAAAATAAAAGCTAATGGATCACCTACCCCTTCAAAGCTTCTGTAATTAACTGCACCGGTAAGTACCAACGTTAGTAGTATATAAACAACTGTACAGATTACTAATGATAAAATCATACCCCGCGGTAAATCCCTTTGGGGGTTTTGGCTTTCTTCAGCTAAAACACTCACCGCATCAAAACCAATGTAGGCAAAGAATACACCGCTTACGGCCATCATCACGCCACTAAATCCATTGGGCATAAATGATTTTACACCGGCATCATTAGCGGGGTGCCAGTTGACTGTTAAGCCATTTGCAAATACCAGATAACCGCCAACAGCTATCACCAAACCCACAACCAGCATTTTTAGCATCACCATGATGTTGCTGAAGTTGCGGCTTTCCTTTATTCCTCTGAATACCAGTGCAGTAATAAGCACATTAATCACCAATGCAGGAAGATCAAAAATCATTCTTAAACCGCCAATTTTCGGTGCTTCATTCCAGGCTGCAAGCACATCTGGATTGGTTGTGCCGCCTACAATTTCATGTTTAGCTTCCATGTAACTAGTACATAGATATTGTGGCAGGTGTATGTTTAATTTCTCAAGAAATGAAGTGAAATAATCGCTCCAGCTATACGCTACATAGATATTGCCAATGGAATATTCCATGATTAACGCCCAACCAATCATCCACGCAAACAGTTCGCCAAACGATGCATAAGCGTAAGTGTAAGCACTACCTGCAACCGGTATTCGACTTGCAAATTCTGAATAACAAAATGCAGTAAATGCACAGGCTATTGCCGTAATTCCAAATAATATAACTACCCCTGGCCCACCGTGAAACACCGCACCACCCAAACTGCTGAAACTTCCTGCACCTAAAATGGCAGCAATTCCAAAAAATGTAAGGTCTTTTAGTTTTAATACCCTGTGAAGTGAAGATTCATGGCTATCACCAAGGGCCAATTGCGAATCTGATACAATCTTATCAATTGACTTTTTCCTAAACAATGACGACATGTAGTAACTGATTTTGTTGGTGAAAATACGAACTAAGCTTTATTTTAAAAGACACATTAATCATTGAAAAAAAATAAGATCAATATTCTCTTTGCACTAGAAAAGATGCCAATTGCTTTAGCGGTTCTTTACGTGCCCTTAATACAGCAGTGTCTTCAAGATGTTGCAACGCAGATTCAACATATTTATCTTTCAGGCTTTTTGCCCAATCATCTACTCCGCAGTCTCTATAGATAGCCAATACTTCCTGTACTTTATCTGCATGATTATTTTCAAGTAGGTGTTGTAGTGTCAAAAGTTGTGTTTCATTTGCAACACTTAAAGCATGAATCAATAAAAACGTTTTCTTGTTGGCTACAATATCACCCCCAACCTGCTTACCAAATTTTTCAGGATTGCCAAAAGCATCCAGGTAATCATCCTGTATCTGAAATGCAATACCGAGATTAAGACCAAAGCTATAAAGGTGATCCGCATTGCCTTCACCTGCCCCACCAAGTATTGCACCCATTTTGAGGCTTGCTGCTAAAAGTACAGAAGTCTTTAAGCTGATCATTTCAATATACTCTTTGAGACTTACTTTAGACAATTTTTCAAAATCCATATCCAACTGCTGACCTTCGCATACCTGTCTTGCAGTCTCGTTGAAAAGGGATAATATCTTATGAATGCTTCCTGATTTTACTTTGTTTAAATAATCATAGGCCTGTATAATCATTACATCGCCACTCAACAATGCCGTACTTTCATTGTACTTGATATGAACAGTTGGCATTCCTCTTCTTAAGGGTGCTTTGTCCATAATATCATCATGTATGAGTGTAAAGTTATGAAACAGTTCAATTGCAGTAGCTACATTGTAACTATCCGCTAATATGTGATCAAATAATTCATTTCCCATCAGGCACATTACCGGCCTTATTCGTTTGCCGCCCAGCCCAAGAAAATACTCGCAGGGATCGTACAAACTGGAAGGATGTACGGGAAAATGACGGTGATTAAAATATTCGGTAAACTTTTTGGCTAAGTCTTCAAATGATTGCATAAGCTGTTATCTATAAGCAAATATAGGTTTTACCCCAATGTCATTAATTTAAGCATTTTGGGGGACGAACAATTGTCCTTTATTGAGCTCGGGTTGTGTCACTCACTGCATCTTTTGG
Source organism: Segetibacter sp. (assembly GCA_043736115.1). GTDB lineage: Bacteria > Bacteroidota > Bacteroidia > Chitinophagales > Chitinophagaceae > Segetibacter. Next base: position 10,985 of record JAYTDC010000035.1, on the reverse strand, counting down.
GTAATTCTGTTCATCTTTTTCCATGTTTTGCTCCAGTCAAAGTTTCTTAAGTTAATGACAATAGGTTTTACCACATTCTGGTTTTTCATTCTCCCCTAAGCTTCTTAAACTCGTTTATTAATCCATTGGTTGAAGAGTCATGAGATAGTATTTCATCTTGATTCTCCAGCTCGGGTAAAATTTTATTGGCCAGTTGTTTACCTAGTTCTACACCCCATTGATCAAAACTGAAAATGTTCCAGATGATACCCTGCACAAATATTTTATGTTCATACATAGCAATCAGGCTGCCTAAAGTATATGGAGTTATTTCTTTTATTAAAAAGGAATTAGTAGGTTTATTCCCTTTGAATACTTTAAAACGAGATAGCTTTTTTATTTCCTCTTTCGACTTGCCTAAAGCGGTTAATTCTTTTAGAACCTCTGCTTCTGTTTTGCCATTCATCAATGCTTCGGTTTGTGCAAAATAATTGCTTAACAATTTTACATGATGGTCCCCGATAGGATTGTGACTAAAAACAGGAGCAATAAAGTCGCAAGGTATAACACGTGTACCCTGATGAATGAGTTGATAGAATGCATGTTGTCCGTTGGTACCAGCTTCGCCCCAAATGACCGGGCCGGTTTTATAGCTTACTTCATAACCGTTTCTGTCAACACTTTTGCCATTGCTTTCCATATTTCCCTGCTGAAAATAAGCAGCAAAACGGTGCATATATTGATCATAGGGCAGTATAGCTTCGCTTTGTGCCCCAAAAAAATTGGTGTACCACAAACCAATTAAAGCCATAATAACCGGTAGGTTATCCTTGAATTTTTCAGTTCTGAAATGCTCATCTACTGCATGTGCACCTTTTAATAATTCTTCAAAATTTGTATATCCAACTGAAAGTGCAATGGATAAACCTATTGCACTCCACAATGAAAATCGTCCCCCAACCCAATCCCAAAATTCAAACATATTTTGTGGGTCTATCCCAAATTGAATTACAGCTTCTCTGTTTGTACTTAATGCAACAAAATGCCTAGCTATATGTGCTTCATTGCCCGCTGCTGACATAAACCAATTCCTTGCAGTATGCGCATTGGTCATGGTTTCCTGTGTGGTAAATGTTTTTGAGGCAATCAAAAAAAGGGTCTCTTCAGGATTTACTTTTTTTAATACTTCGGATATATGTGTACCATCTATATTACTTACAAAAAAAGGTGTAATTCCGTCTTTCCAATACGGCTTTAATGCTTCTGTAACCATAAAGGGACCCAAATCGCTACCGCCAATTCCTATATTTACTATGGATTTTATTGGTTTGCCAGTATAACCTTTCCACTCTCCCGCATGTACATTTTCACAAAATGCTTTCATTTGTTCTCTCACTCTTTCTACTTCGGGCATTACATCTTTACCTTCAGAAAAGTATGGCCGGGATGAGAAATTGCGTAAAGCAACATGCAGTACTGCCCTGTTTTCTGTTTCATTTATAGTTTTTCCATCAAACATTGCCGCAATACCTGCCTTTACCTCACACTCTTCTGCCAATTGAAGCAAAAGTTGTAAAGTTTTATTATTGATAATGTTTTTAGAATAATCAAAAAGTATATCACCAATTCGAAGTGAAAATTTATTGAAACGGTTGACATCTGATTCAAATAGCTTTCTCATGTGCATGCGCTGCATTTCTTCATCGTAATGTCGCTTTAGTAAGAGCCATGCTTGTGTATTTGTTGGGTTAATTTTTGGAAACATTGCTTAATTTTCTGCTGATTTTTTTATAATTTTTCTAAAATGCTTATGGTTTTTTCAACCATTGATTCAGTAATATCCAAATGCAATACAAATCTTACCTGATAATCTGAGATAGCAATAACTTTTATATTGTGTTGTAGTAAAATTTGAACAAATTGAGGTGCTGTTAACCGGCCACCTACTTCTAAAATAATAATATTTGTTTGTACGGGAAATATATCTATAACAAAATCCTTATTTCTCAATGCATCTTCAATCAACCTGGCATGGTGGTGGTCCACAGCCAAACGGGAAATATTATTTTCCAGCGCAAAAACTCCTGCTGCGGCTAAAATTCCTGCTTGTCTCATTCCTCCACCAAAAACTTTCCGAAATCTTCTTGCTTTTTTTATAAATTCCTTATTCCCTAATAAAATACTTCCAACAGGAGTTCCTAAACCTTTACTTAAACAAATGGAAATACTATCAAATGTTTCGCCATATTGAATGGGAGATTCATTTTTTTCAACCAAGGCATTAAACAATCTAGCCCCATCTAAATGAAGAGATAAGTTATTAGTCAGGCAAATGTCTTTAATTGCTTTAATTTCTTCAAAATCATAACAACTTCCACCACCACGGTTTGCGGTATTTTCCAGACTCACCAATCTCGATACCGGTTTGTGAATATCATCTGGATTTACAGCAGCTTTTACCATTTTGGGTGTAATCTGACCAAAATTACCTTCCAATGGTTTTACAGAACAACCTGAATTAAAGGCAATTCCACCACCTTCGTAAATATAAATATGGGAAAGTTTATCGCAAATTACTTCATCGCCGGGCTGGGTATGACATTTTATCGCTATCTGATTAGTCATAGTTCCGCTTGGGCAAAAAATAGCTGACTCCATTCCAAAAATAGCAGAAGCTATACTTTCCAGTTTGTTTACAGTTGGGTCTTCACCAAATACATCGTCCCCTACCTCAGCCTGGAACATTGTTTGTAGCATATCCGAAGACGGCTTTGTAAAAGTATCCGATCTAAAATCAATCATTTGAAGCAAATTTAAGTGAAGCGATTCTAAAGTAATTATAGAAGTCAACTTTTACTTTTTGGAAATACGGTGTATAATAAACAGATAATATATTTATATCAATTATTATAAATAAAATATTTTTTGATAAAATGTAAATTTACTAAGCAACATAATCAGTAAAATTTTATTCTTATAATTATAAAACAAATTAAATAAAAGGTTTTTAGAGTTAATTTTTTAAAAATCGGGTTAATTTATTGACAAAAATGTGTGTTTTTCAACAAAATCGACTATTATCCATTACAGCAATGTACCTTTGCAAAACCCAAAAAAATTACTAATCTAATTGCAAGCCCCAAATCTTATATAATTTAAATTCTAATTAATTATGCGGCAACTTAAAATTGCTACTCAGATTACAAATCGTGATTCGCAGGCAGTTGAAAAATACTTGCAGGAGATATCAAAAATTCCAATGATTACTCCTGAAGAGGAGACCATTCTTGCCCAAAAGATAAAGATGGGTGATCAAAGGGCTCTTGAAAGGCTTACAACAGCCAATCTTCGATTTGTAGTATCAGTGGCAAAACAATACCAACACCAGGGTTTATCTTTAAGTGATTTAATCAACGAAGGAAATCTGGGTCTTATTAAAGCTGCACAACGTTTTGATGAAACTAAAGGTTTCAAATTCATTTCTTATGCAGTTTGGTGGATACGTCAATCTATTTTGCAGGCTTTGGCCGAGCAAGGAAGATTGGTTCGTTTACCACAAAATAAAATTGGAACTTATAATAAAGCCAATAAAGCCTACATGGCTTTTGAACAGGAGCATGAGAGAGAGCCTAGTACCGAGGAGCTTGCCGACATCCTGGAAATGAGTGAAACAGAAATCAATAACATTTTTCAAAGCAATACTCGTCACACTTCTCTTGATGCACCCGTGCACGAAGCAGAAGATGTAGCTATGGGCGACCTACTTGAAGGTGGAGATGATACTGATGATGATGTAATGAAGGACAGTTTGAGAGAAGAAATACGTAGAGTACTTAAATCTCTTTCACCTAGAGAAGCAGAAATTGTAAATGCATATTTTGGTTTAGACGGTGAAAACGGAACAACAATTGAACAAATTGGTCAGAAATATGATCTTACCAAAGAAAGAATCAGGCAGATAAAAGAAAGAGCAATTAAAAGATTACAAAAAGCACGTTATAGCAATGCTTTGAAAGCATATCTAGGTTAATTTTTTACACTAAATATTTTACAAAACCACTTCGTAAATGAGGTGGTTTTTTTTTAGTTGAATGAAAATATAGAACTTAAAATAAAACTACATTTAGCAACTCTCCTAATAAATAGTAAGAGGCTGCCTTTTTGAGACAGCCTCTTCATTCCCTAAAACCCTAAACTAAAAAAAAATTATGCTTTTGGCAATAAAACAGTATCAATTACATGGATAACACCATTGCTTTGATTTACATCTGCTATTGTTACCAAACTCATTCCGCCATTCTCATCTTTAATGATAACCGATTTACCTTTTATCATAAAAGTAAGTTCACCACCTTGTACTGTTTTAGCGGTGTATTTACCACCATTGTCTTTAATCATTTTAACCAGATCAGCACTGCTTATTTTACCTGCTACTACATGGTAAGTTAAAACACCGGTTAATTGATTTTTGTTTTCTTCTTTTAATAAATTTCCAACAGTTCCCTTAGGTAACTTATTAAAAGCTTCATTAGTAGGTGCAAATACAGTAAACGGGCCTTCGCTTTGTAAAGTTTCTACAAGACCTGCTGCTTTTACGGCTGCTACCAATGTTGTATGATCCTTACTGTTTACTGCATTTTCTACAATGTTTTTAGTAGGATACATAGCTGCACCGCCTACCATTACAGTCTTTTCTTTTTGAGAAAAAGCAGTACTGCCAAGTAATAATAATCCCAATGCTAATGTTGAAAATTTTGTTGCAATTGTACTTTTCATAATGTTGTTTTATTTGTTTTTATCAATTACGCTAACCATTCTTATATGGTTCTGCGATAACAAAAAAATAACAAAATGAAATAGTCAGCTGTTTATTTAACAGCTGACTATTCAAATAATAATTCAACAACATTAATTTACCGAAGAAATTTTACTTCTTTTTCTTTGGAACTTTATTAATTGGTTTTGGATTCAACTTTTTAAGAGCGTTTCCATACTCGTATACAGCATAACCCCATGGTTCCATTTTCCAGCTTTGTGGGCCAAGGGTTTCAGGGCTTTCTGCAAAAACATTGTAAGCCATTCCCCAAAGTGATTTGTCTTCTATTACAATGTTTTGTTCATTGCCACTTAAATTTAAAATGACCAACACTCTTTTATTTCCTTTGGCTCTTTCGTAGGCATATAATTGTGAACCTCTGCCTACACTTACTTTTCTAAATGCAGCATCCGGAGAAAGTGCTTCATTTCTTTTTCTAAGATTGAGTAAGGTTTTATAAAAAGCAGCCCTTTTAAATTTCTCAAATGTCATTGGATCTTTCTCAAAGAACTCTATGGCTCTTAAAACAGGTTCTTCCTGCCCACTATATATTAGTGGTACAGACCTTACCATTGTTTGTGTAAAAACCGCAAATGGTGCATGAATGGCTCCCGGCATGGTTTCAAAATCTGCTTTGTTCCAGCTATTTTCATCATGATTACTGGTAAAGTACATGCGTATTGTATTTTTTGGAAAAGCAGTATCATCATATTGTCTTATGCTGTCAAGTGCAAATGCGGGCCGCTCCCCTTTTGCTACTTTTTTCATCATTGCAAACATGGCCCACGGATAAGATGCATCAAAGCCACTTTGATTCAGAAAAGGTTTATCGCCTTCGGCCAACATAAAAATTCTTTTCATTTTTTTGAGATCGGCTATTGCTTTTTTCCAGAAATCACCAGGCACTTCTCCCGCAACATCGCATCTGAAACCATCTATATCTGATTGTTCTATCCAGAATTTCATACTTGCAATCATACTATCTGCCATTTCCTCATTTTTATAGTTTAATTGCTTTGTATCGCTCCAGTCAAATGCCATGGCAGGCTTACCTGTACTATCCTGAACGTAAAAATCAGGGTGACTTGCAAGCCAACCATGATCGCTTGAGGTATGATTGGGCACCCAATCAATGATAACTTTAAAACCTTTGGCATGAGCGGTTTTTACCAGCTCTTTCCAATCTTTCATATCTCCAAATTCGGGATTAATAGCTGTGTAATCTGAAACAGCATAATAACTACCTAAAGTACCTTTTCTATCTACAACCCCAATTGGGTTTATAGGCATAAACCAAAGCGTTTGTACGCCCATATTTTTTAGTCTGTCAAGATGCTTGCTAAATGCTTTAAAAGTACCCTCCGTAGTATATTGGCGGATATTTACTTCATAAATATTACCCTGCATTATCCATGAGGGATGGCCATCCAGGGTTTCTATTGCAGCATGGGTTACTTGTTTTGATTTTTGTGCAACAACAATACCCACCAAGCATACATAGCCAAGAAGAAAGGTTACTAATTTTTTCATGTTTTAATATTATAAGGTAAAGCTATTATTTTTCTCATTTTTACGAAGTCTATTTCTACCTATTAATAATTGTTTATGAAAAAATCAAACAATTAATCTTAAAATTCGTTTTTTAAAGTGTATTATTTCAAATGAATAAATTATTTTAAACCATTATTACACATAATAACAAATAATATTCTTTGATTAACAAATTCACTTAATTATTTCCTGTACTTTACACGAATATTATTGCAAATCAATTTTAAAAATCAACTTACATTCATGAATGTTTTAGATATATTATCAATACTTTTCGGTCTTAATAAACCTGAATTAGTTCCGATTCCGATAAAAGATGCGGATCAAAAAAACTAGAAATCATTTACCTAAATCGTAAACAATTACCCCTGAATGAAGGGGTATTTTATTTATAACACTTTCAGCATAAATGCAGCTAAAGCTCCTATTGCAGTATTGCTGAAATTGACAACATTATTATTCATCAATTTTTTTCGTTCAGCAGTTGCTCCTAACAATGAGTCTGCAACATTGCCTATTGTACCCGCTAATATAATAACGAATGTATCGGTTCCAATTCCTTTAAAGCAACTGTAAACGCCTGCTATTACACAACTTCCTGCAATCCCAAACAATGTTCCTTCTAAACTTACAACTCCATCTAATCCTCGGGTATCTTTTTTAAAAGTGATGATGTTGTAAAAAGATTTCCCATACAAATTACCCAACTCTGACGACATAGTGTCAGCTGTGGCAGAAGAAAAAGCCGCTGCCAACATGAGCAGAAATATTGATTGATAGGTTGGAAATATAATGGAACTAATGGCCAATAAGGTAGCCACGCCACCGTTGGCAAAAACCTGACCTGCTGTACGTTTGCTGTCTTTTACAGCAACTAATCCAAGTTTTGCTTTCTTATACAAACCAACATGAGTTGAGAAAGTTCCCAACAAGAAAAAAGAAACAAGTAAGCTTAAACCCGCCCAACCCGTTCCAACAAAAATCAAAAAGCCGGTTACAAATGCTGCTGCTCCCCCACCTTTGTCAAGTTTTGATTTTAACACACTTATATACGAAGCCAAAGCCAATGCTACCCCAACTAAAATGTATTGTTGACCCATAATGCAAAGTTGATGTAAACAACTCAAATCTTCTAAGCATCTTTGTAGTACAACTTCAATGACTACAGAATGGCAGAACAAAAACTGGAACGCAAACTGGGACTTATGCAGGCTACTGCCATCAATATGATTGATATGGTAGGTATTGGTCCCTTTATAACACTACCTATGGTGATTGGCCTTATGAACGGACCATGGTTTTTGTACGCATGGCTTGCAGGTGCGGTATTGTCCATTGTTGATGCTATGGTTTGGAGCGAATTGGGGGCTGCATTCCCCAAAGCCGGTGGCAGCTACAACTTTTTGAAAGAAGCCTATGGACAACACAAAGCCGGAAAGTTTATGAGCTTTCTGTTTGTGTGGCAAACTATGATACAAGCACCATTAGTTATAGCTTCTGCAGCTATTGGGTTTGCTTCATACTTCTCCTACCTTGTACCGCTTACAACTTTTGCAAATAAAGCGGTAAGTGGTGGTGTGGTAGTATTGATTGTCGTTTTATTATACAGAAAAATAGAAGCTATCGGCAACATCAGTGTGTTTTTGTGGGCCGGGGTTATTATAACCATGTTATGGATTATAGGTGGCGGTATTGCGCATGGCAACTTTTTTTCTCCCGTAACACATATGAACGATGGACTTACGGTAAACAGTGCATTTGTAGCGGCTATTGGTTTTGCAAGTGTAAAAACGGTGTATAGCTATCTGGGTTATTACAATGTTTGTCATTTGGGCGGAGAAATCATTAACCCGTCTAAAAATATACCCCGAAGTATGTTTTTATCTATTGCAGGTATTACTGCGCTTTATCTGCTGATGAATGTAAGTGTAACAAGTGTTATACCGTGGAATGTGGCCAAAGACAGTCCATTTGTATTGAGCATCTTTATGAAAGAATTATTGGGAAATACGGCTGCTAACATACTCACAATGTTGATATTGTGGGTTGCTTTTGCTTCTGTGTTTTCTGCTACATTGGGTTATAGCCGCATACCTTATGCAGCAGCGGTAGACGGAGCATTTTTTAAAGTATTTGCAAAGCTGCACCCTACCAAGCATTTTCCTTACATATCCTTGTTGTTTTTGGGCGGGGTTGCATTTATTTTTAGTTTGCTGTTCAGGTTGGGAGAAGTCATTAGTGCCATATTAGCCATGCGCATATTAGTACAGTTTATAGGGCAAGCCATTGGATTAATACTTTTACGGAGATCAAGACCCAAACAGGATTTTCCTTATAAAATGCCGTTGTTTCCCTTGCCTGTTATATTGGGTATTGGTATTTGGTTGTTCATATTATGGTCCACAGGTTGGGAAATGGTAAGCTACGGATTGATGGTTATTTCTACCGGAACAATTGTGTACTTTATTAAGGCTAAGATGAATAAGGAATGGCCTTTTGCAGAAAAATTAAGTGACAATCCAATAGTAGAATAATAGCAGACAGACGAGAATTTGCAAACCCCAAAACACTACTTTCCTTTTTTGTAAAAAGGCCTTTAAGAGTATATCCACAGCAGCAATTTCTACAAAAAATATCAGTTGCCGTTTCATGAGCGGATAACGGAAGTCATTGTCTATATTGGTTTTGACAAGCAGTTCGAAAAGCACCAACAGCAATGTTATGGTTGCAATTATGAGTAAAGGAGATGGACGGAGGAATTGTTTGAGGTTCATGAATTGTTTGACCGTTTTACAAAGTTAAATATTTGGTATGTTGAGAGGTTAAAATATTTTATTTGGAATTTCATTTTAATATTAATGATGGGATAACTAAGAATGAGCGTTCCTATCTGTCAACTCAAAGAGCGAAACTAATAACATAAAAAACTGTTGATATTTATTCTCCGGAGGAGATAAATATTTGCAGAACTCGGTAGGAGTTCAATATGTTTCAAAGGGTGAAATAAAAGCTTCAACTATTAAAAACAAATATTAATAAATATTTGGTATGATGAATATATGCGTATATTTTTGGAAAGTAGAGTAACGGAAAAATAATTAAAAGTTTGAAATAATCAAACCCAATTATATCATGCACAACCCCTACATGAAACAAATGCCTAAAACTATTTTGCTATAAAATTTAATGCACAGAATGTATTTGTGTAAAAACATACATCATCTATATATTTTGACCAACATTTAATGCCAAACCAAAACCCTGAACAATTAGCCCGAGATCATATTGATGCCGCACTTGTGCGGTGTGGCTGGATTATTCAAGGTATAAAGCAAGTCAATTTGAATGCTGGTATTGGTGTAGCAGTGAAAGAATATTCAACAGATGTTGGCCCTGCGGATTATGTGTTATTTGTAGAAGGGAAGCCATGCGGTGTCATAGAAGCCAAACGTGAAGAGGAAGCTCATAAATTAAATGTTCACGAAGACCAAAGTGAAGGATATGCAAACGCTAAACTCAAACACCTTAACAATAAACCTTTGCCTTTTGTGTATATCAGCACAGGTGAGGTAACAAAATTTACAGACTTTACAGATCCAAAACCAAGGTCAAGGGAACTGTTCTGTTTTCACCGGCCTGAAACGTTGAGGGATTGGGTGAACAGGGACAAATCGCTACGCAAAAGGTTGTTGGACTTGCCCCTATTGCAAACAGATGGTTTAAGGGATTGCCAAATAAACGCCATAACCAGATTAGAAATTTCCTTTAAAGAGAACAGGCCAAGAGCATTGATACAAATGGCCACCGGGTCAGGCAAAACTTTTACGGCCATTACTGCTATTTACCGGTTATTAAAATATGCTAAGGCAAAAAGGGTTTTGTTCCTTGTGGACACTAAAAATTTGGGTGAACAGGCGGAGCAGGAATTTATGTCGTTTGTACCCAATGATGACAATAGAAAATTTACAGAGTTATACAGTGTTCAACGGCTGAAATCAAGCTATATAGCCAGTGACAGCCAGGTTTGCATTAGTACCATACAACGGTTGTATTCAGTATTAAAAGGGACAGAGTTGGATGAAACAGCCGAAGAAGAAAACCCCAACGAAAGAAGCTGGCAGCCCAAGGAAATACCACCAATAGAGTACGACCCTAAAATGCCGATTGAGTTTTTTGATTTCATTTTCATTGATGAATGTCACCGCAGCATTTACAATCTTTGGAAACAGGTATTGGAGTATTACGATGCTTTTGAAATTGGCTTGACTGCTACTCCTGATAAAAGAACTGTTGGTTATTTTGACCAAAATATGGTGAGTGAATATTCACACGAAATGGCGGTGGCGGATGGCGTAAATGTAGGATACGATGTCTATATCATTGACACCAAAGTGACCCAACAGGGCGCCACGCTATGGAAAGGTGAATACATTGAACACCGCGAACGCCTAAGCCGCAAAAAGCGGTTGGAATTGCAGGATGAAGATGAAAATTACTCCAAACAGCAGTTGGATAAAGAGGTGGTGAATCCCAACCAGATAAGAACGATTATCCGCACTTTTAAAGAACACTTACCGCTTATTTTTCCTGACCGGACCTCACCCTCCGCCCTCTCCAAAGGAGAGGGAACTTTCGAAGT
>JAYTDC010000034.1:0-1941 GCA_043736115.1 Segetibacter sp. | reverse complement strand
CAGATACACCCGTTTCTAAAGCTGAAGAAGAACCTGTAGCACAGCCCCAGGAAATTGATTTTATACTAACTCATATTGGCCGTTACCTAAGCTACGATCCCAAAAAAAAGGATATAAAAAGTGTTTTTGCAGGTTTGCGACCATTAGTTAAAAGTACCAACAAGATTACTTCTGCAATATCTAGAGATCATCAGATAACAATTTCTAACAGCGACCTAATAACTATAACCGGTGGTAAATGGACCACTTACCGCAGAATGGCCGAAGATGTAATGGAACTTGTAATTCATAAAATAGGAAAGATTAATAAAGAATGTGTGACAAAACATTTACACTTACATGGATATGAACAGGAAACTAAAAATAATTCTCCTTTATTTGGGTATGGATCAGATACAAAATTTATTCAACAATTAATGAAAGACAATGAGAGCCTCAATACATTAATTCACCCTTCTCTACCCTATTATGCGGCTGAAATAGTTTGGGCTGTACAACAAGAAATGTGTATGACCGTAGAAGATGCATTAAGCCGCCGTACTAGAGCACTTTTGTTAGATGCCAAAGCTGCTATAGAAGCCGCACCAAATGTTGCTGCTATTATGGCTAAAGAGATGGAACTAAATGAAACATGGATACAACAACAAGTCATAGATTTTAACAATATTGCAAAACATTATCTTCCTTAATTTTTTTTAAATTTTTTATCAATAACCATTAAATACAATTTATCTATGTCTGCATTTATTTCTGAATTTATTGGTGTTGCCATACTTATAATTTTAGGAGACGGAGTAGTAGCCAATGTTGTTTTAAATAAAACCAAAGGACACAACGGAGGATGGATTGTAATTACATTTGGTTGGGCTATGGCCGTATTTATTGCCGTAAATGTAAGTTTGGCATTGGGTGGAAAAGCACACCTTAACCCCGCTGCAACTATTGCCCTTGCTGCTTTTGGCAAATTAGAAAGCGCATATGTTTTACCATTTTTGTTAGGGCAATTTTTAGGGGCTTTTACCGGGGCTATAGTGGTTTGGTTTTCTTATAAAATACACTTTGATGAAACCGATGATAAAGATGGAATATTAGCAGTGTTTTGCACTGCACCTGCAATAAGGAAACCCATCTATAACCTGGTAACCGAAATAATAGCAACTTATATTTTAATTTTAGGAGCTTTACTATTTTCAAAAAACGATGGCAACATTGGAGCATTGGCAGCCTTACCTGTTGCACTATTGGTTTTGGGTATAGGTCTTTCTTTGGGCGGACCAACAGGTTATGCTATAAACCCTGCCCGTGACCTTGGACCACGTATAGCGCATTATCTATTACCCATAAAAAATAAAGGAGGTAGCGATTGGAAATACAGTTGGATACCAATTGCAGGACCTATAGTGGGTGCAATATTGGCCGTTTGGTGCTTCCGATTATTGGGGGTGTAGGTATTGAAATCAAAGTATTTTAAATTTAAAATCCCGTCTACACCAAAGGCTTAGATAATTTTAGAAATACGTTTACTTAATTTTTAATGAACAATTCAATATCTCAAACTTGAACTACGGCTTAAACATAACCCGAAAATTTGGAGTCAATAACGCTTTTTTTTCAGGACATTTTACAGTGGATTTCTATAGAACCGAATTTCAAAATCAAATATTTCCTGACTACGACACAGAACCTACTAAAGCTATTATTAAAAACTTTACTGGTACGAGTATAAGCAATGGTATACAAGCAGAAATTTTATTGAAACTGAATAAGATATTCGAATGTAAAGCAGGCTACAATTATTTAGATGTTTATAGAATATTGAATGACACTAAAATAGTATTGCCCTCCTGTCTTGTGCGGCTTCCTTCCTTTTTGTAAAAATGTCCTCTGAAACTATTGATTTTACTGTATTCTTGTTTTCAAAATGGGTAACCCCGGATGTCA
>JAYTDC010000033.1:0-39506 GCA_043736115.1 Segetibacter sp. | reverse complement strand
AATTGATATTTAAGTTGCCTGTTTCCTTGTATTTCGGTATAAAAAACTTTTCCAAAATCTGTGTTCTTTTTTTCCGTAGTTTTTATAAAAATATTTATACTAACACCTTGCATTATATCAAAAACGTTTTGGTCAGATAAACCATCAGTAGTGACTGCTCTTTTATTAGAATCTCCATGTAAATCTATTATATAGATTTTATCAAAACTTTCCAGTAAATGCTTGCGCATTTGCCGGTGTATAATGCCATCTAAAAAACTATTGTTAGAAATATAAGCCAATACCCCACTGCCATTTTTATCAATAAAATGTTGCCCATAGCGGATAAACTTGATGTAATCATCAGATAGTGGTTGTATATTTTTTTCGTTCAAATCCTTTTTATAATCATCAATTAATTTTCCAATCCACGTTTTTTTTCCTTCACTATCAATGCTTTTATTACTACTGCTTACACTATACGGCGGGTTCCCAATCACACACATCACCGGTGTATCCCGTTTTATCTGGTTGGCTTCGTTGGCTTCGCTGCTTAGCCAGTTGGCAAACAGGGTGCCGGTGTCGGGGTGGCTTTCTTCCAGGCTGTTGGTCAGGAATACTTTAAAGCGTTGGTTGGTGGTGGGTCGGTAGCCAGTTTCGGTCAGCAGCAGGTCCAGTTGCAGGTGCGCCATGGCATAGCTGGCCATCAGCAGTTCAAACCCGTTAAGCCGTGGCAGCAGGTGTTTCTCCACATAGTTGCTCCAAATGCCTTGCTGCCCTGCAAACCGTTGGTGTATGTGTTTGACCACCTCGGCCAAAAAGGTGCCTGTGCCGGTGGCGGGGTCCAGTATCTGCACCCGGTGTACTTCTTCTTCGGTGGTTTTTATGTTGTTGGTGTATCGCTTGTCGGTGGCTTGCAGGTTCACTTTTATCTTGGTCTTGCTGGTGTCGGCCAGTCCCTGCGGCAGGTTAAATTCTGTTTTCAGTATATCGTCTACCGCCCTTACTATAAAGCTCACCACCGGGTGCGGCGTGTACCATACGCCCCGTGCCTTGCGCAGGCTGGCATCGTACTTACTTAGGAATGTTTCGTAGAAATGAATGATCGGGTCTTCGGTCCTGGTGCTTTTGCCATAGTTTTTTAATAGCTCTTCTACATTGCAGGCCAGGAAGACTTCTACCAAACTGTCCACTATCCATTTTATACGGTCGTCTATGTCGGGCCCGGCTATGTAGCCAAACAGTTTGCGCAGAAACGGGTTGCTCTTGGGTATCAGTTCGGCGGCTTCCTGTCTGCTAAAGGTGGGCAGCGTAGGGTCGTGCAGCCTTGCGGCAAACATGCCATAGGCAATGGTTTGCGCATACACATCGGCAAAGGCTTTTGGGGTAATGTCGTGAATGAGTATTTCTTTAAAAGCCAGCATTTGTTCTTTCAGGGTGCTGTTCTCGCTGTTGGTTTCATCGCTGTTCAGGGCTTTTTCTATCACATCTGCTAATAACCGTGCTTTGCCCGCCATCAACTCGGCCAGCCGTTTGCTGCTTTTAATGGTTTGGCTAATGTGGGTGCAGAAGTCGCGGAGCAGGTTGGTAAAGGCGGTAAAGTTTTCGGAAATTGGCCTCACCCCCACCCCTCTCCCGGGGGAGAGGGGTTCCAGTTCGCCTATGGATATCGATGTAACAAACTGTCCATCGCGGTAAAGACGGAAGTCCAGGTAATCCGTAAAAAGAATGTTAGGCAGCGAAGCTTTGTAGCGGTCAAACTGTTCTTTGTTGCCGGTCTTTTTGGCACCTTGCAAATCTTTATCGCCTATGTCTTTCGCCTCTATAAAACCTACCGGAATCTCGCCACGGGTCAATATATAATCAGGCGCACCGCAGGTTTGCCGTTTGGGTTCGTTGGTTGCCCTTACATCTGGTACTATTGTTTCAATTAACTGTTGTAAGTCCCCACGAAAGGTGTGTTCGGTGGCATTGCCCAGCCGGTAGCGGTTGGTTATGTTGGCAATGTATTGGTCAATAGTCATATAACAACAATATTACGACAAACATGCATTCGCTAAACCACCGGGGTCAAAATCCAAACCCCCTCCCCCTTTACACACTTAAATTTTTTGGGTGCATTCCAAATTATCACTAAAAATTGCCCCGGCATTTATGCCGGGGAAGCATTGAAAGAAAAAAATTCTGGCTTTAGCCAAAAAAAATATTCAGTAGGATTTTGGCTAAAGCCTTATAGATGATTAATATTTCTCCTCCTCCCCCCGACATAAATGTCGGGGCAAATCATGTCGGGGCAAATCAATTAATGGCAAATCATGTCGGGGCAAATCATGTCGGAGCAAACGCATCTAATTTGAAAAATCCCTTTTGAATTTTGCGCTGCGCTACGCAGAATTTGTGGTGCCGCTGGTAAAGGCTGTGCAGGAACTTACTGCAAAAAATGAACAATTAACAGTGAACAATGAGTGAAACAGCCGCTGCAAAATATGCAGCGGCTGTTTCATTGTTCATTGTTTATACTATCTTAACTTTATGAAAATAAAAACCATCTAACATGAAAAAATTTATTACAAAGCCACTTATGGTGCTTTTTTTGTTTGCTGTCGCAATCAAAAGCAACGCACAGTGGAACCTGACCGGCAATAGCAATGCCACCGGCACTTCCATACTTGGCACCACTAATGCCATTCCCCTTAACCTGACCACCAACAATGTAAGCCGGTTGGTCATAGATGCCAATGGTAAAATAGGCATTGGTACTTCAACACCCATTAACATTCTGACAGTGAAGGGTAGTGGCGGCACACCCGCTGCTGCCTGGGTCAATAGTGGCGCACCACTCTTTGCGGGCTTTGGTGAGCAGACCACGGGCAATGCTGATTACATCCTATCCATGGCTTCGTCTCTGGCTGGTGGACGACCTGTGTTTATTGGCAGAAGAAGCAAAGGCACGCTGGCAGCACCTGCTGTGGTTGCCAACAATGATTTCCTCATGTCGTTCCTGTCTAGTGGCTATGACGGTACCGGTTTTCAAAACCCCGCCGGCATCGACTTTTATGTGGATGGAACCCCGTCAGCGGGTAATGTGCCTGCAAGGATATCTTTTGTAACCGGCAGCAACAGCAGCAACCGGGCAGAGCGGTTAAAAATTGGAAGCAGCGGCGACGTCACCGTCAATACCAATCAATTGTTTGTTCAAAGAGCTACAGGCAATGTAGGCCTGGGAACAATTACCCCCGCTGCCAGGTTAGATGCAAAAACTACAAACGCTTACGTAGCCCAGTTCAATGGGGGCAACCAGATGTACATGGGTTTATTTGAAAACGATATTTACCGCGGCTACCTTGGTTCATTTTCCGGTGCCGCAGAAGATGTCGATTTTGGTACAGGTTCCGGAAATACTACAGGAAAGCTACACCTTGCAATACAGGGGGCTCCAAGGTTTACAGTTGATGCTAGTGGCAATATTGGCGTAGGTACTACAACCCCTGCTGCCAAAATGGATGTGGTTGGTAATATTAAAATAGCGGATGGCACACAGGGTTTAGGAAAAGTACTTACTTCTGATGCCAATGGTCTTGCTAATTGGTCCACCATTTCATCCATAACAGAAACAGATCCTAAAGTTGGAATTTTGAGTAACAATAAAGTGCCTAAATGGAGCGGAAGTACGCTTGTAGATGGTAATATTACAGACAATGGAACCAATGTAGGCATAGGAACTACAACCCCTGCTGCTAAATTGGATGTAAAAGCCTCAGGTAGCTATGTAGCCCAATTTAACGGTGCCAACCCTATGTACATGGGCTTGTTTGAAAACGATATTTATCGCGGTTACCTCGGTTCTTATGCAGGTGCTGCCGAAGATGTAGACTTCGGTACCGGCTCCGGTAACACAACCGGTAAGTTGCATTTGACCGTGCAGGCTAATCCGAAACTAACTATTGATGCTACTGGTAAAGTGGGCATTGGTACAACAGCTCCAAACCACCTGATGCACATTAACGGAGGTGACTTGTTTGTGCAGTCCAGCAGTGGCCTTATCAGGTTAGGATATGAAGGTACAAATGAGTGGCAAATGGCTACTACTGGTGCGGGTGCTGATTTAAGATGGTACACCACAACAGATGGTGGAAATACCATTATTCCCCGCCATTATTTTAGCCAAAATGGCAATATGGGTGTAGGTGGATTTTCAGGTGCCGGTGTGCCTCTTGGCCGGTTAGATGTAGTTGGTTCAGGCGCATCATCTACAACCAATACATTTTTACTAAGGAACAATCTGGGCGATACCTTAATGCGTGTTCGTGATGATGGCCGCATGGGCATAGGATATAATGGTACCAGCTATGGCCGCACCGTCAATCTGGGCGGCACAGGCATCAACTTTTACACTGCCAGTGAAGCGGCTTTTGGTGGGGCAGTTTTCCCAACAGATACATCGTTGGTAATTTTTTCTAACAGTGGCGCCAACAACTACTTAGTGCTGCAACCAAGCTGGGGCAATGTAGGTATAGGCACCTATACACCCGATGCCAAACTGCATGTGAGAACAGGTGTAAATGCAACTGTGACTGGCGGGGGCTACTTTGAAGTAGGTGCCACCACAGGTACCAACATTGTAATTGATCCTACCCAAATAATGGCAAGAAATGCTGGTGCTGCCGCATCGCTTATTCTAAATAATGGCTCGGGTAATGTGGGTATTGGTACTGCTGCCCCGGCAAGCAAACTGGAAGTAAATGGTACTGCTGCCAAACCCGGCGGTGGATCATGGACTGCAACATCTGATGCAAGGCTGAAGCAAAATGTAAACCCATACACAGACGGTTTGGAGCAACTGAAAAAAATTAACCCCATCAGCTATAACTACAACGCATTATCAGGCTACGATACAAAGCCGCAGTATGTGGGCGTGCTGGCACAGGAACTAAAAGAGGTAGCCCCATATATGGTGAGCAATTTTAAGAAAGATGACAAGGATTATTACCAGGTAGACAACAGTGCGATGACTTACATGCTGATCAATGCAGTAAAAGAACTGGCAGGCACTAATAATGCAAAAGATAAAACTATCAACGATTTACAATCAACTGTAAGTAAACAACAGCAACAAATCAACGACATACTTTCGAGGTTAAACGATTTGCAATCTGCACAGCAGGCTTGCTGTAATGCAGTTTCAACCAAAGAAATAACTGTAGCTGACAAGCAACAATCAGTTAGCCTGACCAATGCCTCATTAGAACAGAATATACCAAATCCGCCTGTAAATAACACAACCCGTATTAACTACAACATCCCAAATAATAGTACAAAAGCAGAAATGATTATTACAGATGTTTATGGTAAAAAGCTAAAGCAAATCACATTAAACACCAAAGGAAAAGGCAATCTTAATGTTGATACATCAGGCCTTGCTGCCGGTACTTATTCATACACTTTGCTGGTAGATGGTAAGGTGATAGAAACCAGGAAAATGGTGGTGGCAGGAAATTAATTTCTAAAATATTTCGGCATAAAAAAGACAGGACTAAAATCCTGTCTTTTTTTATGCTCTGATAAATAATTGTAGGATTTTAAAAATATTGGCATATTTTAATAATCACATTGGTATTATTACACTTCAATATCACTGATAAAAACACTACACTATATAAGAATAAAAAAGTAAACACTAACAGCACAAAAATGAAACTGAACAGTTATCTTTAACTAGTATATAAAGTACTCAACAGCAGATAATATTCTATTAAAACTCACTCATAATATTTATTAAGGGCTTCTACTTTATTATTAAAAAATATTGACAATTTACAAGCATACTAAAGCTAATTATTTACGTTTAACAAACATTATAGTGACCGTTAATATCCTGTTAGCAATGCTACCCTTTGCGCATACCTGTGCACAAGGCAACTCTATATTTAAACACATTGGCAAATACACCTGGGTGAAAAAGGCCGTCATTAACAACCCCGAACAAATACCCTATAGGAAGTTTGAAAGCAAAGTAGAACGAGAGATTATTCCCAAAAAAAAGAACCTCATTTTTAAACGAAAGATGTCGCTAAACAAATCTGTTTTAAAAGGGAAGTTTACCATGCCAAAAGAGCTGCCCCTTATTTTAAAAGGCAAACCAATACTACCCGATCAAAAAATATTGGCACCGGAATTTTTGTTTAAGGACAATGCATTGTTCAATATCACTTACATAGATAAAGCCCATGGCTTTCTATCAGATGCAGCCATGTCAGTGGCAGAGGATGATAAACACAATATCTGGATAGGCACTGAAGATGCCGGCCTCATTAAATACGATGGACTTTATTATTATGTCTATAATAAAAAAAGTGGTTTCATTTCTAATAAAGTTGGGGATCTTAAATATCAACCCTCCTTAGGTTTATGGGTTTCTACCGGCGATGGAATTGTAGTCATTAAAAAAGATTCTTTATTTGAGCCTTCTTTCCCATTAATTAAGAATGGTGATTTGCGGGTTAGAACCATCTCCGATGATTCGCATCAAAACATATGGATAAATACTAACGGAAAGGGAGCATACAAGGTGAATGCTAAAACCCTAACCCTACAACATTTTGACACCACCTGTGGATTGCCGGAAAACAGTTTTAACCAGGTATTGACAGACAAGCAGGATAATATTTGGTTTATAAACGCAGATATACTTAAAGTAGAAGGGAGCACCATTAGCCGTTTTTTCACCAATAAAATTGCC
This sequence comes from Segetibacter sp., assembly GCA_043736115.1. Lineage (GTDB taxonomy): Bacteria > Bacteroidota > Bacteroidia > Chitinophagales > Chitinophagaceae > Segetibacter. The sequence continues at coordinate 32,788 of JAYTDC010000033.1, read as the reverse complement.
GGTCACGAAGAGGGATTTCTAAAAATGCTTGAAGATGCCGACACCATGTGGGTAGGCACTTTCAGCCGTTCGCTTTTGAAAATTACTCCAACTGATACAATACAAATTTCTACCAACAAAGATTTTGTGAGCAGAACATTTGACCTCATAAAAAGCAAAGGTGCATTGTGGTATAATCTGTATGGCAGTGGTGCATGCTGCCTGCAAGGCGACCACTATATCATTTTTGATAAAACAAATGGATTGTGTGACAATGGAACATTTCGATTATTGCAGGATTCATACAATAATATTTGGATAACCACTGCTTTTGGCGGCATATCAAGACTTAACGATTTAGCTGTAATTCCTGATACAGATATGCCCCCTTTTCTTAGAAGTGCAATATGCATAAAAACTGATCTGCAGGGCAACCGATGGTACTTTATCAACGGAGGTAAAATAGTTAAGGAAACCACCGATCATTATGAACTTATTACTAATGAAGCTAAGCCTCCACTTTACAGTGGCAGATGGTTTTATGATGGTGCATTCAATGCAGATGGCTCTGTATGGTTGACAGCCTACAATCAAGGTATAGCATTGTACAGCAAGAACAAATTTTCGTTTTATCAATTTACAGATGACCCGCTGGGACTGGTTTTGCTGGATGTAGAGAACGGGCAACACCATACGCTTTGGGCTTCTACAGAAAAATATGGGCTTGTTTTTTTTAGGGGAAATAAGTTATACCATTTATCTGCAACCGATGGCTTGCTTACCAATAAATCAGCACAATTAGAATCTGACAGAAACGGGGCATTGATATGTCTGAATGAAAAAGGAATTCAGAAAATAAGCAACGACTCTATTTATGACCTGCACATAAACAATACACTTTTCAGCTTTTCAGGAACTGGTTTTTATACCACTGCTACCGGCGAATATTTAATTGGAACAGCAGACAAAGGTTTATTGCAGATGGACGAAAATTCCTTGTACAGTATCAACAAGGTTGGTGATGTTTCGTTTAATTCAATCAGTACAATACTACAGGATAAGAAAGGGATTACCTGGCTTACCAATCCCAATGGAATTATAAGATGCCGGAAGCAGGGACTCACCGTATCAGGTGTAAAATCGTTTGACGGCAACAATGGTTTACTACTTGGTAAAATTTCAGGAGGCGCTTATATAGACAACGGTGGTATTCCACATTGGGCAGTAAGCAATGGCTTCCTTACATATAAACCGGAATTTGAAGTATCCACCGTAACGCCTCCATCAAATAGTGTTTTGAATATTACCATAAACGGTAACCCTGTTGGGTTAAAAGACGAAATAACCATTTATCCCAACGATGAATTGCAACTGTTTTACAACATCATTTTCTGGGGCTATGAGAAACAACTGAAACAGAAGTATGCATTGATCAAGATCAATAGCAAAGACACAACAGAGTTTTCAATTGGTGATAAAGGAATGATAAAACTGCAGGATTTGTTTGCTGATGAATATAAAATATGCATAGTGGCCAATAGTTTTGGTACAAAGGTTTATTCCAATGCTATTCATTTGGTTGTAAGACCTTATTGGTACAATACAAGATGGTTTTTTGCTTTGTGCTCCATATGCATACTTGCATTGGTGATTCTATTTTTCAGATATAGGACCAAACGGTTACAGCGGTCAAAACAGGCACTTGAACGCACAGTAAGCAACAGAACAGCCCAACTGAAAACCTCTTTGGAAGACAGGGAAATGTTACTAAAAGAAATTCATCACCGGGTAAAAAACAACTTACAAGTCATCAGCGGTTTGCTTGAACTGCAGAAAGAAGAAATAACAGATGATAAGATAAAAGCTGCCTTGAGCGAAGGTCAAAGCAGGGTACGCAGTGTAGCGCTGATACACCAGAACCTGTATCAACACGAGAACCTGTCAACTATTCAGTTTAAACAGTTTATTCCGGATTTGGTAAAACATCTTGCAGAAATATTTGAAGAAAAGAGTAAACCAATTACAGTGGAGGTAAAAGGCGAAGATGCACAATTAGACATCGATACTGCTGTACCATTGGGATTAATCATCAATGAACTGCTGACCAATGCATATAAATATGTGCATCCACAAAATGAAAGTGCCCGGGTAGTGCTTGATCTTAGAACAACAGTTACAGGCACCTACCAATTGATGTATAGGGATAACGGGCCGGGAATAACAGGCGATATTAATTTTGAGACTGCAACTTCTTTGGGGTTGCGTTTAATCAAAGGGCTCATTGGTCAGCTTGCCGGCACGGTCAGCTATCAGTATGACCATGAGAGCATTTTTACTTTTATTTTCAAAGATGGAGAAGCAAGAAAAAAGGAGTGAGCTTTTGGAAAATTGACACAATTTCAAATAGCTGATTTGTTATTTAAAAGAAGCTTAATCCCATTATTCACCCTGTTCATCCCATTTATTTTAAATAGATATAAAACATGCTTTTCTTGCATTGGAAATGGGATTAATAGACATCAATATCATGTTTGAAAGCGTAAAAGAAATTCCATTGTATTGCCCGCAATGCAATGGAGAATTGGTAGCAATCAAACTACTCCTGGCTGACCAATTGAAAGCAGTTTTTTATAAGGATCGCATGAAGCTGCATAGGCTTAGGTGTAAAGAATGTTTGAACGAGATAAATGTGGCAGCAACAAACAAAAAAAATTCAGCACAAATCTGACAACTGCACCTAACTTTAATTATACAAGTCTGTCAACTATATAAACCCAATCAACTGCATGCCCAAACTGAAAATAGGAATAGTAGAAGACGAAATGGTAATAGCCGATACCATTGCACTTAACCTGCGCAAGTTGGATTATGAAGTAGCATTCATTGCAGGCAGTTATGATGATGCTATAAAAATGATGGCGACTGAAAAGCCTGATCTGCTGCTTTTGGACATTATTTTGAAAGGAAAAAAAGACGGAATAGACTTGGGGCTTTTTGTCCGGGAAAAATACCCTATTCCTGTTATCTTTCTCACAGCAAACAGTGACATAAAAACCGTAGAAAGGGCTAAACCCGTTAAGCCCAATGCCTACCTTGTAAAACCATTTTCCCAATCGGATTTATATGCTGCTATTGAAATAGCAATACACAATCACAAAGCAACTGAAAGCCCTGCTATTGAATCTATTTTGGTAAAGGACGGATATAATTTTGTAAAAGTATTTCTTAAGGAAATAATGTACATCTCCAGCGAACATAACTATGTAACACTGCATCTGAATACCCATAAGTTTATCATGGTTCGGTCCTCTATTGCCGAGATGGAAGCCAGATTAGATGCAAGACTTTTCATAAAAATAAACCGAAGCAACCTGCTTAATGTACAGTATGTTACCAAAGTGGAGACCGATAAAGTCTTTGTCAATGAAACTGAATTTTCGGTAGCGAAGCCACAACGTGATGCCTTGCTAAAATTGATGGACTGCCCTGCATGATAATTACAATAGACTTTGGTTCTTCTATTTTTCTACGCCCCTGTTTCCTGCAATAGGATTTCCACATATTACTCCATACCATATTTGACCCATTTCATCCCATTTATTTTTTAGTATTCATTTACCGTTTTAGGTTTACAAAGTATTAGTTAAAGCAACCTTATAACAGGCAGTTAGAAGTGGCACTACGAACAGAATAATAATATGCAGGAAATTTGTTTAATGTTAAGCCAATATATATTTTAATTTCTAAACAAAAAAATTTCTTTAACTACCTCATTTTCATAGCTTTAAAAAATAGTTTACACTTTTTTAGTGTTGTTATCTATCCGAATTAGCTACTCCCATTCTTAACAACTCTTTTACGCCCAATCTATCCGGGCAGTTCTTGGAATCTTAGGCAGGATATTTTTTAATCCCCGCATCTTGTGGGAAGCAAGCAGTCTTTATTTTTCGAAATTGTCCATATCCTTCAATTTTTACTAGTTCGGCTTTTGCAAGTGTTTCAGCCTTTGCAGGTGTTATCACCTCCAAATATTCAGTGGGGTTTCTCTAACAAAGGAGCGAAATTTTTCTCTTAAAATAGAACAACACATATAGTGGTGTGGATGTAGTACAATGCCAGCAGGGTAAAATAATATCGATTCAATTTTATGATACTAATTTTTTACAAGTAAATATTATATCAACCTTTTAATACCAAAATAATATGTATCTAAAGATCAGGCAACCTTGATTTTTATTAACCTCTACGGTTATTCTTTGCTTACAAATAGATCAAACATAAAATACAGTAGTTAACAATATAACTCTACACAGCAATCTAAATTATTTAACCAAAACAAAAAAGCCACCCTTATGAAACAAGAAAAATTACTCCACAGCTTCTTTTCCTTTTTTTTATTTGGCAAGCTACCCAAAGCGTATCGAATATTGGGCATTTTCCTGCTGATGTGTTTTGTAGCTACTGCCCAAAAAAAGGAAAAACCCGCTGCTCACAAAAAAGCACCGAAAGTGAATGCCACAGCTGCAAAGGCCAACAAAGTAACCTACAACATCCTTACATTGGGTGAAAACAATTTCGGCTACGACATTCTCAACAATAACAAAATATTGGTACACCAACCCACCATACCCGGAATGCCAGGTAATGCGGGCTTTAAAACCAAAGCCGAAGCCATTAGGGTAGCCAAACTGGTAAAGCATAAAATAGTGCAAAACCAAATGCCCCCCACCATTTCTGAAAGCGAACTGCAAACATTAAACATCAAACACTAAAAAGAACCCGCCATGAAAAAATTATTAACCCTTTTGTTGTTGGTTACCGGCATGTATTCTTCCATTGCGCAATGCACCGTTAACCCGCCTGCCACACCTACCGTTTCTGCTAATAATAATATAACAGCAACATGCGTTGGAAAACCCATAGTCCTCACCGCAAGTTCTACAGATGTGGGTGATAGTTGGAAAACAGGAAGTAGCTTTAACGCTGTTATCAGAGGTAGACATGGCGTAAGCTTTGTAATTAATGATACAGGATATATTGGAACAGGGTACAGTGATGTAACTACAACCTCTTCTTCAAGCTTTTTTAAATATGATCCTAAAAATGACGTATTTACTCAAATAGCCAATTTTGGCGGAGGGGTAAGATATGGCGCGGTTGGTTTCGCATTAACCAATGGTAAAGGATATGTAGGAACCGGTGGCGATCCGACTAAATATAATAATGATTTTTGGGAATACAATCCGGCTGCTAACAAATGGACTTCAAAAGCGGTTGTACCGGGTAATGCCCGCGTTTATGCTTCAGCATTTGGTATCTACGGCAAAGGATATGTGATGGCTGGGTCTAATGGCACTAATTGGTTAAATGATATGTATGAATATAATCCTACAAACGACACATGGACTAGCAAAGGTATTATCATTAACGGTTATGGTGCACGCTATGGTGCCGCAGCCTTTAGCATTGGTTCACTAGGGTATTTTGGTATGGGGTATGCATACAATGGTGTAGGTGGATCGTCCTATGAAAAGAGAATGTGGAAATATGACCCCCTCAATGGCACAAATGGAACGTGGACTGCCATTGCAGACTTTCCTGGTGTAGGACGAGCATACGCTGTAGCTTTCAGTATTGGTGGCAAGGGATATGTAGGAACAGGTACTAATGGTGTACCAAAAAGAGACTTTTATCAATATGACCCTGCTGCTAATACCTGGGAAACGGAAACTGATTTTAATGGAGCCATTACCATTTATGGAGCAACGGGTTTTGGGATAGGCAGCAAAGGATATTTGGTACAAGGGGTCAATTCATCAAACCTAGTTTTGTCGAACATATTTCAATATACCCCAAAATTTACTTACGAATGGTCAGACGGGCCCACAACAAATCCTCGTACCATTGCTGTGGTGCAGGGAGCTACTACCTATAGTGTTAGAACTAAAAGTGTAACAGGGTGTAGCAGTCAGTGGGCTACAAGTCCTCAATTGTATGGTTATGCAAACGTAAGTGCTGCTGTATTAAGGAGTAATCAGGACCATACAGTACCTTATCCCCATGAATTTCCTAATGAATATATTGAATACACTACCATACCAACAGGCAGTGCTGCAGATGGTCTAACATTCAAATGGCAAAAATCTTTTGATCAAATTGCATGGACAGATGTTACATCTCCAACAACCTTCGACAATACCTTTGCCTATAATTTTTATCCAGATTCCTCCACCACGACAGATTATAGACTGCTGGCGACTGATCATTGTCAAGCAACAGCACCTTCCGGCATTGTGCACATCAAAGTGTTTAATAAAAGCAATGTAAATACTAATCTACCCTCACTTAATGGTAGTGTTACAGGACGGGTTCTGAATAAGAACAAATCAGCCGGTATAGCAGGTATTACTATTAAGGCAACAAGGAATACCCATGTAAAAGGCAGCCCAGATAACTATACATATACCACCACGACAGATGTCAGCGGCTATTTTTTATTCAAAGATATGTTTTATGGGGATAAAGACAATGGCGATCCTTTATCGGTTGATTTTACCATTACACCGGAAAAAACCAATCATTTATTTAACCCGCCAAATTATTCCCCAGCGACAATATCTTTTGGTACGCCCACTTTTCAAACGCCGCTTGAATTTTTGGACACAACAGCGCTCACTATATCAGGGCTCGTTTACCAGAAATGCATAGGCTGCCTGAACAGTTCGGATCAGGCAGTAAACACCATAACAGCCGGTGTTGACAGCGCCCTAATTCAGGGGGGAGAAATTCCTGTTTATGCAGACACAAGCTGGAACAAAAGTGGAAACTATACTGCTGCTGTTACCGTTCCGGGAACAAAGACCTTTACACCAAGCCGGTTGAATCATGTGTTCAGTCCCGCTAACCGAACCTACAATGTGCAGGACAATGTGGTTTCAGCAGATTTTGAAGATATGACCACCCGCACTATTACCGGCAAATTGGCTGCAAGTGGCGGCAGTGAGGTCATTGGGACGGCAACAATAGAGTTTACAGATTATGATACGGTATGGACAACCACACCTCCCTATTACATACCCTATACTTTCAGAAAGCAAACTACTACCAATGCCAATACAGGTTTATATACCATTACCCTACCGGCTAAAAAATACAAGTCAAGGGTGGTGAGTTATACTGATAAACCGGCAAATGCGAATACAGTAAAGGCCATAGACCCCAATGATCTAGCGGTCTTCTTCAATGATACCTTAAAGGCCAAAAAAATAGATTTCCTGGTCAGTGATATCAGCAAAAAAGATACCACATTAAACTTTACTTATCACCGGGCACCTGTTATGCAGTTGGTAGGCCTTAGGGATACTACGTGCAATGCTGCTGCACTGGGCATAGTGTTTAAACAAAATTATTCCAAATATTTTTTAGTTGAGGCATATGAAGGTGATCCATCCATTTTGTACAAGATTGTTACCAACGAAACCACCAACAATCCGGACAGTCTCCACGTTTCAGACAGCATTAAAATAGTAACAAATGTGACTAGCAAGACCGCCTTATCATCAGACAAGCAGACGTATTGGTTCAGGCTGCACAGGAACAGTACCCCATCAGTAGATTCTGCTGTATTATTAGGCGGAGCACCCAATATTGCAAGCCCGTATAATAAGCAGTTGAATTTCTATTATACTGATATATATGGACGGGAGTTGGTCCGCAGTCCGGTACCTTCTGAAGTTGCCCAAAGACCTGATCGAAAAGCTACCTCAATAGGCATTATGTCTCCTCCGCAAACATTTGTTACCACAGCGCCTGAAGTACCTATGCTCATTTTGCACCGACCACCGGGAGACCAAAGCTTTAGTTTTTGGGCTCAAAACACCACGTTTGAAACTTCCAAAAGTTTTACCTATGCCAGTACCAGAGGTGGTAAAGTAGAAGCAGAAGTAAAGGTAGGTGCCGAATTCAGTGTAGGCTTTGGGGTAGAACCAAAAACCAAAATAGAAGGTTCCATCAGTGGAAGTATTGGATCCAGTGTTACCAATACTACGGAAGATGAATTAACCCATACATTTACTACCACTCAACAATTTTCTACCGAACAGGGGGGCATTTTTGGGTCAGCCGGCGATGTGTATGTGGGTGCTGCGGTCAACTATAAATACGGAGTGTCCAATGTATTGGCTTTTGATACAACCCCGGGTACATGTGCCGTTAATTTATCAGATCAATTGATTATTGCCGATTCTGGTTTTGCAACCACTTTCACCTATTCCGAAGATCATATTCTGAATACTTTAATGCCTGCCCTTGAATATTTTGTAACAAAAACAACCGGGACACAGCAGAAATTCTATGCCAACCAATTAAAGGTATGGCAACAGGTGGTGGATTTCAATACCAACAATAAGCAGAATGCCCGCTTTGTAGAAAACCGTTCTTTTGACGGCAGTGCAGGGCCTATAGATGTAAGTAAAACAATGAGTCAATCCTCCTCTAACACCATTTCTTTTGATCTGGAACTGGATACAACTGTAGCCGATAAAATAGGTGCAGAAGTAAATGGTATTGGCGGCAGTTTAGGCGCAACCATAGAATTTAAGCAAACATTTGGACAGAGTAAGAATAATACCAAAACAAAAGAAACAACTACAGGCTACCACCTTGATGACCAGAATAGTGGCGATTATTATTCGGTTGATATAAAAACGGATCGGGTTTATGGTACCCCTGTGTTTGAATTGGTGGCCGGCACCAGTAGCTGCCCACCCGAGCCCGGTGCACAAAGCAGGGATTACCCGGACATCATTGTAGATACCCCGCTCATCAGCAATATACCATTGACAGGCAAAGGGTTTTTTACGTTGAAATGCGTGAATTTGAGCCAAAGCCGCGAAAAACGGAATTATATATTGTCTATAAACAATGCTACTACCAATGGACTAACCATAAGAAAGGGTGGTGTTGCATTGGGCGGTACTGATGTTATCCCTATCAATGATCTTAACTTCCTGGAAAGCAGGCCGGTATTGATTTCTGTAGAAAAAGACAACCCTGCAGACAATATCACCAGCTACCCCGATATTGAGTTTACCCTTTCCGATGCATGCGATGGAAGTATACAGGTTAAAAATACCATTTCTGCCAATTTTGTAAGCCCCTGTGGCAATATCAATATGGTGAGCCCCGAGGATGGATGGGTGCATACCTCCGCCGATGGCAGTTTGCTTCCTGTGACCTTTGACGGTTATACCTACAACAGCCTTAGCAATGTGAGTGTTCAGTATTATGCTAATATAGGTGGCAGCAATGTTTGGACAACAGGAATTAACCTGCAACAAGCAAATGTGAATGCGACAGGTCCTACAACTGCCAACTGGAATGTGGCTTCATTAACCGACAGCCTCTACAAAATACGTGTCAAGCTAACCTGCACCGGTGGTGGGGTTGTTTACAGTCCAAGCGTAAAAGGCATTATAGATACAAAAGGGCCATCATTGGCCGGCAGGCCACAACCGTTGGATGGTAATTATGTGAACGGCGATGAAATCTCATTTAGCTATAACGAAGCTATAAAGACCAGCACATTGAGTAGTTCAAATGTGGAAATGCGCAGAAAGTCAAACAATGCAATAATAGCAACATCAGTCAATGCATTTGGCAATAAGGTGATAATTGATCCACTGGATAACATTGCCGCTTACACCGGAGATTCCATTATGGTGGTGGTAAAAAACATAGCAGATATTTATGGTAATGTAAACACCACAAGCGATACAACCGTTTTTGGTATTGGCACAGCACCTGTTGTGGTGGGACTTGATACGATGAGGGTATATGCAGGCAGCTCATCTGTGGTGGAGAATTCCGGCAATAAGATTGGTTTTATTTTTAAACTTCCTAAGAAAGCCACTAAGCTCACAAGGGTATATTTCAGCCTGTCAGGAACAGCACTTAATGGCAATGACTATACAATAGCATTTGATTCAACCCTTTCCACCAAAATAGGAACTACGTTAGTTTTTCAGAAGGTATATGGCTCATTCAATGGCGCCCAGGGCTATGCCTATGTTGACAAAGATTCTACACAAGGTGTAATATGGATAACTCCGGTGGGCGACGGCGTTTTTGAATCCAATGAAACGGTGATCATAAACCTTGCCTCCGGCGGCGACTATAATTTGGTTGATTCCACTTCAGCCACCGCTACTATAATGAATGATGACCTGGAAACACCGTTGATAACTGCAAGTGGATCATTAAACTTGTGTACGGCAGGAAGCAGTGTAGTATTATCCACTATTGCAGGCAATACATGGACACAGAAGGCAAATATTGGGAATATCCTACGTAATGGTGCAGTTGGATTCAGTATAAATAACAAGGGCTATTTTGGTACAGGCATTAGTAACAATGTTTGTCAAAAAGACTTCTGGGAATTTGATCCTATCACCAACACATGGACACAAAAGGCAGATTTTGCAGGTACTGCCCGTGCCTATGCTACCGGCTTCAGTATAAGTGGCAAAGGATATGTAGGTATTGGGTGGCAAAACGGTATCGGCAATTTCTATGATTTCTGGGAATATGAGCCATCTGGTAATGAATGGACACAAAAGGCAGACTTTGGAGGAGGGGAGCGTCGCCAAGGTGTTAGCTTTAGTATAGCCGACAAAGGCTATATTGGCACCGGAAGGGCGGATGGTTCAGGTGATCAAAAAGATCTTTGGCAATATGAACCTGCTACTAATCAATGGACCAAAAAAGCAGACATGCCGGGCACCCTACGCAATGGTGCTGTAGGATTTAGTATCGGTAGCAAAGGCTATATCGGAACAGGTAATGATGGAAGTTTTAGAAAAGACTTCTATGAGTATAACCCCGGTACGGATACCTGGGTGGCTAAAACTGATTTTGGTGGGGTAGGGCGCGGTTATGGTGCTGGTTTCAGTATTGGAAACAAAGGTTATATTGGAGGCGGGTACGATGGATCCGGGCTAGCCGATGTTTGGGAGTATAACCCAACAGCCAATACCTGGGTACAGAGGGCTAGCATGGTTGGTGGCCGCTTTTATACCGCCGGTTTCAGCATCGGCAGCAAAGGTTATGTTGGAGCAGGTGCTGACGGTAGTAGTGATCTGAATGATTTCTGGTCATACACCCCACCCAATTCCATTAAATGGTCAACCGGTGCTATTACTCCGTCCATTACAGTTACTTCAGGTGGTAAATACACGGTTAAGGTAACAGATAATGCTACCGGTTTTAGTGGTACTTCCGATACAACAATTGTCAACAAATCCAATATCACAGCGACCTTTATTACGGCCAATTCAGCCTGTGCCAACCCTCCGTCCGGCGGCATACAGATAAATGCCACAGGGGGTATCACACCCTACTATTACAAGTTTGATAGTTTAACGGCTGATAAATTCCAGGCTTCCAAAGTATTTAAACCGCTGAAAGCAGGCATTTACCGTGTTACAATCAAAGATTCTATTCAGTGTGTTGTAACAACAGGTAATATTACCATCACCGCCCCTGCAGGCATCACCGGCACCTTCACCAAAACTGACGCCACCTGCATTGGCAAAGCCGATGGTACCATCACAGTGACAACATCGGGCGGCAAAGCACCTTACGGTTATAAGGTAGGCCTGGGTGGCAACTACAACGATGGCAATGTCATCACCGGATTGAAAGCCGGTACCTATACCATCTATGTAAAAGACGTGAACGGTTGCATTGGTGCAGTAGGTCCCGTAACAGTTGGTCAGGTCAATGTAACCTGTTTGTCAAAAACAGCCATTGCCAGTGCAACAGCCGAGCAAAACCAAAATGGACTTGCTTTGGTTTTAACACCAAATCCAACCAATCAACAGTTTACACTTCGTGTGTTTACCGAAAACAAGCAAGCAGTTCAACTGCGGGTATTAGATGTCAATGGCAAAACATTGTACACCACCAAAGGCTTTCCTGAACAGGCTTTCAAATTTGGCGAAGCAATTGTACCCGGCACTTATTTGGTGGAGGTAAGACAAGGCGAAACTGTGAAGACAGTGAAAGCGGTGAAGATGAGATAGAGCTATAAGCTATAAACTATGAGCTATGAGCTATAAGTTTTTATTAAATGGTTGATTTTAGAATATCTAATATAGGATTTGATAATGCTGGTTTACAATGGCTGGCATTATCAAACCCTAAACATTAAACCCTAAACCCTAAACACTAAACTCACCCCTAAACATTCAACCCTAAACACTCAACATTAAACAATAAACAATAAAACTCCTGTTATGAACAAAATTCGTTTCACACTTTTAGCAGCTTCGCTGCTGGCTTTCGGGATAGAAAGCAATGCCCAATGGAACCTGACTGGTAACAGCAATGCTACCGCTACTTCTTATGTAGGCACTACCAATGGTATACCTTTGCGGTTGGGCACCAAGGCTTTGGCAAGGGTAACCATAGACTCTACAGGCCGCGTAGGGGTAGGTACTTCAACACCGGTAAACATTCTAACGGTAAAAGGGGCAGGCAGCACCCCGGCAGCCTCATGGGTTAGTGCAGGCGCACCACTCTTTGTAGGCTTTGGAGAAACTACGGTGGGCAATGCCGACTTTATTCTGGGTATGGGTGCAGCCGCAGCCAATGCACGCCCCGTGTTTATAGGCCGCAGAAGCCGTGGCACATTGGCCGTACCGGGGGCGGTAGTCAGCAATGACAACCTCATGTCGTTCCTTGCCTCTGCTTACGATGGCACAGGTTTTCAAAACCCTGCTTCCATAGACTTTTATGCCGATGGGGCACCAACAGCCGGCAATGTACCTGGCCGTATATCGTTTGTAACCGGCAGCAACAGCAGCAACCGTGCAGAGCGGTTGAAAATAGGAAGTACCGGCGATATTAGTGTAACCACCGGCAATTTGCTGGTTGCTAAGAAAGCCAACATCAAAGGCATTGTTGGCGTAAACGGTGATACATTATTGGGCACTGCATTGATGGTAAATGCCAACGCCACCAACGATGGCATAAGGGTAGCCAACCCGGTAGATAAGTATGTGTTGTATGCAACCAAGTCTGGCAATAACCAGGGCATTTATGTTACCAAGTCAAGCACTGCATCTACCAACGGATGTATTGTAGGTCAGTCCACCGGCACCAGCCCGGGCTTGGAGGGCTACTCAAAAAATGGGAATGGTGTCTATGCACAAAGCGATAATTCAGCTGCAGTATATGCTGTAAGCAATACCGAAAACGGTGTGTATGGTTCTACATTGAATGCTTTAAAATTTGCCGGTTATTTTAATGGCGATGTGTTCAGCACAGGGGCTTACACAGGTTCTGATGCAAGGCTCAAAACCAACATCAGCGACTTTGGCAATGCCATGGAAATCATTGGTGCATTGCAACCAAGAAACTACAACTTTAAAAAGGAAGGGGTATACGCCTCATTGCAATTGCCACAAGGCTTGCATTATGGATTAATAGCACAGGACCTGGAAAAAGTATTGCCCAATCTTGTGAAAGAATCCACAGTAACTATCAAGGATTATAAGACCAACAACGAAGACGGCACAGAGAAAAGCCATGAAGTAAGTTTCAAGGCGGTGAACTATACCGAACTTATCCCTATAATGATAAAAGGCATGCAGGAACAGGCAAAGGAGAATGAGCAATTAAAAAATCAAAATGCCGATTTGGAAACACGCCTTGCCAAACTGGAGGCTATGATGACCGCAGGCAAATCAATTGCAGACGGCAAACTACAAAATGTGGAGTTATCTTCTGCCAGTCTTGAACAAAATGTGCCAAACCCTCCTGTAGGTAATGCCACAAGGATAACCTACAACATACCCAAGGCCGCAATCAAAGCTGAACTTATCCTTACCGATGTTTATGGTAAAAAGCTAAAGCAAATCACATTAACCAACAAAGGAAAAGGCAATGTTAATGTTGATACATCAGGCCTTGCAGCCGGTACTTATTCTTACACTTTGCTGGTAGATGGTAAGGTGATTGAAACAAAGAAAATGGTGGTGACAGGAAATTAATTTTCAAAAATATTTCGGCATAAAAAAGACAGGACTAAAATCCTGTCTTTTTTTTATTACAATGATTTTATACAAATGTGATTTTTAAAATATGCCAATATTTTTAAAATCTTGCAGTGGATTATACCGATGGAATCAAACAAATAGTCAAATGAGGCGAAGCCGAATTGGACTATTTTGTTTGCCCAATCGGTTTTAGCTCAATATCCCTTCCGCAACATATCTGCATACTCGTTTGGCAATGAGCTATCTTCTACTGCTTTGGCGGCTTTTTCTACATCATAATCAAAACGAATAAACTCAACCTGTACGGCATCTTTGTTGGTAATGCTACTATCAGCATTTATGTTCAGCAATACATAACAACCTTGTGGATTGCCATCTTTGGGTTTGCCTACAGAACCAATGTTAATAGCATGCCGGTAATGGAGGTTTTCGGTGACTTCTGTTGGAAGTACCCTGTGATATGGCTTGTGGGTGTGTCCAAAGCACATGATGTCGGCATCAGCTTGTTCCATTATTCTTAGCAGGCTTTTCTCATCGCGGTCTTCGAAAAGGTATTCATTTATTTTTCGTGGACTGCCGTGAACGAGTAAAAGATTAAGCTTATCATTATTCAACTGAAACTCAACGCTAATGTGGGCAGGTAAGGTACGCAGGTATTTTCTTTCATCTGGTTTTACCAACGAGTTGGTGAATGAAATGGATAGCTTACCCATGTCTTTTTCGTGTTCTGTTTTGTATGCGCATCCGCATTCATCGCTCATCAATCCTATGCCCTGATCGTAGTTGCCGGCAATGGTAGGTATGCCGCGGCGCCGTATTTCATGGATTACTTCATTGGGCCAAATATTGTACCCTACCAAATCACCCAGGCAATAAATTGCATCTGGCATTTGTGATTCTATACTTTCTAAACATGCCTGCAATGCAGGCAGATTTGCGTGTATGTCGCTGAATAAGGCAATTTTCATGAGCAAATATTTATGAGGTGTGAAGTAAATGTTGATCAATTAATATGTGGTTAAAAAAAGCTGGATAGCATTACCCAAATGGTCAAGTGAGCCCCAAAGAAAAAATCGGGATTTAATTGACACAACGATGTTAACTGAAAGAACAAATGTTGGTAATTCAAAAAGTAATTGCTTTTAAGTTGATACTGCTTTTTGGGGATAGTATTTTCTTCTAAACCAAAAAGCCACGTTGACCAATGCAATAAGCGCAGGCACTTCTACCAAAGGGCCTATAACACCTGCAAATGCCTGTCCGCTGTTAATGCCAAAAACACCAATAGCTACGGCAATTGCCAGTTCAAAATTATTGCCTGCAGCAGTAAAGGCTATGGAGGTAATGATAGCGTAATCGGCTCCCATTTTTTTGCCAACAAAAAAGCTAACCAAAAACATGACGACGAAATAAATGACCAACGGTATTGCTATGCGAACAACATCCAAAGGTATCTGCACAATCATTTTTCCTTTAAGGCTAAACATGATCATTATGGTAAACAGTAAAGCAACTAAAGTGATGGGCGAAATGAAAGGTATAAACTTTTGTTCGTACCACGTATCCCCTTTTATTTTTCTCAAAATAATTCTGGTAATGAGTCCTGCAAAAAAAGGTATGCCGAGGTAAATCAATACACTTTGTGCAATCTGTCCAATAGTAATGTTAACTACAGCCCCTGCTATGCCAAACAATGGGGGTAGAATGGTAACAAATACATAAGCATATACACTGTACAATAGTACTTGAAAAATACTGTTTAATGCTACCAATCCTGCCGCATATTCCCTGCTGCCATGAGCTAATTCATTCCAAACAATCACCATGGCAATGCATCGTGCAAGCCCTATTAAAATCAAGCCTACCATATATTCAGGATAACCATGCAAAAAAATGATTGCCAGTATAAACATAAGTATTGGACCTATAACCCAATTAAGCAGCAGAGAAATACCCAGCACTTTTGTATTCCTGAAAACAGTTTTCAATTTATCGTATCTCACCTTTGCAAACGGAGGATACATCATCAATATTAACCCTGCTGCAAGAGGTATGTTGGTGGTGCCGTTAGAAAACGAATTAATAACAGTTGAAGACGATGGAAAGAAATTTCCGATTGATACTCCAACCACCATAGCTAAAAAAATCCAAAGGGTGAGGTACCTATCTAAAAAGGTCAATTGCTTACGTCCGTGAGCAGGGGCACAATATTCTATTGACATAAATATTTTTCGGAAATTTTTTTTAAGTATTTCTAATTACAACAACCAGGCTTGCAACATGCTTTTGCTTCCAATGGTTTTTCTGCATATACAGTAATGCTCCTGATACCAGTGCCGGATTGTTTGAAATCAGCAATTTGTTCCGGAGTCATATAGTTACTCAATATGTCATCAGGAATAATGATTGCTTTGTCTTTTTGAATGGTAATATTGGCAAAGCTATTTGCTTCTATTAGTTCAAGATAAACCTGCTTTTGTATAGCACCGGCCACACAACCTGCATACATTTCTGCAGCCTCCTGTATTGCTTTTGGCAACTCACCTTCCAGCACAATATCTGATATGCTGAAATGCCCACCAGATTTCAGTACCCGATAAATTTCTTTGAATACACCGTCTTTGTTAGGTACCAGGTTCAGTACACAGTTGCTTACTACTACATCTGCCTTGTTAGCAGTTACCGGCATTTTTTCAATGTCGCCTTGCCTAAAGCTAACATTGTCAAAGCCTCTTACGGTTGCATTTCGTTTAGCCAATTCTATCATAGCCGGTGTAAAATCAATGCCGATTACTTCGCCTGTTTCACCGGTTTCATGGCGGGCTACAAACGCATCATTGCCTGCACCGCTACCCAGGTCAATAACCGTATCACCTTCTTTTATTTTCGCAAACTGTGTTGGTAGTCCGCAGCCTAAACCTAAGTCTGCATCAGGGTTGTAGCCTTCTAACTCATTATAGTCATCAGACATAATGTTGTACACTTCAGTTGAGCATCCACCGGCACCGCAACATGAGCTTTGGTTTATTCCTTTGTCCTGTAAAGCTATTTCACCATACTTCTGCTTTACAATTTCTTTTAACTGATCTTGTGTTTGCATGATTTTTTATTTTTTAGTTTTTTATTTTACTCAATTCTTCAACACCAAAAAGAACTACAGGAGTTTTTCATCTCCCATCTAAAATCTAATATCTCTTATCTAACATCTAATATCCCATCCAATCGCAATATCACGATGATTTTACTCAAAAAAAATCAACAGCAATTTGTATTACAACCTTTGTAGCTATCAAAAATCTGATTGATGAATGCTTGTGCTGTTTTCCATTCCTTATCGTTAATGCAATAACAAACTTTAGCACCTTCTATTTCGCCATGTATAAGACCTGCATCTTTTAATTCTTTCAGGTGTTGTGAAACAGTGCTTTGTGAAAGTGGAAGTTCGTCCACAATATCCCCGCAAATGCAGGTTGCCTTTTTTGCTAGAATTTTCAAAATTGCTATGCGGGCCGGATGCGCCAATGCCTTAGCATATTTTGCCAACCTGTTTTCCGTTGCGCTAAACTTGTATGATTTTGTTAGGCCCATATTCAATCGCAATATTACGAATAATATCTTAAATTCACCAAAATAATTTAATTGTGTGTTTAACTATTTCCAAAATAAAATTATACACATAGCTAAAATTGAATTATAAATGGCAGGAATTTACTGTACCTTGTTACATTGTAAGAAAGCCGATTTAAATTTTTGGTCAGTTTTAAAAATTAATATTCGTTTTACCCAAATTATAAAATCAAAGTTTTTAAAAAAAATCATTTATCAGGATAAAAATGACCGATTAGATTGAACCGGAGTTGGCTTTATTTCAACTTTGTTTATTCGGATTATTTCTTACAACTTTGCACCAATTAATTTAAACACAAGGAACCAATAAATGGGACTGTTCAACTGGTTTACGCAAGAGATAGCTATGGATTTGGGTACAGCGAATACCCTTATCATCCATAATGAGGAAGTAGTGGTAAACGAACCGTCTATTGTTGCGCTTGACCGTAACAACCTGAAAACTGTTTTAGCCGTGGGCAAACGTGCATTGATGATGCACGAAAAAACCCACGAAAGCATACGTACCATACGTCCCTTGAAAGATGGGGTTATAGCCGATTTTAACGCTGCTGAATTAATGATAAGGGAAATGATCAAAATGATCTATCCTAAAAAACCATTATTTCCACCAAGCTGGAGAATGATGATTTGTATACCAAGCAGCATTACCGAGGTTGAAAAACGAGCCGTAAGAGACAGTGCGGAACAGGCAGGTGCAAAAGAAGTTTACTTACTACACGAACCTATGGCCGCAGCACTTGGTATAGGTATAGACGTAGAAGAACCTGTAGGCAACATGATAATAGACATTGGCGGTGGTACTACCGGTATTACTGTTATAGCCCTTGCTGGAATTGTTTGTGATCAAAGCATTCGTATAGCAGGAGATGAATTTACTGCCGATATAATGGAAGCACTTAGGCGATATCATAGTTTATTAATTGGGGAGCGTACAGCAGAACAAATTAAAATTCAGATAGGTGCAGCCATGAAAGATTTGGAATCACCCCCTGACGATATACCTGTGAATGGCCGCGATTTGGTGACCGGTATTCCTAAACAAATAATGGTCAGCTATCAGGAAGTGGCCGAGGCGTTGGATAAAAGCATTTTCAAAATAGAAGAAGCCATTCTAAAAGCTTTAGAAACTACCCCACCCGAGTTGGCTGCAGATATCTACCGCAGAGGATTATACCTTACCGGTGGCGGTGCTTTGCTTAGAGGTTTGGACAAGCGACTAAGTCAAAAGATAAAGCTTCCTGTACACGTTGCAGACGATCCGTTGAAAAGTGTTGTTCGCGGTACAGGTATTGCTTTAAAAAATTACCAACGTTTTCCATTTATAATGAGATAGATGTTTTTGAAAATTCATTTGCTCCTTTATACAATATAAATAGCACAATTATTGGAATGTTAACTCATTAAGAAATCCAAACCAAATAACAATTTTGGAGAATGATAATATTAATATTTAAAGTAAATAATCTTCTTTATTTACATAAACATTCCCTGTAATTTTTACTCCGCAAATACTATAGGAGAATTCTCATGAAGAATATATTTATTTTCATAAGGCGCTATTTTAACTTCCTTTTCTTCATGACCCTGCAGATAATATGTATAATATTATTAGTAAAAAACAGTGATACCTATGGTGCTACTTATGCAAATTTTGCCAATGAAATAACGGGTCGGGTAAATACACAATATAATAAAGTACATAACTTTTTTAACCTAAGAGAAAATAACCTTTTGTTGCAGGAGGAAAACACAAGGTTGAAAAACTTACTGGGAAAAAATTTTGAAAATACAGACACAACCTATATCAAACGTGTAGATAGCCTGATGACAGATACGTTAGGAAAACAACGCAAATATCTGTGGCTTCCTGCCAAGGTAGTAAACAATACTATTTCTCAACAATATAATTACATGACCATACACCGCGGTTCTAATCAGGGTGTTAAAAAAGATATGGCAGTAATTAGTTCAAATAGCATAGCAGGTACCGTAATAGACGTTAGTGAAAATTATTGCCGTGCTATGAGTTTGCTACACCGCAATAGCAAAGTTAGTTCTATGCTTAAGAAATCACAGATTCCGGGTAGTATAGAGTGGGATGGAATTGATCCATATTATCTCACACTTTTAAAAATTCCTAAGTCAACTACTGTATCTAAGGGAGACACAGTAGTTACCAGCAACTATTCAGCTAATTTCCCCCCCAATTTAATGATTGGTACTGTAACAGAGGTAGCAAAGGATCCGGGAAGCAATTATTTTATTATAAAGGTAAAATCATCTACAAATTTTTATAGCCTTGAATATGTAAATCTTGTAGACAACCTACAATTAGATGAGCAACGCAAACTAGAGGCTGTTAAAGTAAAAAACGAATGAGTCTGTTAATAAAAAATATTATCCGTTTTATACTGTTTATTCTCATACAGGTTTATATACTAAGCCAGGTACCCCCGTTACATCAATTTATCACCCCTTATTTATATTTTTTATTTATACTTTGGTTGCCTTTTACTATTTCACGAACTGCACTTCTTTTTTTGGGGTTTTGCCTGGGTTTAACTCTTGATTATTTTTTAGGTGTTCCAGGATTACATGCCGCTCCCTGTGTGCTCATTGCCTACTTAAGACCTTTTCTGATTAATTTATTAATATCACAAGAGGGTGCAGAATTAAATTATGCCGAACCTTCTATAAAAAGTATGGGTTTTACGCCGTATAGTTTATACGTGTTGGTTTTTACCTTTTTACATCACTTTTATCTTGTGCTTATAGAGTGGATGCACTTTGGTACTTTTCTTTACTTTTTAGGTAAAGTGACGGCTACAACAGGGGTTAGCCTTCTTCTTATTTTTATAAGCGAAATGCTTTTTTTCCGAAAACAAAAATTTAGGACTAATACGGGATAAAAAAATCCCAACTTTTATATAAGTCGGGAAAATGTGATTTACTACATTCTATTTTTATATAGACATAACATCCTTTTCTTTTATTGCAAGGTGCTTTTCTATTAAAGCTATATACTTGTCAGTCATTTCCTGTATCTCATTCTCTGAATCTTTGGCGGTGTCTTCACTAAGTCCATCCTTCTGCATTTTTTTGACTTCTTCAATAGCGTCTCGCCTTATATTTCTAATGGCCACTTTAGCATGTTCTGCTTCACCGGCCGATTTCTTAACCAATTCTTTTCTTCTCTCTTCTGTAAGTGGGGGTAAAAACAAACGAATATTTATTCCATCATTTTGAGGA
Source organism: Segetibacter sp. (assembly GCA_043736115.1). Classification (GTDB taxonomy): domain Bacteria; phylum Bacteroidota; class Bacteroidia; order Chitinophagales; family Chitinophagaceae; genus Segetibacter. The sequence goes on along the minus strand of JAYTDC010000033.1, from coordinate 11,873 downwards.
TTAATACCAATGTTAGCCGCTATGATAGCTCTTTCTATAGATTGCAAAGTGCTTTTCTCCCAAGGTTGTATGCTAATAGTTCTGGCATCCATTACATTTATATTGGCCACTTGGCTTATAGGTGTAGGGGCACCATAATACTCTACTGTTATACCGTCGAGCATAGCCGGGTTAGCCTTACCTGCTCTAATTTTACCTAATTCAATTTCTAAAAAGCTGATGGCTTTTTTCATTGAAAATTCGGCATCTTCAATTATCATTTCCAGTTCTTCAGTCATGTTACAATAAATTTTGCAGGGCAAATTTAAACAATGCACAAATAATAAAATACAACTAAAATAACAGGTGTAAAATAATCTTGAGTGTTCTTAAAATAATGTGAAATATTAAACGTAGTTTTTATTCCTCCTCCACCATTGCAGCTTTTTTCTCGTAGAGGGGTACTAATCTTACATCGCCACCGTCGGGTACAATGGTGGGCACTTCACCTTTAATAACACGAAGTTTGTAAGTATATTTTTTAAAGTGAAGTACGTAAACAAAAGAGAAAAATATGCCACCCAGTAACATTATCAGGAATCCTGTGCCCAAATTTTGAAAATAAAAAGAAATCATAGATACTGCTATAGAAATACCAACGCAAATAAAAGAAACTTGCTTATGATTAAAACCACGATTAAGTAATAAATGATGTATGTGAGTTCTATCAGGACTAAATGGTGATCTGCCATTAATTATCCTTAATCCAAATACCCTAAGTGTATCCATAAGGGGTAAAAATAGAATTCCAAATCCAACGGCTGGGGCTGCAGAAACGGGATAAGCTGCATAATCAGAACCTGTTTGAATAAATTTTATAACCAGTATTGTATTTATAAGCCCAATCATAAGTGAACCTGTGTCACCCATAAATATCTTAGCTGGATAAAAATTATAATATAAAAATGCAAGTAAGCTACCTGCAAATGCAAAACCTAATACTGCGTAAGGAATATTTCCATTTACCAAAAAGAAAATTCCAAAAACCAATGATGAGATTAAACCTAATCCACCGGCAAGACCGTCCACACCATCTATAAGGTTAAAAGCATTAATAATTACTACGATAGCAAATACAGTTAATAGATAACTTGCCTCAACAGGTATAGCATTAAAACCTAAAAATCCATGCATATCAGAAATAACAAGATTTGCCTTAAAAATCAAAATACCGGCAGTTATTAATTGACCAACAAATTTTTTTCCGGGGGAAATTATCATGATATCATCTTTGATACCCAGAAAAAAGATGAGTAATAATGCTGCAATATAAAATTGAAATTCAGGTGCCTCTTTTGCAAAATTTATAGTAAGTAAAATACTTAAAATAAACCCAACAAACATACCTAAACCACCAAGTGAAGGAATGGGTTGTTTGTGAAGTTTTCTTTTATCGTCAGGCTCGTCATATAATTTTTTCTTTTTTGCAACCAATATTATAACGGGTATTACAAGTAGAGTTACAACGAAAGCAAATATTCCTCCAATTAAAATTTGTTGCATTTACAGCCTTTTTAGGTGACGACAACTATTCTTAGGGTTTGTTAGCAAATTAAACACATTTTGTGTTATCAACGAAATGTTTGTTAAAGTAAACCACATAATTTTTTATCAACAAAAAAATTATTAATCAATCTTTAGACAATTTTTGATTAGTAACGGTTGCTTTTGAAATATATTCAATAATCCCCTTAATATTTAACTTTTTAAGGAAAAAGGCTGATTTGCTGCTTTACGTGCAGGTAACCATGCAGCTAAAACTGAAATAGCCAAAATAGTGCCAACAACAAGTAGAAAATCACTTATTACTAACTTGACAGGATAGTAATCAATGATAAAACTTCCTCCCGATAATTTGACGATTTTATATTTAATCTGCAATAAACAAATTAATGATGCTAAAATAATTCCGCTACCCCCACCTATTCCTGCAAGCAAAAACCCCTCTTTAAGAAATATTCTTTGTATATAATAATCATCAGCACCCATGGCTTTTAATACAGCTATATCTTTTTGTTTTTCTAATACGAGCATCGTTAAAGCACCAATCAAATTAAAAGCAGCAACAACTAGAATTAAGGATAAAATGCCATAAATAACCCATTTTTCCACTTGCATTATTTTATAAAGACTCTGATTTTGCTGATATCGTGTTTCTATCATAAAATCAATGCCTAATAAATTTTCTAAATCTTTTTTTATTAGTTCTGCCTGATCTGAATTTGTTAATGCAATTTCTATAGAGGTATATTGGTTTTCAGATAAATCCAGCATGTATTTGACAAACCCAATATTGGTGATTACATATTTATTATCAAATTCTTGTTGTAAAATAAAACTACCGCTGACATTGGTATTATATGAGTTTAATGCGTCAACTACCGAAGTATTTGAAGATTTTATATTGGGCAAATAAACCGTTAAGGGTGAAATGTTCATTCCGGGTTGAACGCCTACAGCATTTTCTATACCTGCCCCAGTAATTAAAAGAGGCTGTTCAGTAGTACCTGTATTAAATCGTCCCATGTAGACATGCCTTGCCAATCCACTTACTTGTTCGTAGTTACTATCTACACCCTTAAGAAATACTATACTTTGCAATTCGCCATTAACCAAAACAGCTTTTTCTTCTACAACTGTACAGATTTGTTTAATACCTTTTCTGGCTTTTATGTTATCTAACTGTTGAGTTGTAAGATTAATAAATTTAGCGTTTGCAGGAGCAATTCTTATGTCTGTATAAAAATCTGCATAAAGGCTTTTCACCAAATCTTCAAATCCATTGAAAACACTTAATACCAAAATTAGTGCTGCTGCCCCTACCGCTATTGCCAAAATACTTATCCATGATATCAAATTGACAGCATTCGTTGTTTTTTTAGCTTTAAAATATCTCCAGGCAAATAATAAAGTCACTTTGGTGTTTATGATTATAATTTAGAGGAAATCAGCCTGCATTACTTAATATTTTCTCAATTGTTTTCTTCATCATCATTGGGTTTTATTTCAATCTCTTTAAAAATGTTTTCCATTTTAAAAACATAATCCAGCGTATCATCTAAATAAAACTGCAGTACAGGTATGCGTCGTAACTGACGCTTAATGCGATCACTAAGCTCCCGTTTTATTTCCCATGCCTGTGCCTCTATTTTCTTCAAAGCAGCATTTGCATCAACAATTTTAAAAAAACTTAGATAAATTCTAGCTTCGAGCAGGTCAGGTGTTACTTTTATAGATGATATTGAAACCATACCTCCTTCTATCATATTGAGCCCAAGACGCATAAATATATCGTTCATCTCTTGCTGAATAACCGCAGCTACTTGTTTTTGTCGTTTTCCCTCCTGCATATATTCACAATTTTATGGCGGTAAAAGTAGTTACTTTGTACCGATTTGATTGATTTAAACACTAATGAAAAAATACTCCCGAATCTTTAATTATCTCCGGTTTTATAAAGGAAATATTGCTTTATACTTTCTTTTTACTGTTCTTTCTATTTTATTTTCACTAATATCATTAGGTACACTACCCTTTTTTCTAAGGTTAATTTTTTCTCACGAAAAACTGGTTTTAGAAAAACCTGCTGCTATACATGGTTCTGGTGATTTTATAAATTATATTAATTATGAAATCAGCCATCTGATTGTAGTAAACGGCGACAAAGGACATGTTTTGGCTTTGGGACTAATTTGCCTGGTGGTTATAGTTTCGGTTATGTTCAAAAATGCGTTTCTATATCTTTCCTATTATGTACTTACTCCTACCAAGAATAGTATTATGACAAGGTTAAGGGTAGAACTGTATAACAAACTCCTTCAATTACCTATTGGCTACTTTACTGAACAACGTAAAGGAGATGTTATGAGTCGTATGACTAATGATGTTGGACAGGTTGAAGGTTCTGTGGTAGGCGCTTTGGAAGGCTTTATTAAAGACCCTCTCAATATTATAATTATTCTCGGTACCCTTATTTATATTAGCCCGCAGTTGTCTTTGTTTTTATTCATTTTTTTACCCCTAACAGGTTTAATTATTGGAAGAATAAGCCGATCCTTAAAAAAACAGTCGTCAGCTTCGGCTACAATGATGGGAGACGCACTTTCTGTACTCGATGAAACGCTTGGCGGATTACGGGTTATAAAAGCCTTTAATGCAGAAAAGATACTCAAGAACAAGTTTAACAAGACAAATATGGACTTGTTTCATCTGCGTAACAAAATGCAATTTAGAAGAGATTTGGCCTCCCCTCTTAGTGAGTTTATGGGGGTAATGGTGCTTTGTGGTATTCTATGGTTTGGGGGCAGGCTTGTATTAGCCGGTCATGCTAGCGGATTAGATGCTGAAGGCTTTATTATGTATGTAGGAATTTTTACGCAAATTATTAATCCTTCCAAAGGCTTGTCAACTTCTTTTTACAATCTGCAACAAGGTACGGCAGCTATTGGCCGTATAGAGGAATTACTAAATGCACCCGTTAAGGTAGATGAAAATTCAAATGGGGTACAGCTAACAGAGTTTAAGCATACAATTGAATTTAAAAACGTAAGTTTTTCTTATGATGAGCATGTTATACTTAAGAATATTAATCTGTTAGTAGAAAAAGGAAAAACGGTTGCACTTGTAGGTTCTTCCGGTGCCGGTAAAAGTACATTGGCCGATCTCATACCTCGGTTTCATGATGTTACTTCTGGTGAGCTGCTGATAGATGGTGTAAATATTAAGGACTACTCCTTATACTCTGTAAGAAAACAAATGGGAATTGTAACACAAGAACCTATTTTGTTCAATGACACCATTGCTAACAACATTGCACTTGGTGTAGAAAACGCCAAAAGAAATGATATAGAAAGTGCTGCTAAAATTGCAAATGCCCATAATTACATATCAACCAAGGAGAATAGTTATGATACCAATATTGGTGACCGTGGAGGAAAACTGAGCGGTGGTGAAAGGCAGCGGCTTACAATAGCAAGAGCTGTACTTAAAAATCCACCTATATTAATCTTAGATGAGGCCACATCTAGTTTAGATACAGAAAGCGAAAGATTGGTTCAGGATGCAATAAACAATATGATGCAGAACCGCACTTCAATAGTTATTGCACATCGCCTAAGCACCATACGACACGCTGATGAAATAGTTGTGCTTCAAAAAGGTGAAATAGCGGAGCGTGGTACCCACGATGAACTTTTAGCAAAAAATGGCTTTTATAAAAGATTGGTTGATCTTCAGGAAGTGAAATAGTTAATACTCGTAAATAATTTTGAAAGAGCAAAACAATCTCTGCAATTTAAATGACCTTATCAAGGATACGCTTTATTTAACAAGAGTTACATCGCCTTTATATAAAAACTGAGTACCTGTACCACATATTATTTCAAGGTGATAAACATATACTTCTGATGGTGCGGGCTGTCCTTTGTAACTGCCATCCCAACCTGCATTTGCATCGTTTATATCAAAATTGCCGCGTTGAAAAACAACTGCCCCCCAGCGGTTGTAAACAATCATATTTTTTATCCCTTTTATCCCTTTACCTCTAGGGTAAAAAATATCGTTAGACCCATCTCCGTTTGGCGAAAATGTATTTGGAATAAAAATATTACCTGAACCACAAAGCATATTAATTGTCACCTGATCGGTGGCTGTACAGCCACCTGCATTAGAAGCAATTGCAGTATAGGTGGTGCTATTTGCAGCCGGGGTGGCAGTGGGTTGAGGACAATTGTTGCAACTAAGCCCGGTAGTCGGAGTCCAATTATAAGCATTGATATCTGTAGACACACTTGTAGTTATGGTTACAGAACTTCCTGCCTGAATGTTCAATACATCAGGTATAATATTAAAAACAGGTTTGCTATATACAATAACAGGAACATAACCCGTATCATAAAAACAATTTCGTTTATCACTACCTATAACTCTATAATAAGTGGTAGTATCAGGTCTTGCTGATGGATTTGCAATATTTGCATCACTAAGTCCTGCTGTAGGAGACCATATATAAGTATCTGCTCCACTAGCCAATAGCCGGGTAGCCTCACCACGGCAAATTGTATCTCTGATACTTGCCAATAAAGTGAACGGCTGAATAATAGTAATAACAAGACTATCTTTATTTGTGCATCCTTCAGCACTTTTACCATTCACAACATATTTAATTGAAGAATCAGGGTTGGCAACAGGGTTGGTACAAACTGTGCAACTTAGCGTTGTATTAGTTTGCCAGGTATAAGACAGTGCCCCAACGGGTTGTAGAGTAATTGTTTGTCCACGGCAAATGGTAGAATCCAATCCTGCATCAACATTAGGCAACGGAAATACTGTTAATGGTTTATTTACGGTATCGGTACACCCACTTGAATTTATGGCAACTACATTGATTAGATAGCTACCAGGAGTGGTATAAATTTGGGGTGGAGGGGTTGCTGATATAGAGTTATTACCATTTCCAAAAGTCCATTTGTATTTTGTTAGGGAAGTATCTGGTACTGATAGTGCTAAGGCAAAGTTTATTGGGCTATTAACACATGAAGTAGGATTACCAGATACAGAAATAACCGGTCCTTTTACAACTTTTATATAAACCGGAGCGGCAGTGTCTTTACAACCAAAAACAGTTTGAAGGTGCATGTTTATTGTGTAGTTGCCGGGGCTGCTATAAGTGTGTACAGGATTTTGACTATTTGAACTACCCCCATCACCAAAACTCCAATTGTAAAGGCTTACCGTATCATATCTTATGACTGTGGAATCCTGAAATGTAATTGTTGTGCTATCACAAAATAAAGAAACCGGACGTTTGATAAAGGCATTAATATCAGAAGCGGATATAGAGTCTGATCCAAAAACAAATACCGAACAATTAATTGAGGTATCCCGCAACAATAATTTTGGTAAATAACGGCCTACAGTGAGATAAGTATGAGAAATTGCATTTCCACTAGATACTACAGTGGTTCCATCACCAAAATCCCATATAAAATTGCTGGAAATATTGCTTGCAGTGGCGTTAAAATTAATGGTAGCAGGTACGCATTTACCTTTGGGATTATAAGATATAGTACCCAGTGGCCCTCTTACCCTCACTCTTTTTGTGACAGAATCAACACAACTTCCATATCCGTTTACCACCAGCTTTACATTATACAGGCCACCAATAACATAAATATGAGTTGGATTATTAAGGGTAGAAGTACTACCGTTGTCAAAATCCCATTTAATAGACGAGAAAAATGTTGATTTGTTGGTAAATAAAATTTGGGCAGGGGGGCATTTTACAATCGTATCACTAAGTGTAAAATCTGCTACTGCATTTCCTATAACTATCAGACTGTCTTTTCGAACACTGTCTTTACATCCAAATCTATCTGTTATATTTAATTGTACATTATAGATGCCATTACTAGTGTACAAATGTGCAGGTGATCGTAACGTACTTGTACCGCCATCACCAAAATCCCATTTATAGGCCAAAGTAGAACCTACAGAAGTATTGGTAAAATTAATAAGTGATTGCCTGCATGCTAATGTATCCGATGGTAAAAATCCAACTGTAACTTTGGTAATTATAATTGCCGCACTATCAATCAATGAATCTATGCAACCATAACTATCTTTTATTTTATACTTTATAGTATAAGTTCCAGTATTATTATAAATATGGTTAAAACCCGGTGAGGCTGATGTTGAAACAGATCCGTCACCATAGTCAATAGTCCATGAAACAATAGGATAACCAGGATAGGCAGTGCTTTGATCAGTGAACTTTACATTGCTATTTATACATGTTCCACTTGCATGTGTTACTTTAGCAGTAGGTCCATACACAGTTATGCCATTTGTTTTGGTTACTATTTTTATACAACCTAATATATCTGTAGTCTTCAATGTAATGTTATAGGTTCCGGAGGTAGTATAACTGTGTGTTATTTGCGGAGAGAAGGTAGAAAAGGGCATAGTTGTATCGCCGAAATCCCACAGATACTGACTGATGTTTGTTGAATTTATATTTGTACAGCTTATAAGAACAGGTCCGTTTTTACATACTATAGCGGGTGAAATATTGATTGCAGGATATTCATCCACTACGTATACACTATCTTCAAAGAAATCATAACAAGGTGCATTATCTACCCTTAATTTGACAAGATAGCTACCCCGGGCAGCGTAGGTATGTATTGGATCGCTTAAGGTAGAGGTACTACCGTCTCCAAAATCCCATAAATAACTCAATGCGCCTTTAGATTTGTTTACAAACTTTTTTAATAATGGTGTATCACAATAATGTTTTACGGAGTATAGTGCAATAGGAGGTTTTATATAGACAAAATTCGTTTTTTTAATACTGTCTATACATCCATTATTTTCTGCCACAAATAGAATAGAAAAGAAACCTGTATCATTATATAAATGAGTTGGGTTTTCAAGACCTGAATAAGCGGTATCACCAAATGACCAAAACCATGCAGTAGTTTGACCTATACTTGTATTGGTAAATTTAATATTTTGATACCCACATGCTATTAAAGGCGACGCTGTAAAGTTAACTGTAGGTTTAGTTCCAACTGTTACAGCCTGTGGAAGTAATAAAGTATCTGTACACCCATTGTTTGTAATAATAATTAATGAAACATTGTAGGTTCCTGTGGTATTATAAGTATGAGAGGGATTAGGGGAGGAGGAGAACGTATTATCACCAAAATCCCATTTGTAAGTGGTAACGGGTTCAGGTGTTGTTATATTTGGAATAAATGTGAGTGTAAAAGGCAAACATCCTTTATAAGGCAAACCACCTATAGAGTTAATTTTTGGAAGCGAAATTGAAATGATATTGGATTTGACAATAGAGTCTGTACATCCATAGGCGTTTTTAACAAATAACTTTACACTGTATGTTCCTATTGTAGTGTAAACATGCGTAGGTGACTGAGTTGTTGATGTACTTCCATCACCAAAATCCCACAAATATGAAAATGCAGTTGTGGTAGCATTAAATGAAACAGTAATTGGTACAGTACATCCCGGAAGGGGTGCATTATAAGTAAAGGTGGCCAAAGGAGCATTTAGTACGACAATCTTCTTTGCAATAGAATCTTTACATGCACCAAAATTGTTTACCAACTTAATGTTGTAGGTACCTGCTGTATTAAATATTTTGTAGGGGTTAGTTTGGGTTGAAGTAGTACCGTCACCAAAGGTCCAAAATGCAGAAACCGTAGACGGAGTTGAAGTATTAAAAATATTAAACCCTGTATTAATACAAACGGTATCAGGACTATTAAAATTGGGAGCTACCGCACCAATACTTATAAGTTTTGATACGGTATTGGTACAACCCGCCTGATTGGTAACAACAAGTTGAGTATTAAAAACACCTGTGGTTATAAAATTGTGTGAGGGATTTACGATGGCGGAGGTAACACCATCTCCAAAATCCCATTTATAGTTTACAATATTAATACCTGATGAAGTATTAGTAAAATTTACAGTAACCGGTGGACTGCAGGTAGTTGCAGATGTAGTTATAAAACTTGCAGTAGGCCCTTGAATAACTTTTATATAACCCGACTTGGTTATAGTATTATTACAACCCCCGCTATTTACTACCTTCAAAGTAATATTATAATTACCTGCACTCATAAATAGATTGTTTGGGGATTGTAGGTTAGATGTGTTGCCATCGCCAAAGTCCCATTGCCACTGACTTATAGTACCTGTACCCGCTATACTTAAATCGGTAAAGACAACCTGGTGCGGTGTACAACCTATGGTATCATCAGCAATAAAATTAATTGCAGGTTTATCGCTAACGGATATATACCCCATACGTATAACAGAGTCTTTGTTTGTAGCATTTTTTACAACTAATTTTACAGTGTAAGATCCTGGAGTAAAATATATAGCGCCGGGATTTTGGGATATAGAGGTATTACCATTGCCCAAATCCCAATACCAGCTTGTAGGAGAACCTGTTGAAATATCTGTAAATTGTACTACCAAAGGTGCACACCCCTTAACGGGTGATGCAGTAAAATCGGCTCTTAGTTGAGCCTTTCCCTGAAGACAAAAAAATACTATACAGCTTAGTAAACTGATGTGAAATTTATACCTAAATAATAATTTAATTGTCAAACGATTTATTTTAACCAAAAAATGCCGGCTATGGCTTACATAGAACCGGCACAATTTACAATAATTTAGACCCTTATAACAACCTACTTGATGCCTTACCTGTCTAAAAAAAACAAAGAGGCGCAATTAATGATAATTGCGCCATAATCTATTGCATGTTATAGTCAAGACAAGCTTCGTAAAATCGTATACCAGATTATGTTTTTATTTTAGTTTAGAAATTATGCGAATCAGTAAGTACAATTATTCGATTGTAACTTAGTATTATTCAACATTTGATTTAATAAATAACTTTAATTATTTCATTTGTTTAAAATCATTGCTGGAAAATCATTTTCTATTACCGTTGGTAAAAGTTCTAATTCTGTTAATGATAACTTCTCTGAAACTAAAAAATCTCTTAGTTTTTCAAGTTTATTTGTATTAATAAGGTCAACATTGCACTTTAGTAGTTCATCCCAAACGGTTTTCCTTTCCGGAGATGCCCAAAGTCTAACTTTAAAACCATTTTTATGAGCTTTATCTACATATGCTTTTAAAATTTCCCTTTCAGCAACAGAAATTGCTCCCCTTCCTTTCCATTTCAAAATACGTGAGTATTTACAACTTGCAATTGGATTATTACTCATCTCCATTTGCTGCCCTACCATTTGTAGGTCTTCATCCAAAAAAACATTTCTACATAAATTATTTTGAAAAAGAAAAAGTGGTTTATGACCAGTAATAACTATGGTTACATCCCGCAGATAAACCTTGCCATCTTCATAAGTAGAAATGATAGCCTTATATTTTTCTAACAAAACAGCTAGAGCTGCAAACGTTTTATGTGCATTACTCTTAATATCAATCATTAGGGTAATATGCGTACGTATATGCTGTTCACTATTTTTATCTTTTATGTAGTCCAAAAGCGGTTTAAAATAAAGCTCTTCAAGTGTTCTGTTCTTTTTTAAAATAGGTAATATATGAGATACAATTAGTTTGTTACCCCGCAAATAAATATCTGCCTCTACATAAGTAAATCCATTTTCTAATGCATCAAGTAATGGACGCTTATGCCTATAATCGTTATGTGCAAAAGCATTTGGGAGTTTTACAGATTGGGCTTTTGAAATAACCAATAACAATAGCAACGGTACAAAAATGCTGGCTTGAAGTATTAACTTAGTTTTCATAGGTATTTCTAAAACGAAAAAAAAGAGACCTTCTTATTATTTAAAACATTATGACTGATATGGCTATGTTTATAGCTTGAAGAAGTTTTTGGGGAAATAAAATTCTTTTGTAATAATGATTGATTTTATTAATCAATTCGTACTGTTTTTTATCCTAATCGTAACTAAAAAAATTTAAACTTTTACCCTAACTAATTAGTTCATTGTTCGCATCATTATCACAGTAGGAATATAATTGAGTTATATCCTACTTCGTCTTTCCAAGTTTAGGGTATAAATATTTTAGGAGCATTTAAAACTTACACCAACACCTGTACTTAAATAGCAATACTGATTGGGTCGTGATTGAAAATATTAGATATAATTTCTTTGGTTATACTATGTTTACTTTAAAACACTTTAATTTTTATGTTTGATGAAAATTCACTAGCGTTGCGTCTTAATTAAATGATTTTCAATTGAATATATTTTAGTTCTTTGACATCTTGATTTTCTATGTTTAAAAACACATGGTGTAATGAC
>JAYTDC010000032.1:0-13275 GCA_043736115.1 Segetibacter sp. | reverse complement strand
AACTTGCCTTAGTGCGGTAAATTTACAAAAATAATACACTAAAACGCTGATATTCAATACTTTGAAAACGCACTAATTTTAGAGGGGACAAGTCGGGAGCTTTTGTATTTCTTTCAAAATGCTTACGCCTTCATAAGTTTCCTGTTTATTTTGTTTGGTAAGCTTTTTATATTTTACATTGTAAGTAGCCAATTCATCCAGCTTTTCTTTTCGTAAAATGCTACCATCATTTTCCATATCAAATATCCGTTGTAAAATATCATCCCAACGCATGTAGCGGGGGTTGTATTTGTAATTGTCAATATGGTTTTCACCTTCGTAATAAAGCTCCCGGTAAACATGCCCTTCCTTGTCAAACTTCAATTCCACAATTTCCCACGGCTCAAAACTGGAAGCGATTATAGGTGAATGAGTAGAGTAAAAAAACTGGCAGTTTTCTGTAAGAGAAGAGTAAAAATCAATAATTAACCTTTGCAAATCAGGATATAATGAACGTTCAGGTTCATCAAACAGAATAATGGTATGTTTAGGTTTTAAAAGATACAATGGCATGGCACTCAAGACTATTTGTTTGGTACCTGTGCTCCATAATCCATTGGGTATTTCTTCGCCATCAAAATTTTCGATTTTAATAAATCCAATATCATTTTTCTTTTGAAAATCAAATTCTGTTTTTACTCTCAATTTAAAAGGATTCAACAATTTATTTAAGCAATTATCAGCAATGTCCCGGATAGGATTGAATTCATTTTTTTTCCATTCCTCCAATTTGGCAAGGGCAACCTTTATTTTATCAAGATTGTTGGATGCTTGTTCAACAGTCTTTGATATTTCTTGTCTAATCTTTAATTCCTGTTCTTGGTAGGCTTGTACTTTTTCCAGAATTAAATTCCATGTAGAAGAAACTTTATTCTTACTAAAATCAATAATTTCACTTGTATCGATTTTGCCTTCGCTGTCAAAATCTATTTCATAGTTTAAATTGGACGGTAAGTAGATAAGTTTAGAGGCAATTTTACTAATCCAAGTGTTATATAAATCTACATTTTGACTACTGCCAAAGAATTGAGTGTGCAGAGTGGATTTTTCGCCTAACCTCATCTTGTCTAACAAATTTTTTCTCAAAATAATATTTGGCTCTTTCAGAACAAAATGACCATCATTTTCATCATTGTAGCCAAAGCAAATTGAAAATTTTATATTTTTAGTCAAAGCTTGAGCGCTTGAATTTTCAACTAAAGATGTGTCGTAATTGAATAAAAACTTCGGAATCAACTCCAACAAAGTAGTTTTCCCCGTCCCACTCTGCCCTATAAAACAAACTTTGTCCAACGGCTGCCCTTCCTTATCATGCCCATTTGGATAGGTCAAATCAATCGTCAGATCTTTGAACTGGTGAAAGTCTTTAAGTTCAATCTTTGTTATTTTCATACTAACTTTTTCTGCGGATAAAAGTAATTATTATTTTCTGGGTAATAAATGTTTTGAAAATGCCATTTTATAGTATGCTCGAAATCAAATTTATGCCACTATATTAACTTATAAAAACCGAAACAAATCTTCATTCAATAACAAAACTTGAATTTTCTATCTAATTAATACAATCGTTCCTTTTACTGTTCTAATTGGCCTGCGATCAAAAGAATATTGTGCTACCCAAACATACACCCCGTTATCAGAAGCGACTCCATTAATAGTACCATTCCATTTTTTATAAGGATTTGTACTTGTAAATACTGCCTGCCCTAAACGGTTAAACACTGTAAAAGAATAATTAGATACCGCTGACAAAGTTCCCAATGGTCCAAATTCATCGTTGTGTGTATCTCTGTTTGGTGTAAATGCATCGGGGAAAACAATATCCTGACAAGTTGCTTCTATTTTAATAGATGCAGTTGCCTTGCAACCGATCAAATCAACTACAACAACTTTATACATACCGGTTAGTGATGCAACAAAGACTGAATCATTGGACCCATCCTGCCACAGGTAGGAGGTGAATTTCCCCGGATTTAAAACTACCTTATTTCCCGGACAAATTATAGTATCGTTTCCTAAAGAAATTTTCAATGGATAGGATATAGCAACAGGTTCTATTCCCGAAGTCTGTACACAACCATTTGCATCAGTTACACTTACAGCAACAGATCCGTTTTCAAGATTTCTTACAGTATCACCATTTCCACCTGATGACCATAGGTATTTATAAGGTGCAGTTCCTCCTGAAACATTTAACCATGCAGCGCCATTTTTTAAACCACATGTTGTTGTAGCTGTTGTTACATTTATAAGAATTGCAGAGGCTTCGCCAATTGTTGTATCCCGTATGGTTTTACATCCGGTAAAATCTGTTACCTGAAGTGTGTACTTACCGGCCTTTACATTTTGCAGTGTAGCCGTTGTAAATGTATCAGTACCATTGTTCCATTTATAGGTATAAGGCAAAATACCATCAGTAACATTTGCTGCAACAGCCCCCCCGGGTTGACCATAGCATTTGGAATCAATTGTAGTAAATCCGGTAATAACAGGCACTGTAGATGGATTTACAAAGACTATTGAACTAACAGTACAACCTTTAAAATCTGTAACCTGCAATGAATAATTTCCCGAAGCAAGATTATTTAATACAGGTGTAGTTAAACCAACAGGCGACCAATAATAATTATAGGGTGAAACACCTCCTGATACATTGGCAGCTATACTTCCGTTGTTAAGATTGCAAGTTGTATGCTTTATATTAAAAGTTAAAGATGGTGAAGAAGATGGATCTACAACTGCTTGATTTGTACTTGTACAACCCTTTGCATCAGTAATAGTAACCGTATATCTACCTGCAGATAGATTACTAACAGATGATCCAACATAAGAACCGGGTGACCATAAATAGCTATAAGGTGCAACACCACCCAACGCAGTAATTGTTACAGCACCATTACTATTATTACAAGTTGTAAGCGTTGTAGTTATTACAGAAGATATTTGAGTTGGCCCCGTTATCTGGACAGAATCAATACCCATACATCCTGTATTGTCAGTCACTTTTACCTGATAACCTCCTACAGATAGTGTTGTTGAAGTTGCATTGCTTCCCCCGGTTGGTGACCATACATAGGTAAAAGGTGATATACCTGTAGCTTGTGCAGTAGCGGCACCATTACTTCCTCCAAAACAAGTAACAGGAATAATATTAGTAATCGTAACCTTAACCGTACTTGTATTCACTATTTTAATTTGAATAGTATCTTTACAATTGTTGTTATCAAGAATAGTTACTAAATAGCTGCCAACATTCAGACCTGTTGCACTTGCTGCATTTCCTCCATACGGTGACCATGTATAAGTATAAGGCAATGTTCCGCCTGTTTCATTTACCACAGCCGAACCCAATACATTGGAA
Organism: Segetibacter sp.; assembly: GCA_043736115.1. Lineage (GTDB taxonomy): Bacteria > Bacteroidota > Bacteroidia > Chitinophagales > Chitinophagaceae > Segetibacter. The sequence continues at coordinate 9,875 of JAYTDC010000032.1, read as the reverse complement.
CAAGAAATATTATTTACTATAACACTGTGCTGCAGCGGATTCAAGGGTTGATTAATAGTTACTGATTGTACTGCCGCTAAACAGCCATTTGCATCTTTTACTATTAACTGATAGTTACCGGCAAATACATTTTGAAGTGGGTTCCCCGTAAATATTGTGCTACCATTGTTCCAATTAAAAGTATAAGGTGGAACACCACCGGAAACAATAGCATTTGCACCTCCTGTTTGCTGACCGAAACATGCAATATTGGTTGGGGTAATAGAATTTATTTGAGGAAATGTACCTGCTATAATAACAGCCTGTTTAGAAATGATACAACCATTGGCATCCGTAATTGTCACATTATAAGTCCCTGGCGTTAAGTTACTAATGCTGTCATTAGTATAGTTGCCGGGTGTCCAATTGTACAGATACGGCCCAACACCTCCTGTAACAAAAACTCTTGCAGCACCATTATTTAACCCACAATAAGTTGCATAGGTTTTAACCGATGCTGCTAATGCAGTAAGGGGTTCATTTATTTGTACTGTTTCAGTATCTATACATCCGCTTGCATCATTTACAATAACCTTGTACAAACCTGCTGTAAGATTATTGGCTGATGCAGCATTGCCACCTGTTGGTAACCAATTATAACTAAATGGACCACCGGTGCCTGTTACATTCGCAGTAGCAGAACCGGTATTTCCTCCAAAACATTTTACATCGGTTTTATTATTGATTGTTACAGAAACACCACCATTATTTATCAGAGATATAGCCAAACTATCCTTGCATCCTGCACTATCAATAATTTTTACAAAATAATTACCCGGTAAAAGGTTGTTTGCAGAAGCATTTGAAGAAACTACAGGTGACCATAAATAGGTATACGGTTTATATCCTCCATTTGAAGTAATACCAATATATCCGTTTGCATTGCCACAAGTAGCATCGGTTTTTACAACATTGTTAGTTAAGGGAAGGGGATTATTGACCACAACGGTATCTGATACTGTACATGCGTTATTTGCAGTTACTGTTATTACATAAGTGCCCTGACCAAGACCTGATATTGTTGATGTATTTATTATGGGGGTTGTATTCCAACTGTATGTAATACTTTGAGTACCTGTATCTGCGGTTACAATTGCTGTTGCAGAAGCATTATTATCATTGGCGCATGTAATTACATTTAATACTGTAGCATTTACATCCATTATATAAATGGTTTTTGCAACAGAAATCACAGGCCCACCACCACCTGATGCAGTCAAAACAACGTCATATTTACCAGGGCCTGAAAATGCATGAGTAGCGTTTAATGCTGTAACATTATTCGCAGCTCCTGATGAAGGATCGCCAAAATTCCAATTGAATGCATTAAAACATAGTGTTGAAGTGTTTATAAAACTTATTTGCCTGTCATTTATACAACTATATGTAAAATCTACATTGGGTGTTGGAGCATTACTTATTTTTATATTGTCCACAGCAAATCCATCGTAGTTGTTGCAGGTTGTTCCTGCACCAAAAGTAAATCTGAATCTAACATTTGGTTTTCCGGCAAGAGTACCAAGACTATGAGAAGCCTTAACCCATGCCCCACTTCCGTTACCACCGCTGCAAGACCCTGATGAAGGTTTTACTGTACCGGACCATCCCTCTCTGTTAGGCCCAAAACCTGTCATATTGAGTATGTTGCCATAATTGAACCAATTGCTATTAAGACAATTTGCAGGTTCGCTCAGTGAACCAACATTTAACCAACTAACTCCATTATCTAAACTGTATTGAAATGATGCACCGTCGTACCTGAATTCCTGTTCCCAAAATATTTCAAACTCAATATATGGATCCGTTAATGAAGAAAAATCTAAACAAGGACTTACCAAAAATGATCTTTGACCAGCATTGTAAGCATTACCGGTAAGGCCTCCGGTTATCCAACATTTTTGCCCTTGTGCCGCTGCAGTTATTATTGATTTAGCGGGCTGCCCCCAAACCCAATCTGATGATGTACCTCCTGCAACCCAATTTCCGTCGGATGTTTCAAATTTCTCATCGTAAGTTGTAGATGTGTTTACAACAATACATTGTGCATAGACATGTGAAGTTAGTAGGCAGAAAAAAAACAGAAAAAGTACAAATGGTACAAAACGGAACATTTCTAAGTTTAAGATGTCATCAGATGTCAATAAGACATCAAAAAAAGGATTAGTGCTTCAACGAGTAAATTTAAACTTAGAATTTAATTTTGGTTATTATAATGTAAAAAAGACTATTGACACTTGGGTAACATTAATACTCAACACCTAAATTGGAAATTTACATCGCTCAATAAACTTCATATTAATACAAACAATATTGCCTTTAGAATTTATTCGTCATACTTAATAACAAAACCATCATTAATTAAGGGTCTTTCAAAAGCATTCCAGTTTCTTTTACAAACACTGCCGATTACTTTTACCATGCCATCAAAATCATCAGGTTTTAAAACAAATAAATCGGCACCTGCATTAAAACAAGCATGTACAATATTTTTTACTTTTGTTGTTGAGTAAATGATAATTTTTAATTTATCTAACAATGGGTTTGATCTTATTTCAATAAGTGATTCTAGTCCATCCTTATAAGGCATGTTAATATCTAGGAAGACAAGGTCAGGAAGCGTTTTATTAAATAAATATTCTTTTAACTGATTTCCGTTTTGAGCATTAGAAAGAGAAATGTTTAGACCCGTATGTTCCAGGGCTTCTTTAAATAAGTACATTTCATCTGAATCATCATCTACAAAGAGGATTTTCAAATGATTAGAATCATTCATTTTCAAAGGATTATGCATTATTTCAAAAATAATTTCAATAAATATTGGACGTTAAAGATAATATCATTTTGGTAAGTTTAAGAAATCATTTTGGGTAAAATTATTTGGAATGAAGTCTTGCTAAGCAGCAGTACTGAAGATTATGAATATATAATAAATAAATGAAATATTTTAAATTTCATAAAAACTTATTGTAAACCTCTATTTCCTGTCAAAAAGCTATAAACTGAAGGGGAATACCTACGCAAAATAAATCCTAATAAAATGGAAAACAACACAAGGATAGATGGAACTGTTATAAAAGCAAGGATTCGCCCCAATCTGTATTGTGCTGTTTCAATAGCCACTGCCTTAGTTGCGTAAACTATTATTGGTGCATGAACCACATAAATCATAAAAGAAAAAGCCGAAAGCCATATGAACCATTCTTTTTTCATGTAATAATGAACAATTCCATTGCCTCCATACCAAGCACTTATTAGTCCACTAAACACAACAATTTTATGCATAAGCAGCAAAACAAGTTCAACCGCTTGAAATTTGCCAGTAAAAGCCAGTATAGTTTTAACAATAGAGAATGAAATAAATACAATAATCCAGTACTTTGGTTGCATCCATTTTGTTCGGGAATCTATATCAAATTTTGATTTCTGCATCCAAATTCCCAATGAGAAAAATAGCAATCCTTCTCCTTCTATAAAAATCAGGTTGGCAGTTGATATCCATAATAAAATAGCAAATGAAAAGAAATAGTACCTTGCTTTAGGATGAGTAATGCACCAATGAATAGCGGGATAAATCAGATTGTAAACCAGCAAAACCCTGATAAACCACAATTGGTAGGATACAGGAAAAAATAACCATCTTGCCACTATTTCATACCAACGATATTGATGCAGTAATGTGCGGGTTTCATCAATTTGCATCATATGGGTTTCTGATACAAGGTTTCTGCTATATGGAAATAGTTCCATCATAAAAGTTAACAACAATCCAAATGCACTCCAAATAAGATATGGATATAATAATGTCCTTACACGATTGCTTAATCTGTAACGGTGGGGTTTGTTATCATGTATTGCAAACAAATAACCTGATATAATAAACAGCATTGGTATTCTGAATCTAAAAATTCCGTTGGCTAATAAATACTCAACAAATGCGGTTACTGTCATGGGTTCATCAGGTCGGGTCCATGGTTGCAGATAGCCCTGATTAAGATTATATCCATGTACAAATACCAGCAATACCATAGAAATAAAAGCCCAAAATCTAAATTTTTGTGAAGTAAATGGGGTTATCATTTTATAAAAATTATTTTTTCCAAATCATAACTTCGAACAATAAATCATCTTATAAGGGGGATAATTATTTCAAAAACTATATTATGAAAACTTAAACATCACGAATTTATCAGTATAATTTAAATGGGTCTATATTGCCTTTAATACACACTGATTTTTTATGTGTACAAGCAAATAATTTCATCCTTAACTGTTAAAAATAATACTTAAATATTTCCATTACATCAGCCTAAATTAAAGCATACAAATGAAATTAAATTTTACATCAATAGTCATTGTATTATTACTCCATATTTTAACTGTAAAAGCACAAAGAATTGACTCAACCCTGAGTTTATATGCTAACGAATTTGAGCAGGAAAAAATACACATTCATTTTGACAAAGGCATTTATAATAATGGCGAAACCATATGGTTTAAAGCATATTTACTTGCCGGCTTTGATCCGTCAGTTTATAGTAAAATTTTTTATTTGGATTGGTATGATGAAAAGGGAAGTTTAATAAAGCATACTATTTATCCAATCTTTGAATCAAGCACAAGAGGCCAATACGATATTCCGGCTAACTATACCGGTAAGTTTTTGCGTTTAAAAGCATATACTAAATGGATGTTGAATTTTGATACAGGTTTTATTTACAGTAAGGACATCAGAATAGATCACCCCATAAAAGGTTTTTCAAAAAATAGTTCTATGGGATCTGATAATCAAAAAAATAATTCCACAAAGACGATACAAACATCTAAGACCCGCATTCATTTTTTTCCTGAAGGAGGAGACCTGATAAATAATGTTGAAAGCAGAATAGCATTTCTGATAGAAAATGAATTTGGAATGGGTGTTAATGGAAGATGTGCCTTAAAAGATTCTAAGGGAAAAATATTAGACTCCTTTAAAACCGAGCATGATGGCATGGGTAGTATTCTATTAATGCCAGACAGAGGAGAAACATACAGTGTTGTATGGAAAGAAGATAATGGCGCTATGCACACGTCAGAACTTCCAATTGCTAAATCAAAAGGTGCAGTAATTCAAGTGAAGAACGATTGGCAAAAAATAATTTTCACTGTAACCCGCAATACAAATGTAGATGACTCTACACAGAAGTATTATTTGATTGGTCATACCCAACAAAACATAGCTTTTAAATCAGTTATTAATTTAGAAAACCGGTTATCTGCAAGGGCCGAAATTAACACTGACGAAATACCAACCGGAGTGTTGCAGATAACCTTATTTGATGCACATTATAATCCATTAGCAGAAAGAGTTGTTTTGATAAACAATGATGAATATCTCTTTCGTCCCAAAATCAGAAGCATTACTACAGGTTTGGGTAAAAAAGAAAAAAATACAATTGAAATAGATGTAAGTGACACACTTTTTTGCAACATGTCTGTTGCAATTACCGATGCAGGGCTACCTACAGATTCAACCTACAATATTGTCTCTGATTTATTATTAAGTGGCGATGTTAAAGGATATATACATAATCCTGCTTTTTACTTTAGTAACAACAGTGATTCAGTTGTCCATTTTCTTGATTTGGTAATGCTTACCCATGGATGGCGCAGGTTTAACTGGGAAAAAGTAATAGCAGGACAAAAGCCTGTAATCACATTTCCTTTAGAAGATGATTATATGGATTTCAGAGGAACAATTTATGGAGTACCTGATAAAAGTGCCCTTAGGGATCAAACAATATTTTTAATATTGGAGGGTAAAGACAGCACAAAACAATCTTTACTATTACCTATTGACAAAAGCAACAATTTTAATCAACCCGGCATATTGCTCTACGATACAATTAAAGTTTACTATCAATTGTCTGGTAACAAAAGTCTTACAGATAGAGTTGATATTCGATTTCAAACAAGTCTGCTTCAACCTGTAACAAGAGTTTATAATGATCAATCTATAAGTTCATATTTGTGGAGTCATGTGAATAATGATAGTGTGGCACTTAATAAAAGCAGATATTTTTATTTTGAAAAGGAACGGATTGCTAAGCAATTGGAAATACACAATTTGCAAAATGTAACTGTATATGCAAAACCAAAAAGAAAAGAAGATTTAATTGATGCCAAATATGCAACAGGATTATTTTCGAGTGGCAACAGTAAGCAATTTGACTTAACAACAGATCCACTTGTAAATGCTATACCTGATATTTTCGCCTATTTGCAGGGCAGAGTTGCCGGTTTATTAATAAACAATACAGGTGCAGTACCAAATGTCACTTGGAGAGGCAGTAGAACACAATTGTTTTTAAATGAAATGAGTATAGAAGCTGATCAACTAAAAACGGTAAGTGTAAATGATGTTGCTTACATTAAAGTATTTTCACCTCCATTTTTTGGTTCATTTGGCGGAGGTGCAGGAGGTGCAATAGCGGTATATACAAGAAAAGGGGGCGATTCAAAAGCCACACCGGGAAAAGGACTAAGTTTTCAAACAGTTTCTGGATTTACGCCTTACAAAGAATTTTATAATCCCGATTACAGGAATACACCACCCACTATTGATGACGAAGATGCAAGAACAACTTTATACTGGAACCCATATATTCTTACTGATAAAAAAAGAAAGACCTTGCAGATAAGTTTTTACAATAATGACATTTCAAAAAAATTCAGAATAATTCTTGAAGGCATAAACAGTATAGGTAAACTAGCCAGAGTAGAAAAAATAATTGAATAAAATATTATAAATTGGACAAACCTACTTCTTACTGCGAAGCAGTATTGCTAATGGATGATAACAGTGTTCACAGAATCTATCATGATACTGCATATGGTTTTCCAATTTCAAATGACAACGAATTATTTGAAAGACTGGTACTGGAAATAAATCAGGCCGGCCTAAGCTGGACAACTATTCTAAACAAACAACAAAATTTTAAAAAAGCATTCCAAAACTATGATATAAAAAAAGTAGCTGCTTATGGAGAAACTGAAAGGCAAAGACTACTAAACGATGCAGGCATAATACGAAACAGGTTAAAAATTGATGCTACAATTCATAACGCCAATGTAATTTTGACTCTTCAAAATGAACATGGATCATTTAAAAAATGGATAGATATGCATCATCCCAAAACAAAAGATGAATGGGTTAAGTTATTTAAAAAGACCTTCAGATTTACAGGAGGAGAAATTGTAAATGAGTTCTTAATGAGTTGGGGCTACCTCCCACATGCACATATTACAAGTTGCCCTATTCACAAAAAAATATTAAAATCACAACCAGCATGGTTACCAAAATAAGAACAGAACTTTACTTTCCTTATGCAATTTTTTAAGTTGAGCAATAATCACTACCATATATACGATCTTATATTTTCCGTTAAAATGATGAGGTCGTTATGACCAAAGTAATTTAAAAAGTCCTTAAAATCAATTGCAGAAAGTAGTTACTCTTTAGAAATTTAATGAAGAAAATATTTTTTTATTTGTCCTTAATTGCAAGTTTTTCCGCTATAGCACAAAACAAGAGTTCTGATTCAAAATCAGTTACAGATTTGTATAGCTTCCTTTCTCTTGAAGATAGTGGAATAAATAAACCCCATAAAACATTATTAGGTATAAATACGGGTTGGAGCACCTATAAGGATATCATGTTTCCGGGAACTGATATAGAAGGGAAAGTAGTAACAAAAAGAAAATTTGCTAACCGTAAAAATGTTCTCAAATGTAGAATAACAGGTGGAGATGCATATAACAACCTTTTTTTTACTAATACACTAGCGAAACAACTTAAAAGTGAACATTGGTATTTTACATCAGCCAATGCCTTTAGCTATAGCATGAACTTTTATATTGACAATTATATTGATTGCAAAACATCAAATCTTACTGAACTTGAGGGACTTGAATTTATTTTGCAAAAAGGAATGCCTCCTTATTCATTTTTATGGGGTTTGCAATGGAGCAAATCAAATGTATGGTCCTATTGGGATGATACACAAATTAACAAAAAGGCAAAAGGCTGGGTTAATATAAAACACATTAATGCATGTATGAAGCAACGGGATTGGAACACCGTTCGAATAACAGGTTATCAAAACGCTAATGAACTATTTTATGAAATGCTTTATCTCAATGACGAGTCAATCTCCTTAAATATCAAAGTTCAAAAATCAACACTGCCCTCAAACTTTGTTGAAAATTACTTACAGGTAGGTTTTCAAATAAATGGTAATACTGCTATCCGCAAAGATCATAGCAATGGTACAGATCCTGTAAATGTATATCTCGATAATATTAACCTGATAATAGGTAAAAAAGAGTTTTAAAAAATTGTAAATACGAAACACTTTATTGAAGTTTCAGAAAATTTACACTAGAAAGAAATTGGACAAAAAACACTATCCTTTAATTATTACAAAGGCTATATACTTCCATAAATCTTAATCGGATTATCGCTTATAACCTTTGTGTAAAATTAACATGAATCTTGACATATATCAATTTAATGAAAACAAATTGAAGATATATTTGCAAAAATAAATTTAACTCATGAAAAAACTTTCGTTATTGGCGCTTTCTACAGCTGTTGTATTACTTGCATCAATCAATTCTTACAGCCAATCAACATGGCAACTAGACAAAGCACATGCACGTTTAGGCTTTTCTATAACACATCTTATGATTTCTGATGTAGAAGGAAGTTTTAAAAACTTTACTGCAAGCATAAAAGCTCCAAATGCCGACTTTACAGATGCTCAAGTAGAAATGAGTGCAGATGTTGCTAGTATCAATACAGACAATGAAGGACGTGATAAACATTTACAAAGCCCTGATTATTTTGATGCTGCAAAGTTTCCAAGACTTACTTTTATAAGTAAGTCATTCACTAAAACCGGTGCTAACACCTACAGCGTAACAGGAGATCTTACTATGCATGGAGTAACCAAATCTGTAACGCTAAATGTTATTGCAAAAACAGGCGTTAACCCAATGAGCAAGAAAAATGCGGCAGGATTTAAAATTACTGGAACTATTAAGAGAACTGACTTTGGCATAGCTGCTAAAACACCATCTGCTATTCTAGGAGATGAAATAGAGTTAATGGCAAATGCAGAATTCTCTCAAGGATAATAAGATACTAAATACTTTATTAAAAAAGCACCAAAAAATCGGTGCTTTTTTATTTTAAGGTAATCATATAAATAAGAATCAACTACATTCATAATAAACTCTAAAGTATTTTGTTAAGAAAAAAGCTATATAAATTAAAGTCGACAACAAGTATGCTTACCCTATAATTAATTTTACTTAGTTGTCCTAGCACCAATCTTTTCACCAAGTTTATCAAATTCAATATCGTTAGGTTCCCATAATTCTACTTTGTTGTTTTCGATATCCATAATGTGAACAAACTTGCCATATTCAACTGTTTGAATTGAATCAGTAATTGTTACCCCTGACTTTTTTAGCTGATCTACCAGATCTTCAAGGTTTTCGACACGGTAATTGATCATAAAATCTTTGGTAGAAGGTTCAAAATATTTTGTTTTTTCATTAAATGGACTCCATTGTGTAAACCCTTTTTGGGACGAGTCTGCACCTTGTCTCCATTCAAAAACAGCCCCGTACTGATTAGTATTTAAACCCAGATTGGTTGCATACCATTCCCTTACCATTTTAGGATTTTTACATTTAACCCAAATTTTGCAGTAGAGCTATCCTGTAAGACTTAATGGCAGTTTTGTATTTTCAATAAATGAGAAAAGGCTGTCGTACCACTTCCTCCTTTT
>JAYTDC010000031.1:0-74471 GCA_043736115.1 Segetibacter sp. | reverse complement strand
AACTTGCCTTAGTGCGGTAAATTTACAAAAATAATACACTAAAACGCTGATATTCAATACTTTGAAAACGCACTAATTTTAGAGGGGACAAGTCGGGAGGTTTTTTCTTTGTGTTACTTTGAGTCTTAGTGCCTTTGTGGTTTATTTTTTTTCACGCAACGAAACAACGAATAAAACGGGACAAAGGTTTGTTCTTTGTGTTCCTTTGCGCCTTGGTGTCTTTGTGGTTTAAATTTTTCGCAATGAAATACTTTCTCCGCTATGGCTGCTTGCTTCAGCACTTTCTATAATTTGAATAACTGCAATACCATCATCGACAGAAACAGGCATTGGTTTATTTTCTGTTAAGGATTGGAATAAAGCCTCATAAAAATCAAAATAATTACCGGGTAGTGTTTCAAAAGTTTTCCTAATTACTTCGCCATTTATTTCTGTATGCAACAGACCGTTATCCTTATCAAAACCCCAATTGGTTTCACCGGGATTTTTTCCTGCAGTTAAATCTGCCTCTTGAACATCACTACGGGTTTTGATAAATGAACCTTTGGCACCATGAAAAATATATGCCGGTAAAGGTTCTCTAACCAAATAACCTGTCTTAAGCCTAACCCTGATGGTAGGATAATAAAGCACAATATCAAACCAATCATCTATCAAAGAATCTATTCTGGTAATGCGGATGTCGGCAAATAATTTGTCAGGCCATCCAAATAGAACCAAAGCCTGATCTATGATGTGTGGTCCAAGGTCTTTTAATGCACCGTTACCCAGTGTGGGTAATTCCTTGTGTGGTTTTGTGCTTAAGGCCGGTTTATATCGGTCAAAGTGAATTTCAGATTCATTGATTGCACCTAACCATCCTTCATTTATGATTTTTTTTACGGTCTTAAAATCGCTGTCCCATCTGCGGTTATGGAATACTGCAATTTTTTTATTTTGCCTTTCGCCAATGGATTTAAGTTCAACTGCTTCTGCCACTGTTGTGGTAAAAGCTTTTTCTACAACAATATTTTTTCCAGCAAGCAAGGCCTTTTTTGCAAATTCGAAATGGGTGTCAATGGGAGTATTTACAATAACTAAGTCAATAGTATTGTCAGTCAGTATTTCTTCTAAAGTATCATAAGATTTTACATTTGGATAAGTTTCCTGTATCAGTTTTTTACTTCTTTCCCAACAACCCACTAACTCAAAACCCGGATGAAAATTAAGAAAAGGAGCATGAAATACTTTGCCTGACATGCCGTAAGAAAGGAGAACAGTTTTGATTTTAGGCATTGATAGCTTTTCTTTTCAATATAAAATTATGGGCTTAAAAAATTTCCTCTAATTCTTTTAAATGATAAACTGTATGTGTAGGTTGTAAGGTAGTTGCTTCATTAATGTGGTTTACAAAAATGGTATCCATTCCGGCGTTCATTCCACCGGCAATATCAGCATCCAAATTGTCGCCTATCATAATGCTTTCGTTGCAGTTGCTCCCGGCACGGTTCAGCGCAAAATCAAAAATCTCCTTGTGGGGTTTTAAGCTACAGGCTATTTCGCTGGTTATAACGTGGGTAAAATATTTATCAATTGCAGCATTCTCCAGTTTAGCCCATTGTATTTTTTCAAATCCATTGGTTATCAGATGAAGTTTGTATTGTTTGTTGATCAGGTATTCCAAAATCTCAACCGTATGCGGAAACAAAGCCTTTTTATAAGGCAGTATAGCAAGATAGGCATCACTTAATTTTTTTGCCATCTTCTCATTGCCAATTTTAAACTCAAGTAAGGTATTGAACATTCTTTTCCATTTCAGTTCGTCCTGCCTGATTAATCCATGATTGTACCGGTGCCATAACAGCTTATTATGGTCATGATAATGCTTGTAGAACAGCTCAAAATCAGAAGTTACAGTTGCTTCGAGTTCATTAGTTAAAAACAATTCATGTAGCGTTTCTTTTGAATTGGTTTCAAAATCCCACAGTGTGTGGTCAAGGTCAAAAAAAATATGCGGATAAACCATTTTCTGTTGTTTCGTGTTGCGTTTTAGTAGTTTTGTCTGCAAGCTACTTTTAAAATTATAAAAAATGAACGTTGTTATTACAGGTGCTACCAAAGGAATCGGCCGGGCCACGGCTCAAACATTTGCCGAAGGCGGATATAATATTATTGCAGTATCCCGCACTGCAAAAGACTTGAACGAGATGCAGGAAGAATTTATTGCCCGTTATCCGACAATCAATTTTCATGCTCATGCTGTTGATATTTCAAATGAAAATGAATTACAAGGTTTTGCTTCCTGGTTAAAATCCATTGCAATTGTTCCCGATATTTTGGTCAATAACGCAGGTCAGTTTATTGGCGGTAGTATATACAACGAAGCAGAGGGGGTGTTACAAAAAATGATGGAAGTTAACGTTTATGGAGCCTACAATCTTACCCGATTGGTTTTGCCCGATATGATGGCGAGAAGGTCGGGACATATTTTCAACATCTGTTCGATTACAGCCTTACAAGGAATTGATAAGGTAGGTTCGTATGGTATCAGCAAGTTTGCATTGCTCGGGTTTTCTAAAAATCTACGGGAGGAAATGAAGCCATTTGGAATTAAAGTTACAGCAGTAAATCCCGGTGCTACCTTAAGTGCAAGTTGGGAAGGTACAGGTGTTGATCCTAATAGAATAATGGAAGAAAAGGATGTAGCAACTATGATTTTTGCTGCAAGTCAACTATCTCATAAAGCGGTGGTGGAGGATATTGTAATGCGGCCTCAATTGGGGGATTTGTAATTCTAATATCCATAAATTTCATAAAAATAATTCTACTTTAAGCAAATGACAAACCGCGAGTTATTTCTGCAACATGTAGCACAGACTTCACCATTTCCTATTGGATTGGAAATAGCAAAAGCTTCAGGCATACATATGTGGGATATTAACGGAAAATCTTACATAGACCTCATTTCGGGTTTTAGTGTTTGTAACATTGGCCATAGCAATGCTGCGGTAATACAGGCTGTTAAAGATCAGGTGGACAAATACATGCACCTGATAGTTTATGGTGAATTTATAGAGGCGCCACAGGTGGCTTATGCAAAATTGTTAACCGATCATTTACCTCCAACACTCAACTCGGTTTACTTTACCAACAGCGGTGCAGAAGCTACAGAGGGGGCTATGAAGTTATGCAAACGTGTTACAGGACGTACCAAAATAATTGCCTGTAACAAGGCATATCATGGCAGCACACAAGGCGCATTAAGCATTATGGGAGATGAATATTGGCGCAATGCATTTCGTCCGCTCCTTCCTGATGTGTATCATTTTGACTACAATAGCGACGAGCTGTTAAACAGCATAGACAGACAAACTGCCTGTGTGGTTATAGAAACGGTACAGGCCGAAAGCGGTATAAATAAACCTGACAATAATTGGCTGATTGCGCTTCGCAAAAAATGTGATGATAATTGTGTATTGCTTGTGTTTGACGAAATACAGGCAGGCTTTGGCCGCACCGGCAGCTTGTGGGCTTTTGAGCAATACAATATTGTTCCTGATATTTTGCTGTTAGGAAAAGCATTGGGTGGTGGAATGCCGCTTGGAGCTTTTATTGCCGATGTTAGGTTGATGAATACTTTGACAAGTAATCCTGTCTTGGGTCATATTACCACATTTGGCGGTCACCCGGTTAGTTGTGCTGCCGGCATGGCTGCTATGAATGAATTGCTGCATAACAAATGGATTGAAGAAGTATTTTCAAAAGAAAAATTATTAAACCAAGTTTTAATACACCCCAAAATAAAAGCAGTTAAATCTGCAGGATTATGGATGGCGTTGGAGTTTGATAGTTTTGAAACCTGCAAGAGCGTAATAGACCGTTGCATAGAAAAGGGTATAATAACCGACTGGTTTTTATTTGCACCCAATTGTTTGCGAATAGCGCCACCACTAATAATTACTTTTGAAGAGATAGAAATGGTGTGTAGGGTGATATTGGAGAGTATGGAATAGCTAATTTGATGGGAAACGATATTATTAATCGGTTTCAACTTATTTTTATGAATGCAACTTGATCTTAATACATCTTACAAAACAATTAGAAAACTTATTATTATTCTGACAGGATTTTCGTTTATAGAAACCCATCGACTTTTTATGGATTTGCAAAAAAAAAGAAGAGATGTAAAAACTTTGAGCTATTAATGAATTTTATAGTTGAAAAAAATAGAACAATAAATGCTGAATAAAAAACTTCAGATACGAAACAGCACTGCCGAGTTTTTAATTTTTACCTCGAAGGCTGGTGAAAATAGCATTGAGGTAATGGCAGAAGATGAAACAGTATGGCTGACTCAAAAAATGATTGCGACTCTTTTTGAAGTAGAAGTAAACACTATCAATTATCATCTTAAAGAAATTTACAAAAGTGATGAATTACAGGAGGGGACAACTATTCGAAAATTTCGAATAGTTCAAACGGAAGGTAAAAGGGAAGTGAACCGTGATGTGGAATTTTACAATCTGGATGTAATTATTTCAGTTGGTTACCGTGTTAATTCGCACCGGGCCACACAGTTCAGGCAGTGGGCTACATCTGTGTTAAGAGATTTTGCTATAAGAGGTTATGTGCTTGATAAAGAACGATAAAAAAACGGAGCATTTTTAAGTAAGACATATTTTGATGATTTGCTTGCTGAAATAAGAGAAATACGGGCAAGTGAACGAAATTTTTATCAAAAAGATAACCGACATCTATGCCACGGCAATGGACTATAAAACAGACGATTTAGTCACTCAATCTTTTTTTGCATCTCCAAAACAAATTACATTTTGCTATTCACGGGCACACAGCAGCTGAATTGATAGTAAGTCGTGCTGACAGTAAGAAAGATCGAATGGGGTTAACTACCTGGAAAAATGCACCGTTAGGTAAAATCATAAAAACTGATGTGGTAGTAGCTAAAAACTATCTCAACGAAAAAGAAATAAAGAGCCTCAACCGTTTTGTAACCATGTACCTTGACTATGCAGAAACACAGGCAGAGCGAAATATACCAATGACAATGAAAGACTGGGCAGGTAAACTGAATGCTTTTTTGCAATTTAACGAAAAAGATATTTTGAACAATGCCGGGAAAGTAACACAAGCCATTGCAAAAGCATTTGCTGAAAGTGAATTTGAAAAATACCGCATTGTGCAGGACAAGCTTTTTGAAAGTGATTTTGACAGGGCAATAAAAAAAATAGTCACTCCCCAAAATAAAAAATGATAACTCTAAGATATGGCACCTAATCCTCAACCTTATCAAACAATATAGTGGCAAATTTTTAATTACAGAAATTCTAGTAGTGTTGCTTAATACATTTCTGATTTCAGGTTAAAAAAGGTGATATTTTTAAGAATCTTGAAGAAATAAATAAAAGTTAATTGAAATTTACTAATGATATTTTTCTGTTTAAGATAATACCGAGTTAGGGATATGCAAAATCCTAATAAATCCTTATAATCTGCTTCATCTGCGTTCCTGATTGCATGTTTTCCTTCAAAATTTGTAGTTTTCACAAAAATCAATTTAATGCTGAATTTTCTAAAAGGTTTTGTCTATGCTTTCAATGGATTAATCGCATTTTTTACAAGTGAACGCAATGGGAGGATACAGTTGGTTGTAGCTTTATTTATAGTAGCAATAGGTTGGTGGTTTCATCTATCAAAAACTGAATGGATAACCATATTGGCTTGCATAGCTGCAGTACTTTCTTTAGAGATGATTAACAGTTCTATAGAGAAACTGTGCAACCTTGTCCAACCCACTTATCACCCTGTTGTTAAAACCATAAAAGATATTTCAGCCGGTGCTGTTCTGTGGGTTTCTGTTATAAGTGCAATTATTGGAGGGGTAATATTTTTACCAAAAATTTCAGATTTGTTTTGATAAATAAATGGGCAAAAGTTGAGCGGATGTAATTGGTCTCACTGGCATTTACGGTTTCGCTTATAATATTCAGAATCTTTACTACGGGTAAGGTTACCTTTCTCTATTTCACCTGAAATTTATTTCTTGCAGCGCTCCTTTTGTTGTTGAGTAGGTTGTTGAAGTATTTTGATAAAATAAATCTAAAGGTCTGTTTCATACTCTGTGCATGGCTGTTGGTTTTGCCCAATACTCCGTATTTTATTATATACATTTTTCATTTTACCGAAAGACCGCCGGTAAGTAAATGGTTTGATTTGTTATGGTTAACATCTGTTGCATGGAACGGTTTGATGCTTGGAATTATTTACTTGTTGAAGGTTGAAATTTTATTGGAGAAATACCTAACAGCATGAAAGCTAAATTTACTCATGTTTTGCACCATCTTTGTCTGCTCGTATGGCATATATCTGGTCCGTTTTCTGCGTTACAATAGTTGGGATGTAGTTACTGATTCGTCAGATTTATTGCATCAGATAGGAGGGCAAATGCTTAGGCCTCATCAGCATTTCAATACATGGGCATTTACACTCTCGTTTGGAGCCATGTTTTGGATTTTTTACTACACCATCAGGCAACTAACATATATTTTAAAACAAGTTAGTTTGGGTAAAGAATAATACCCTAACAAAAACCACTAACATTTTCTTTTCTTTGCCGCATGAAGCTGTTCTTTATCCGCATAACCAAGTCGCTTTTTATAAAGCTGCAATTGCACCGCATATTTGGGTTGTTCACAGGTTTTCTTTCTAATCTGTTATACCTAACACGTCTAAGCAAATGGGCTTATGAAAACGGAAAAGTAGAGTACAATGACTTTTTAAGCAAATGGGACTATACCAAGCGTTATCCTATGTACCAATGGGTCATTGACAAAGAAGGCCTCACACAACCCATCAACTATCTGGAGTTTGGCGTAGCAGCAGGTTATTCTTTTGATTGGTTCATGACCAAAAACAACCACCCCGACAGCCGGTTTTATGGCTTTGATACCTTTGACGGACTGCCAGAAGATTGGGGACCGTTTAAGAAAGGTTCCTTTAGCAACGATGATAAAATGCCCGCCATAAAAGATGCTCGTGGCCAATATTTCAAAGGCCTGTTTCAGCAAACTGTGCCGGGCTTTATTTCTCAACTTGACCCTACCCGCCGCAATGTAATAATGATGGATGCAGACCTGTGGTCCGCTACATTGTATGCCCTATCAACTCTTGCCCCTTACCTAAAAAAAGGCGACATAATTTTCTTTGATGAGTTTGTGGTACCTACCCATGAGTTTAAAGCATTTCTTGACTTTACGCAGTCTTATTACATCAATCTTAAACTCATTGCTACGGCCAACAATTATTACTTTGCGGCATTTAAGGTGGTGTAGGGATAGGTTGTATTAATTGTCCGGGCATTTGAATTTTTGGAACTTTTTGTTGCGTCTGCCCCGACCTTTTTGGCGGGTCGCACACTTGTACGATTTCTTTTCTAATCTGCTTTTTTCATGTATTGCTACTTCAATTATTCTGCAGATTTTTAAAATCGTTTTTCAAAATGTGAATCTTCTTTGAGTAATAGGTGTAAAGCGTCATTATTTAATCCCTTCAATCCCGCCCTGCAGATTAATCAGGTTTTTATACCCAAACCGTTGCTGAAGTTTCTGAATAGCTATCTGGCTGCGAACACCCTTTCTACAATAAACAATCACCGGTGTGTTTTCTGGAATTTCAGCAGCTTTGTTCAGGACCTCGGCAAGTGGTATGTGAATGCCGCCTATATTAAATAGCTCCCGTTCAAAATCTTCCCTTACATCTAACAGAAATAAATCTTCGCCGGCAGCACTTTTTTGCTGTAGTTGTTGGTACGTTATGTGTTGTATACTATTCATTTTCCGAAGGGTAAAAATAAGCTACTTAGGACGTTGAGTGCTAAAATTGTATAAATGGCTAAACCTATTGCACAATAGCAGCGTTTTCTTTATTTACATAGCCTTACATTTGGGTCAGGGAAAAATATTTCAATCCGTATGAAAAAAATAGTTACTTGTTGGGTACTTTGTCTTCAATTCTTTTTGCTGAATGCCCAAAAGGTTATCTACAGCGAACCCGATCGTGACGATACAAGACAAACTGATTTTGATATCATTGGCAAAGTGGGAGGCAATATTCTTATTTATAAAACATTGCGAAGCAACTACACTATGTCTGTGTATGATATGAACCTGAAAGAAAAGGATAAAGTAAAACTTGACTTTTTGCCCGAAAGAATCATTAATGCAGACTTTCTTGCCTACCCTGACTTTTGCTACATGTTTTACCAATACCAGAAAAAAAATATTCTATATGCTATGGCCGCCAAAATAGATGGTAATGGTAAACTTATAGGCAAAGAAATGTTAATGGATACAACTGTCATAGGATTTCTGGCCAGCAACAAAATATATTCGGTTGTCAACAGTGATAATAAGGAGTATATTGATTTACTAAAAATTAACAGCAAAGACGAGGAGCGTTTTCTCGTAACAACTATGTTGTTTACAAAAGAACTGGCACAAAAAGAAAAAACAAGGTTAACCATTAATATGCCTGACAGGCACGATTTTCTTACCGGATTTATGGTAGATAATGATGGTGATTTCGCATTTTTAAGAGCCGTGCAGGATGGTGAGCATGATAAATTGCAACATTTGTTTTTGCATACTAAAATGCCTGGAGCCACTAACACAGAAGTATACGCTATAGACCTAAAGAAAACATGGCTGGAGGATGTGCGGCTTAAGTCTGATAATTACAATCGGCACTATATTATTTCATCGTTTTATAGTAATACAAAGCGGGGCAATGTAGATGGTATGTATACCTGTGTTTGGGACAAGGCTACTACCACTACAAGTTCTGTAGTTTCTGTGGTCTTTAGTGAGCAATTGCGTAATGAAGCCCGGGGCGATAATGGAACTAAAACAGCGTTCAACGACTATTTTATCCGCAACATAATTGTAAGAAAAGATGGTGGATTTATATTAGCAGCCGAATCATTCTTTAGTTCAAGCAGAGGGGGCACAAACCGTTACGATTATATGTATGGTTCACCATTTTTGCAACCGGCTGACTTTTATTCCTTTGGAACATTAGGATTGGGCTATCCATGGTACCGATACAATAATCTTGGGCAAAACATAAGGTACAATGCACAAAACATTACTGTGTTTTCGTTTGACAGCAGCGGAAAAATTAATTGGACAAATGTTATTACCAAAAACCAATATGATGATGAAACGGATGCTTATATAGGTTATTCATTGCTCAACACTGGTGATCAATTGCATTTTCTTTTTAACCAACTGGAGCGTAGGTTACAATTGTTGTCCGCTCAATCTATATCACCTGAAGGTAAGGTAACGCGAAATCCAACACTAAAAAATCTGGATAAGGGGTATGATTTTATGGCACATTATGGTAAGCAAATTGGGCAAAGGCAAATTATTTTTCCTTGTATGTACCGAAATTATCTTTGTTTTGCAAAGCTTGATTTTTAAGAAAGCTAGTTGAATTATAATATCGAAATGAAATTGAATTAAGTAACAAGTTTCGTATTGTATCTTATACAACTCAAATCATCCATCAGAAAAATATAGTGTGGTTGCCTTATTTAAAGACCGTTCACCTGTAGCTATTATTTGGCTCATTTTACTAAGCCTTATTGTACACAGTCATTTTCTTATAGATTTTACAGGTGTGAAGGCATCTGGACAGGATGGATTATTTTCTGTATTGCTTAAGAAATATGTAGCTCCCCTTAATGCAGTAATAGTTTTAGTAATTTATCATGTAGTAATAATTGTACAGGCACTACGGCTTAACTATCTTTTTTCTGAAAATAGAATGTACAATCAGCCAAATTACCTGGCGGCTATGGTGTATATTTTACTTACAGGTATATTCAAAGAGTGGAATGCACTAACACCTGCACTATTAGATAATATTTTAGTCATCTGGCTTTTCGCAAAAACGGTACAATTGTACAACGCACCCAATCCTAAAACCCTGATTTTTAATACGGGCCTTATTATAGGTGTCAGCATTTTATGTTATCATCCTTCAGCTTTACTTATTTTGGTGGCTTTGTTTGCGTTATTGGTTGTACGTACGTTCAATGTTACAGAGTTGTTAGTATTATTTATGGGTGTTATAGCCCCGTATTATTTTTTGACATCATGGCTGTATTTAAATGATCGGTTGCATACAATCAGCAATTATATACCTGTTTGGCAACTTAACCTTCCTGATACAAAAGTGACCGGTTGGTTTATCACAACTATTTGTCTCATCATTGTTATTTTGTTAATCGGATTATATTATTGGCAAAGCGAAAGCCGGCGGTTGCTGATACATGTTCGCAAAAACTGGGGCGTACTCATGGTTATGCTGTTGGTTATGTTGCCAATACCCTTTATAAATAAAAATGTTGGTTTAGACAGTCTCATTTTATGGCTTATACCCGCATGCCCATTTATTGCAAAAGGTTTCCTGGCACCACGAAAGCATTTCTTGCCCAATCTCATGTTTCTATCGTTGCTAATGCTAGCAATAGCTAAAAACTGGGGAATTTTAAGGTAAATTTATTCAAATTCGAAACGGGCTTCTTTTTTGAGAATTTCTTATCCTCGGTTTGCTATTAAATTTCGGTTTTAGCTTGTTCCATTTTTTCTGCAGGATATCACCCCTCTTCGGCTGTACTAATATCCTCTTTTTCTTTGTTTTATTAGTATCACCTACATTTTTAAAGATAGAAGCGAACTCCTCAAGATTTTCTAATCAATATTGTGGTTTGCTTTCACTCATTATCTTTACACTCATGAAATACGGAATAGTTGTTTTCCCCGGTTCTAACTGCGACAGAGATATGCAGGATGCACTGCAAAACGGTCTTAACAAAGAGGTTGTAATGTTGTGGCACAAAGACAAAGACATCAGTATGTTTTCTACAGATGATTGCATAGTGCTACCCGGCGGTTTCTCGTTTGGCGATTATCTGCGCTGTGGGGCAATTGCACGGTTTAGCCCAATGATGCAAAGCGTAATTGATTTTGCAAACCGGGGCGGCAAAGTATTAGGCGTTTGCAATGGTTTTCAAGTATTGTGCGAAAGCGGACTTTTGCCGGGTGTATTACTGCAAAATGCCCAACAACAATTTATTTGTAAAAATGTATTTATTACTGCAAACGATGGTAATCCCCTAAAAATTCCTGTTGCCCATGGAGAAGGTCGTTATTATGCAGACGAGGCAGTACTGAATGAACTGGAGGAAAATAATCAGGTAATATTCAGGTATTGTGATGAAAAAGGTATTGTAGAACCGCTTCATAATCCAAATGGTGCAACAAGAAATATTGCCGGTATTACTAACCCTGGCGGCAATGTGTTTGGTATGATGCCGCATCCCGAAAGAGCAGTATCCACCTTATTGGGCAATACCGATGGTTTCAAAGTATTTAATCTATTAGGATTGAATTAACACTAGTTGGCTTCTTTCTTGCCCAACTTTGCAAATAGAAAAAAGAATATAAAAATGCATAAAATACTCTCTTTAGTTGTTGCTGCTTTATTTTCACTTGCTGTATCTGCACAGATAAAAGATCCGGTAAAATGGACTACAGCAAGTCGTAAAACAGGTAATGGTTATGAAGTGGTTGTAACTGCTACATTACCCAAGCCATGGCATATATACAGTCAGTTTACCGGAGATGGTGGTCCTGTAGCTACTAGTTTTACATTTTCAAAAAACCCGTTAGTTACTATTGATGGAGGTGTTAAAGAAATTGGTAAGATGAAAGAACAATTCGATAAACTTTTTGATACCAAGGTTAAATATTTTGGAGAAAAAGTACAGTTTGTACAGGCTGTAAAAGTGAAAGGAAATGTAAAAACCAATTTAAATGTAACTGTAGAGTACATGACTTGCGATGATTCTCAATGTCTGCCACCTACCAAGAAGACTTTTACCGTTTCTTTGTAGGGTCTTCTTATTAACTCAACACAATGAAATATTTGGTCAACGGATTTTTTACCGTTTTAGCATTATTGATCACACTTCATATAACTGCACAGGTCAAGCCTGTGCAGTTGTCATTTTATGGAGGAAGAAATGCAAAAGGACAGGCATTTATAGATATTAAAGCAAAGTTGGCTGATAGTATTCAACTCTTTTCTGCCATTAAAAAATCGCCTGATGATGCATTCATTTCATCTATAGAATTTGATTCATCCAGTAAAAAATATATTAAAGGAGATATTGAGGAAAAAGGCATTTTGAAGTCTTATAAAGATGCTGCTGATGGTGGCAGAGAAATAAGATATTTTGAAGATAGCCTGGTGTGGCACCAAACATTGAACATTAATGTTACTGATAGTGGTATAGTAAAAGGCATAATAACATGGCTAGGAAAACAAGGTGATAATTTTCCTAATGGGGAGGAACAGTTTGCTGTTAAGATAAAAGCAGTTGATGCATTAAGAAATAATGTTGATAATGCTAGCAATTCCTTATGGTCTAACTTTTGGCTTTGTCTTATTACAGGTTTACTGGCTGTATTAACTCCTTGCGTATTTCCATTGGTACCTGTTACAGTTAGTTTCTTTTTAAAAAGAAGTAAATCAAAAGCTGAAGGTATTCGTAATGCCTTGTGGTACTCATTTTCCATCATTGCTATTTATACCATTCCTACTATTATTTTAACCAAAGTATTTGGTGATAAAGCATTGTACACCATTTCAACCCACCCTATAAGTAATCTGTTGTTTTTTGCCATCTTTATCATTTTTGCTATTTCATTTTTTGGGGCGTTTGATATAACGCTTCCCAATAGCTGGGCAAATAAAAGCGATGAAAAAGCAAGCAAGGGTGGACTTTCAGGTATATTTTTCATGGCACTAACACTTGTAATTGTAAGCTTTAGCTGTACAGGGCCTATTGTGGGTACACTACTCGGTCAGACTTCTACACAGGGTGTAAGTCTTGCGCCGGTGCTGGGTATGTTTGGCTTTGGTTTAGGATTAGCGCTACCATTTTCCTTGTTTGCATTCTTTCCCTCTATGCTTAAGTCGCTACCCAAAAGTGGTGGTTGGCTCAATACCGTTAAAGTGACTTTTGGATTTATTGAATTGGCTTTGGCAATGAAATTTTTGTCTAATGTAGATCTGGCCTACCATTGGCGATTGTTAGACCGGGACATCTTTCTGGTAATATGGATTATCATCTTTGGATTACTTGGTTTGTATTTGTTAGGAAAACTGAAATTTAGCCACGACAGCGACCTGCCATACATTAGTGTTCCCAGGTTATTTTTTGCTATCATCTCTTTTTCATTTGCATTATATCTTTTCCCCGGTTTGTGGGGTGCACCGCTTAAGGGAATTGGTGGTTGGCTGCCACATACATCTACACAGGATTTTAATCTTGATAATATACAGTACCAATTGGGTGATTTAAAGAATAGCAGCGGGGCACAAGCATCTTCCACAAATGGGAATAAGGCTAAACCACCTACAAAGTATATTGATAAGCTCCATGTACCTTTTGGCTTAACCGGTTATTTTGATTTGGAAGAAGGTTTTGCTGCTGCAAAAGTTTTGAACAAACCTGTTATGCTCGATTTTACCGGACACAGTTGCGCCAACTGCCGAAAAATGGAAGCAGAGGTTTGGTCAAATCCTGAAGTATTGAAAAAAATGAAAGAAGATTTTGTGTTAATCAGCTTATATGTTGATGAATCAACCGAACTACCCGAAAACGAACAAATCACCAAACCCAACGGAGAAAAAATTACTACGTTAGGACAAAGGAATCTTGATTATGAAATAACAAAGTTTGGTTTCAATGCACAGCCTTTGTATATGTTTCTAGATACAGATGGAAACGTTTTAAGCGATGTGAAATATGGATATGATTCAGATATTCCTAAATTTATAAATCATTTGGAAGAAGTTAAAAAGGCCTTTTCAAAAAAGTAACTATTTCTAAAAATGATAAAGCCCACAATGGTTTCCATTGTGGGCTTTATCATTTTTATTAAGAACTAAACATTACAAAGCAATTTTCTTTTCAGCCATCAGCTTCCGTAGGTTGATTAAACCATATCTCATACGACCAAGGGATGTATTAATGCTGCAATTGGTCATAGCTGCAATTTCTTTAAAGCTAAGGTCAGCATAGTGGCGCAGTACAATCACTTCGCGTTGTTCATCAGGAAGCATATTGAGCACTTGTCTTACACGGTCGCTCGTTTCTTCCATTTCTATACGGGTATCGGCAGCTGCATCAGGTACTGTAAACAATTCAAAAATATCTTTGTCGTCGCTGGTTTTAATAGCCGGGGCTCTTTTTACTTTTCTGAAATAATCTACACAAAGGTTGTGTGCAATTCTTGTAGCCCATGGAAGAAATTTGCCTTCTTCTGTATAGCGGTTGTTACGTATGTTTTCAATGATTTTGATAAAGGCATCCTGAAAGAGGTCTTCGGCCAGGTACTTATCTTTTACTATGTAAAGAATAGAGGAAAACAACTTGTCTTTGTAGCGTCCAATAAGGATTTCAAGAGATCTGCTGTTACCTGCCTGAAAGGCTTGAACTAGTTGATTGTCTGTTTGTGGGCATAGGTTTTCCATGTGGATAGATTTTTGGATTTTATGTTTTTTAAATAGGATTTTGAATAAAACGGTGTTGTTGTTACCGTTACTATAGAGAAACAAATTTCATGCTTTCATGAAGACCGTTTTTTCTATAATCTATCTATATAAACGTCGGTTGTATCTGTGAAGTAAGGTCGTGGGGGTTAAAAGGATACCCAATTTAGCCTGAATTTAATTTTGTCGAAAGGCTTTTAATGTTTTGTTAATCAATATTAAGAATTTAAAGGTCTGAAAACTAGTGTTTTATACCAATTCCGGAACAATCATTCCCAATTCAAAACAAGGCTCTATGCTTGAGATGCAATAAAGCCGTTTAAAGTGTTTTTTCACGTGTGGTTATTACGTTAAAACGTTTTTTTTACTGCTTTTCTTGTTGCATCCTGTTTTCTTCACACTATTTTTGTATTTCTATGGCTAATAAAACTTCCGGAGTAAATATATCTAAGAAACAACAAGGTGTAAAAGAACTTGAAGGTATATTAATAAAAGGTGCAAGAACTCATAATCTAAAAAATGTAACGGTTACTTTTCCGCGAAATAAATTTATTGTAGTTACCGGTGTATCCGGTTCCGGTAAATCATCTCTTACAATAGATACATTATTTGCCGAAGGCCAAAGGCGCTATGCAGAAAGCTTAAGTGCGTATGCAAGACAGTTTATGGCTCGTATGAACAAACCTGATGTTGATTATATAAAAGGATTGTGTCCTGCAATAGCTATAGAACAAAAAGTATCTACACGTACACCCCGCAGTACCGTTGGTAGCATGACAGAGATTTATGATTATCTGCGGTTGTTATTTGCAAGGGCAGGTCATACTATTTCTCCTGTTAGTGGCCGTGAAGTTAAAAAAGATGATGTAAAAGATGTAATAGAGGCCATTCAGGGTTTACCTGTTGATGCTAAAATATATGTGTTGGCCAATTTTAAACAACATGCTAACCGCGAAGCAAAAGAAGAATTAAATATCCTGATGCAAAAAGGATTTAGCAGGGTAATAGCTGCTGCACCTTCTAAGGCAGGGATATATGAACAGGAGGCTATTCAAACCTACAGAATTGAGGAGTTATTGGAAGATGATCAATTGCTTAAAGAATTTTCTACTCCTGCTGTAGTAAATCAAAAGAAATCTAAAGCCTCCCCATCAAATCCCAATGCGGGAATCACAAGGCCTAATTCATTTATTCTTATTGACAGAATTGTAAAAAAAGAATTTGATGAAGATGATATTCACAGGTTAAGTGATAGTATAGGAACTGCCTTTTATGAAGGTGAAGGTGAAATGTATCTTTTAGCTGAAGATAAGTTAATCCACTTCAGTAATAAGTTTGAGTTGGATGGTATTCAGTTTGAAGAACCGGTGCCTAACCTTTTCTCATTCAATAATCCATTTGGCGCATGCCCCGTTTGCGAAGGTTTTGGTCAGGTGTTGGGTATTGATCCTGATTTGGTGATACCCGATAAGAGATTAAGTGTGTATGAAGGAGCAGTAGCACCATGGAAGGGAGAAAAGATGAGTTTGTGGAAAGATAACTTTGTAAGAGCAGCAAGAAACTTCAGCTTTAATGTACATGCACCTATAGCTGACCTAAGCAAAGAACAGTACGACACACTTTGGAAGGGAAACAATTTTACGAACGGTATAGATGACTTTTTCAAAGAAGTAGAACAGAACTTATATAAAGTACAATACCGTGTAATGCTTAGCCGATACAGAGGCAGAACTATTTGTCCTGAATGTGAAGGCTACCGTTTAAGAAAAGAAGCATTATATATTAAGGTAGGCGGTTTTCATATAGGACAGTTGTGCGCATTGCCTGTAAAAGATCTGGCATCATGGTTTAGCAAACTGGAGTTAAGTGAGTATGATAAGCAGGTAAGTAAACGAATTACTCTTGAAATAAATCACCGACTCAAAACACTTATTGATGTCGGGTTAGGATATCTTACCTTAAGTCGTCTTGCTAATAGTTTAAGCGGGGGAGAAAGCCAACGTATACAACTTACCCGTAGTTTGGGTAGCAATCTTACCAACTCATTGTATATATTAGACGAGCCTTCCATAGGCCTACATAGCAGAGATACAGAAAGGTTAATAAGTGTATTAAAAGAACTACGTGACCTTGGAAATACAGTTGTAGTAGTTGAGCATGATGAAATGATGATGAGGGAAGCTGACCATATAATAGATATGGGGCCACTGGCAAGTCATTTAGGAGGTGAGGTAGTGGCAGAAGGAAATTATGATGAAATAATTGCCAATAATGAGAGTCTTACCGGAAAATATTTGAAAGGGGAATTAAGTATAGAACCACCAAAAAATATTCGCAAATCTTTACGAAATATTACCGTACAGGGTGCAAGGCATAATAACCTCAAAAATATAACTGTGCAATTTCCCTTAGATGTTTTTTGTGTTGTTACGGGAGTAAGCGGAAGCGGAAAGACCACATTGGTTAAACAAATTTTATATCCTGCTTTGCAGAAAATAAAAGGAGAATTTGCTGACAAGGTAGGTTTTCATAAAGCCATTGTTGGCGATGTTGACTACATCTCTTCTATAGAAATGATAGACCAAAATCCTATTGGTAAATCGAGCCGTAGCAACCCGGTAACTTATATAAAGGCTTACGATGAAATAAGAGACTTGTATGCCAAACAACCCATGTCTAAAATGAGAGGGTTTTTACCTAAACATTTTTCTTTTAATGTTGATGGGGGAAGATGCGATACCTGTAAAGGAGAAGGTGAACAAGTGGTTGAAATGCAATTTTTGGCTGATGTGCATTTGGTTTGCGATGTGTGTCATGGTAAAAGATTTAAAGAAGAAGTGCTGGAAGTAACCTATAAAATGAAAAGCATTCATGATATACTTGAGATGAGTGTAGATGAGGCGGTTCAATTCTTTTCTGCCCCCGTAGGGCAAGGGCGTGAAGGGGCTGGGTCACTTGCTATTGCTAAAGCAATACAACCACTGCAGGATGTTGGTTTAGGATATATCAAACTGGGTCAGAGCAGCGATACCCTTAGCGGTGGGGAAGCGCAAAGGGTAAAACTTGCAAGTTTTCTTGGCAGAGGAAAAGGAGCAGGTCATATCCTTTTCATTTTTGACGAACCAACAACAGGGTTACATTTCCATGATATAAAAAAACTATTGGCTTCATTCAATGCATTAATAGATCAGGGTCATTCTATACTTGTTATTGAGCATAATACAGATGTAATACGCAGTGCAGATTGGGTAATTGATCTTGGCCCTGAAGCCGGTGATATGGGCGGCAACCTGGTCTATAGCGGCGTCCCGTCTGCGTTAAATAAAGTAAAGGAAAGTTTTACTGGTCGGTTTATGTAGAACCCTATGCATGATATTATGCCTTATAGTAAAGCTATTTTATTATTGCACGGGCATTGGTTTTTTGAGCAGCTATGGTTGTGTCACTCACTGCATCTTTTAGGTATAGGTAATGCTATTCATCTTTTTCCACCGTTTGCAACTAAACGTCAGTGATGTATGATTGACCGTTAATGGTTCACAGATGTGGTTATGTATTTAGAAATGTACACAGCCATCTTATTGTGAGCTTTCTCATTAGGGTGACCATCATATTTTGAGAGAATGTAGTCTTTAGATTTTTCTCCTTTAAAAATATCATTTCCGTTTACAAAAATGACCCAAGGCAATTGCTTGTAAAAATCACG
Source organism: Segetibacter sp. (assembly GCA_043736115.1). Taxonomy (GTDB): domain Bacteria; phylum Bacteroidota; class Bacteroidia; order Chitinophagales; family Chitinophagaceae; genus Segetibacter. The sequence continues at coordinate 56,143 of JAYTDC010000031.1, read as the reverse complement.
AATGGTGGTTTCTGTTTTTTCAAAAATTTTAGGATATTCTAGTAGGTATATCTCTGGAAATTTGAGCATTATCAATTGTATGTTTTTGGCTTTTGCATCATTTGAAACCTCTTGTAGCAATTGTTTTGATTGTTGCCAGCTTCTCCTGTTTTCTACATAATTTTTTATGGTTACATCTAAAACACTGTTTGGAAAAATGAACCCATGTATTTTCATTTCATTGTGAAGCGTATGCAAAACATAATCCAATACTTTTGATTGTTTGTAGAAGTAGGTTATTTTTTGAAGCAGCGTTTGTTTCACGTAAGTATTGGTCATTTCTGCCGCAGTTTTTCCTGAATCTACTTTTATTAATGATTTGTCCAGATTACCGTCTATATCATTCAGGTTGTATCCAATGATTACATACTGTGGTTTAAATTTATCAACAAACTCAAAATAGGTCTGTCGGTTGTCAAGCGTATTGTTACTCGGTTTAGAAACATCTAAAACATACACTGCATTATACTTTTTATTATTCTTCTTTAAGATCAGTTTTAATTGTTCAGAAAATTTGTCTTTAGCCTCTATTCCGCCACCTGCTATATAAGAATCGCCCAGAACCATAATACGCAGATTATTACCTGAAAGGTCTATTTTGTTTTCATTCATCATTGTGTACTCTGGAGTTATTACAATTTCCTTGGCAATTTTTACCACCCGTGTATCATCAAAAAATTTAAAATATTCATCTAAACGCATCAGGAGCTCGCCGGTAACAAAAAATATAATGATGACTAATATTGTTTTCTTTAGCATTTTGACTCCTTAAAATTGAAAATAGATAAATGATTTATTGCCAAATGCACCCCACAAAATAATAATCCAAATGATGATACAGTTGAATACAATAATTGAGTACGACTTCAAGGTAGAACCGTCAGCAAATTGCAATGCATGTTGTTTAGTACGTTGAACCCATTCTGTACCAAAGCATAGTAGGATTAAAAAAATCATTGCCTTAGCGCTTGCCATACCAGGAAAGGAAGGAAATGAAAATATAGATGATGAAAATATTTCCCCAATGTAACTGAATGCATGATGTACATTTTCTGCACGAAAGAATATCCAGGCAAATACCGTGAGGCAAAAAGTGAGTACTATAGATAAAAAGTCTTTGATGCCGGGCAGTAGTTTTCCTTGTGCTACAATATTTAAATTATTTCGGTGGGTATTAAAAATGATTGAAGGCATTATATAAAGCGCATTCAAAAATCCCCAGACTATAAATGTCCAGTTAGCGCCATGCCAAAACCCACTGACCAAAAATATAATAAATGTATTTCTCACCTTCATCCAAATGCCTCCTTTGCTGCCACCAAGTGGTATGTACAGGTAATCCTTAAACCACGACGATAGCGAAATATGCCAACGTCTCCAAAACTCGGCTATGTCTCTTGAGAAATAAGGAAATGCAAAATTTCTTAAAAGGTCTATTCCAAACAAACGTGCAGTACCCAATGCTATATCAGAATAACCCGAAAAGTCGCAATAAATTTGAAAAGTAAAAAACAATGCTCCTAATACAAGTGTACTACCACCGTAATGAGCTGAATTGCCAAAAATTGTATTAGCATATTCGGCGCAGTTATCAGCAATAACAATTTTTTTGAAAAAGCCCCACAACATTTGGCGTAAGCCATCAATAGTTTGGTTGTAATCAAACTTTCTTTTTGTAAGTATTTGTGGCAATAAATGTGTTGCTCTCTCTATAGGCCCAGCAACAAGCAATGGAAAAAAACTTACAAAAACCGAATAGCTTATAAAATTCCTCTCTGGTTTTATTCTGTTTTTATATAGGTCAATAACATAAGACAACCCATGAAAAGTATAAAACGAAATACCAACCGGTAAAATAATTTGCAAAGTGCCCAAATTGGCCTTAAACCCTAACAAAGAAAGTCCATCTGCAAACGAAGCAGCAAAAAAATTATAGTATTTAAATACTCCCAAAAATCCCAGATTAATACCAATGCTTAGCCATAACCAAAAGGCTTTAATTTTCTGATTGGTGGCCTCTGATATTTTAATACCTGTATAGTAATCAAGTAATGTAGAAAAGATAAGTAGAAATAGAAACCGCCAATCCCAACATGCATAAAAGAAATAACTGGAGACAAGTAGTAAAATATTTTGTTTTTTAAAATCACCCTTAGTAGCAAACCAATACAATATTAAAACGATCGGTAAAAAAATTGCAAAATTTATTGAATTGAAAAGCATGAAGTCTTTTGTTGTGCTCTGTTCTGCTATAATGAATTGTATTAATTACATAGGAAACAGGAAGTGATATTTATTATAATATGTTTATAGCCCTATTGTTGCAAAGTAAACTTAAATCTAAAAAATAATCGCAGTATCTTTTTGGGTAATAAGTTAATGCCATTTTTCTAGTTAATGGATTTTAATTACTGATGTTTATTAGTTTAGTATACCTCTTATAGTAAAATGTCAGATAAAACGTCTAAACTTTTATGTAAATCCTTTTCTTGTTCAACCAGTAAACTAAAAGCCAATAAAAACCCATCATGCAAAAAGCATACACAAGTGATCCTGTTTTGAGGTTGCTGCTTAATGGTTTGCAAGCATGTTCGTAAAACCAGGTAAGTAATGAAGTGTAGACAGGTTTGCCCTGCTCATCAATATGATCCCGCCAACGAAGCAGGGCTTGCAGCCGTTGAAAAAAGAAGCTGAATGCAAATATGAACAATGGATTTTTTCCAAAAACATCAAAGAAACGGCTCCATGCTCCCTTTTTATCTTTGAACTCAAGCAAATATATTAGTACACCCAATACCAATAGGGCTAAACCTGTCGTGTACACAACATAGCTGCTGCTCCATATTTTTTTATTGATAGGAAAAACCATATCCCAGCTAAATCCGATAAAAACAAGTGCAGCACCAGCTAAAAAAAGATGCGATAGCATTTCCCAAGATTTCCCTTTTTCTCTTATATACTTTCCGGCAAAGTAGCCGGCTACTACCTGTACTATTGCAGCAATAGTGCTCATTAATCCTTCAGGGTCAAAAGGTGCCCCTTCACCTTTGTAAAGATGATTTTCTCCTAAAATTGATTTGTCAACAGCAGTTCCAAAATAACCCGTAAAGCTATATGGATCAGTCATTTGCCCTAACAAAATGCATAAAATCCAATATCCAATAAGAATAGTGATGCTTATAATTAATGCAATTTTAGGTTTGAAATAAAATACAATAAGTGAAGCGAAAAAGTAACAAAGCGCAATTCGTTGCAGCACTCCGAATATGCGTATGTTTTCCCATGCTTTAAAAATTAGTTTCTCATTGTCCCACTTTACAAATGGATGCCAGTTTAAGAACAATCCGATTAAAAAAATAATAACAGTTCTTACGAATACCTTTTTTATAAAAGCTGCTTTTCCCTTTTCCGCTAAGCGGGGAATAACAAAAGCCATAGCATTTCCCACAGCAAATAAAAAAAATGGAAAAACCAAATCTGTGGGTGTACAACCGTGCCATGTAGCATGTTCAAAAGGAGTATAGATATGCGACCAACTGCCGGGGTTGTTTACCAAAATCATAAGTGCTACAGTAGCACCACGAAAAACATCGAGGGAGTAATATCTTTGATTCACGATACTAATGTAAGTAATACATAAGTAAAGGAAAGTCTTTTTTATGCTTTCTTATTATCCGGCAGAAGTATTTTTTAGTATTTTGATGTAGTCTACTGCTGCCACCTAAAAATAGAAATTTACTAGAATATATATGTCGTTGATTTAATAAAAAATAAAACAAACACTAATAAAATAGTATGCATCCACACAGAAATTCTTGGTTGATAAACCCCTGCTAATTTAATTGTCAATATAGTTTCTGTATTACCTTTTCATTCCCTAATCTCAAGGCTGTTAATGTTGAAATTCCATACTATTTTATATTATCTTTGCCCGCATTTAAAACAATCTTAAAATCTTCAAATTCAGTTGTTTTAATTTTTGAAAATAAGTATACAAACAGTATTAATCAAAGACTTATCAATGCAATATTTTTATTGTATTTAATATTGTCATAATACCTCATGTGAGTGAGGAAAGCGAAGCTATATCTAAAAAATAAACCGGCCTTCAAAAAATGAAATTTTCATCAGCCATTTTTGTTGTCTTATTCATACTAACTTCTTGCGCAAGTCGTCAAAGAATTCAGTACTTTAATAATTTTAATGAATTGGCACCAACCGATTCAATAAGTTATTTGTCGCCATTTAGGGTTCAGACAGGCGACATTTTACAGGTTACTATTTCTACCTCCAACAGGGATATTACTGCCTTGTACAATCCAACTTCAAATTTTTTAAATTCAAATACCGGTGCACAGGGTTATTTGGTAGATCATGATGGTTATATAGATTTACCTCAAATAGGAAAAATATTTGTTAGAGGTAAAACTATTGATGATATCAATGCTTCTATTAAAACAGAGTTGGAAAAATCAATAAAGAATGGTTTTGTTGCTACCCGTATTTTAAATTTTAAGGTTTCGGTACTTGGTGATGTTGCCCGCCCCGGCAGCTTTCCGGTTAGCAACGAAAGAATTTCTATTTTGGAAGCCTTAAGTCTGGCAGGTGATGCTAATATTAGTGCTCAAAGAGACGAAGTAATACTTATCAGGGAGCGAGAAGGGAAAAAGAGTTATGTAAAAATTAATTTGAACAACAGTAATATTTTATCCTCACCCTATTATTATCTTAACAATAATGATGTGGTTTATGTAAGACCCGGAGTCAATAAAGTGATTTCTTCATCTGCTGCCGTTCAATTATTACCACTGATAGCTACAGGACTTACCCTCATTCTGGTTTTATACAACAACGTTATTAAATAGTAAAGTAACCTCCTATTCATTTTATGAATAAAGATCAAAATTTAAAAAAGGCTTCAGATGTTGATATGGTTGATATAAGAAGTACGCTTAACAAACTTCTTTTCCATTGGCCATTGTATTTATTGATGTTTATGATATCACTGTTTGGAGCTTATTTATATCTACGCTATACAAGACCTGTTTACTCTTCTACTGCAGAAATTTATATAAAAGATGATAAAAACAAAGGGGGGGCACAAAGTGCTTTAGAACAGTTGGATATGTTCAACTCCAATAAAATTGTTGAAAATGAAATGGAGGTAATTAAGTCTCCTTTAATTCTTGAAGATGTTATTCGTGATAATAAGTTTAATATCAGGTACTTCATTAAGGGCAAGGTGCTTAATCAGGAGATTTATGACAACCGGCCTTTGCTAATCAATATTTTGACAGATAGTTCTAAAGTAGGAGATTATGTTTTAAAAGTTGAGATTTTAGACAATAATAAATTGCGGATTATATATCCTAAAGACCGAAAAAAGAAAGAGGATTATCAAACCTTATATACTCAGTTTGACAGGCCTTTCCAAATACGTAAAGATCGTTTCGTAATCAATTATTTACCGGTTAATAATGTTAATCACGACAAAGAATTTGAAATTCAGGTTGACTCCATTTTACCTCTTGTATATGCAAAGTCGCTTCAAATTAAAACAACTCTGGTAAACAGAATGGGTTCTGTTTTTCAATTGACATATGAAGATGAAATGCCCAAAAGAGCTGCTGATCTTCTTAATTCTATTCTATCAACTTATAATAAATACACTTTAAATGATAAGAATGAAATTACGCTCAATACCATCAAATTCATTGAGTCTAGACTAGCTTCGCTTGGCGATGAATTAAATGTGTTAGAAAGAGAGGTTGAGGGCTTTAAAAAAGCAAGAGGGATTACAGAAATAGATGAAACAGCCAAGTATATATTAAACCAGGCCAAAGACGCTGATACCAAGCTAAATGCAGCTCAAATTCAACTTTCAGTTTACAACGATATAGAATCTTATCTAAATAATCCGCATTCCGGTAAGCCATTTGCTCCTATATATGGCAATGTAGATCCGGCGATTACATCGCTTATAAACAGGTATGAAGAGGCACAAAGAGAACGTACAAGGCTCACCATTTCAGTACAACCTGGCAATCCAATACTAAAAGAGGTAGAGGACCAGATTGTAAATACAAGAAATAGTATTAAAAATTATGTAGCAGGATACCGCAGAAATGCTATGGTAGAGAAGGCTGGAATTCAGCAAAAGGTAAACGAAGTAGAAGCCAAAATAAATCAGATACCTACCTACGAAAGAGAATTTATTAATATAAAACGCCAACAGGGTATCAAAGAAAATCTCTACAATTTTTTATTGCAAAGAAAAGAAGAGTCTGCTGTTTCTTATGCTAGTAATATTGTGGACAACAAGGTTATTGCACCGGCATTTATTCCTGAAAGACCTATTTCTCCAAAAAGGTTAATGATGACAATGTTGTTTGTATTGGCAGGAATGTTTTTAACCACATTGTATATCAGGCTTAAGTATGTTTTAAATAATAGAATAACCTCTAAAAATGATATCGCTAAGATTACAGATATACCGGTGATAGCTGAAGTTTATAAATATGATACGCAGAAGAAAGTAGTATTTAGTGAAAGAACAGTATTAACAGAGCAAGTTTTAAATTTAAGAAACAGTTTAAAATTTTTGCTTGCAGGGGTAAATCACACTCCGGCTATATTATTTACAAGTAGTATGTCAGGCGAAGGAAAAACATTCATTTCATCTCATTTGGGTAATGCACTAACCTACAATAATAAGAAGGCAATACTACTTGAATTTGATTTGCGAAAGCCCAAACTTTCACAATCGTTGGGTATTAGTAATGCTAGTGGCGTAACAAATTATCTTGCAGGTATGGAAAGCCTGGAACAAATAATTAAAAAGGTGCCGGGTAATGATAATCTGTTTTTAATTCCTTCAGGCCCAATACCGCCCAACCCTGTAGAGTTGATTGAAAGCGAAAAGATGAAAGAATTGTTTAAGATTTTGAGAGAAAGATTTGATTATATAGTTATAGATACAAGTCCTGTGGGTATGGTATCTGATGCAAAAAGTCTTTCACCACTTATAGATTGTTCTTTGTTTGTTATAAGGTTTAATTATACACCCAAGATCAAGTTCAGAGAGATGGCTTCTGATATAGATCGTGCCGTTTTCCATAAAGTAGGAATAGTTTTTAATGGTGTAGACCTTGAATCTTCCTATGGCTATTCTAGTTATGGCTACAGCAAATATGGTTATGGATATGGCGGCAACGAAAAGCAAAAAAGCCGGTTGTCATTATTTTTCAAAAATTTAAAACAAAGAATGTTTTAATAACAAGCGCATTTATCATTTATTTATTCTTACATGAAAGTAATTATTTTATCTGCTGGCATTGGTTCAAGATTAAGACCACTTACAGAGCATTCTCCTAAATGTCTTGTAAAAATTAATGGTAAAGAAATTTTACGTTATCAAATTGAATCTTTTTTAAAAAATGGCATAAGTGAAATAGTACTTGTTACCGGCTATAAGGGTGATATGGTCAGGGATTTTTGTGAGAAAAACAATTTTCATCAGGTGAAAATCATAGAGAATAAAGCATTCAACTCTACAAATAATATGTTTTCGCTCCATATGGCTAAAGAAGAGGTAATTGGAAATGATTTTTTGTTTTGTAATGGTGATGTAATTTATAGTGTAGATATTATAAATCAAATTTTGACTGACAAAAATAATGATCTCATTGGGGTTCAGGTTGGTAACTTTAATGAAGAGGCCATGAAAGTTACTATAGGGGAAAATGGTATTTTGAATAATATAAGTAAACAGATAGAAGAAGATGTTGCATACGGTACTTCCGTTGATTTATATAAGGTTTCTGCCAAAAGTTCAGTAACATTATTTTCAACTATTGAAGAATTACTAAAAGCAAATAAAAATAATTGGTCAGAAGTTGCACTGCAAAAATTGATGCAGGAGAAGAAAATTGATTTTTACCCCGTAGATATAAAAGAAAACAAATGGTATGAAATAGACAATTTGGATGATTACTTTAAAGCAGTAAAAATGTTTGCTCTATTTGATGTTTTCAAAAAGAAGAAAGCCTTTTTTGATTTGGACGGAACTGTGTACCTTGGTAATAACTTATTAAATGGTGCAATAGAGTTTTTCAAGAAGCTAAAGGAGAATAATGTTCAATATTATTTTCTATCTAACAATTCATCTAAAGTAAAAACCGAGTATGTAAAGCGCATAAACGATATGGGAATAGAATGTCAGGAACAAAATATTATTTTGCCAACTGATGCCCTTATTAATCAATTGCAAAATGAAAATGTGACTGAAATACATTTGGTAGGCAATTCAAAACTGGCTACATTTTTAAACTCACTCGGTATAAGTACCGCATCTAAAAATCCTGCGTACGTTATTGTAGCTTTTGATACAGAAGTAACTTATGATAAACTACAAAAAGCATCTGTTTTTATTCAGCAGGGTGTGCCCTATATGGCCACTAATATAGATTTGGTATGTCCTACTGATAAGGGTTATATACCCGATACAGGTGCGCTTTATCAATTATTACAGACAACAACCGGCACTGCACCAAAAAAGGTATTTGGTAAACCATTACCTTCTATGGTTGAGCAATACATAAGTGATGTAGATATAAGCGATGTAGTAATAATGGGCGATAGAATATATACAGATATGCAATTGGCTATTGCTATTAACTGCGATTTTATTCTCACTCTAAGCGGAGAAGCAAGTGTAACGGACCTGCCACATCTGAACTATGACAAATGTCTTGTAATAAATTCAATAGGTGATTTGGTAAGATAATTTTACTATTTACAGAGCTTAAAATGCAAGATTAAATCAGTACCTTTCTTAAAATTTAAGCCAATAACCTACAATTGCAAATGCTATATAAACAAACAGTAAACCTTCCTATTATTTTTCAGTTAGATGAAGATAATATAGATAAAATAGGTTTCCATTTAAAACGTAATTTTCTTAACTTCAGGAATGTAGTGGTATTATCGGGGGTAAATTTTTCTTACCCCATAGCTAAGAAAATGTGCGATGAAAATAAATGGCAACACATAAGTATAGATGAAGATGCTAATCATGAATTGGTAAATAAATTAAAGCATGAAATTTTAAAAGAAAGATATAATCTTATTATTGGTGTGGGTGGAGGTAATATAATTGATATTGGTAAACGTATAAGTTTCCTTACCAACATCAACTTCATTGCAGCACCAACAATTATTTCAAACGATGGATTAATATCTCCAATATCTGTAATTCGCAATGCAGATGGAATTAGAGAAAGCCTGCCCGGACAAATGCCTATGGGTATAGTGGTAGATTTAAGTATTATAGCCCAATCTCCTGAAAAATACCTGAAAGCTTCTGCAGGCGATATACTTACAAATCTATCGGCCACCAACGACTGGGTTTTGGCCTATGAAAATAATGGTGATAAAATAAATGATATAGCCTATCACCTAAGTCGAAATTCAGCCCTTAATCTTATTTACTTTTCTAATGTAGATTTTGGTTATAAACCATTTATAAAGCAAATCGTACAGGGTCAGTTGTATTCAGGACTTGCCATGGCACTTGCCGGAGAAAGCCGCCCATGTAGTGGCAGCGAGCATCTTATAAGCCATGCACTTGATTTTATGAAACTGACAAACGGTGTTTTGCATGGCACACAGGTAGCGTCAATAAGCCTGTTTTCTTTGTTTCTTCAAAATAAACTGAATGAAGAAACCATTGCATACGCTAGAAATGTAGATATCCCTTTTTGTTTTCATGATCTCGCAATCGAAATTAAAGAAAACCTAACGCTCATTTATCAGTTGAGTCAACGTATGAGACCCGGTAGATTTACAGTATTGGATACTATAACAGAAGAGGAATTTATTTACAAATACAACGAATATTGCTTGTTTGTAAAAGAGCAATTTCCTGGCGAAACACAGAATAGAATCAAACCTGTGGCTGTAGATAAATAGAAAAAAATGGTTGGCATTAAATCAAAAGAAAGAAAAAATTTACTTTCCAATGTAATTTCACTCTTTGTACTTCAGGGCTCCAATTATATTATTCCTTTGCTGTCCATTCCATATCTTTTCAAAACTTTAAATGTTGAAAAATTCGGGTTGGTAAATTTTTCTTTTGCATTTATTCAGTACTTTATTATACTCACAGATTTTGGGTACAACCTTTCTGCAACAAAATCTATTGCAGAACATAGAGAGGACAAAGCCAAAATTCAACAAATATTTAATGGTGTTATCGGTTCAAAAATCATACTCTTTTTTATTGGTTTAATTGTGCTTACAGGCACAGTGTTCTTTGTACCGGGTTTCTCTTCTTATAAAGCAGTTTATTTTATTTCTTATGGAATGGTGCTGGGTAGCATACTATTTCCTGTTTGGTTTTTTCAGGGAATGGAAAAAATGAAGCTTATTACCTTTTTATCCATCAGTCTAAAATTGGTAGCAATTATTCCATTGTTTTTTTTGGTGAAGTCCTCAGCAGATTATTTGTATGTACCCATATTTAATACCATAGCTTGGATAGCTTGTGGTCTGTTAAGTCTCTATGTAATTAAAAAAGATTTTGGAATAGTACCAGGAAAATTTTCACTGACCCAAATAAAAAATTCTATTAAAGAAAGCAGCCCTTTCTTTTTATCAAGGGTTTCTGTTTCACTTTATACAACAAGTAATGTGTTTGCATTGGGTTTGTTTTCAGGAAATACTTCGGTAGGTTATTACAGCGCTGCAGAAAAATTATTTCAGGCATTACAAAATGCATATTCTCCTATCAATAATTCATTGTATCCATTCATGACTAAAACAAAGGACCTGAAACTTTATAAAAAAGTATTCTTCCTTGCTATAATTTTCAACATTGTATTGATTTCTTGTTTACTTTTTTTCTCTCATGACATTATTACTTTGTTTTATAAAAATGACAGCATTCAAACCGAACATGTTTTTCAGTTATTGCTGATTGCATGTTTGGTAATAGTACCATCTGTAATGTTGGGCTACCCGTTTTTAGCCGCATTGGGTCATAGTAATTATGCTAATAAAACTGTAATTGGACCGTCAATAGTTCATTTGGTTGCTTTAGTAATTTTAATTGTAACAAAAAATTTTAGCATCTACACCGTAGCAGGAATGGTTATTTTTACAGAATCTTTGGTACTTATCTCAAGAGTGTACGGAGTTTTTCGATTTAAGCTATACAAAACACAGAAGAGTTAATTTAATGAAATTGCTGACCAATGTTTTTTTAATATTTAAACAGTCTTTTAGTTTTGCTGCTTACTGTATATCATTTTTATTTCCCCGAAACAAAAAGGTATGGTTGTATGGTAATCTCAAAGGCAGTTTTAGAGATAATTCAAAGTATTTATTTATTCACAACAGTACATACATTACTGATGTAAAACATATCTGGATCAGTCAATCTAAAGATGTAATTAAGAGTGTAAATAATATGGGGTTTAAAGCTGTTTATAAGTTTTCCTTATTGGCCTTTTGGTATGCTTTGACTGCAAAGGTTTACATCTATAATTCTGCACCAACCGATACCGTACATGGTTGTCTTAGGGGTACAGCATATTGTTTCAATCTATGGCATGGCATTCCATTTAAGAAAATTGAATACGATATAAAAAAGGGGAGTTTTTATAAACGTTTTTTCAACCCTATTGGAATAAGACAAAAAATTGCTTCATTTTTATTTGAGCCAAAGTTATTTAGAAATTCAGATGGTGTACTAGCCACTTCAAATAGTTTAAAAAAAGTTTTTTGTTCTGCCTTTAAGTTGTCAATCGATCAGGTATTTGTTGGGCCTTATCCCAGAAACGAAATTTTTAAATTATCCGAAACAGAATTGTTCGCATTCATAAATAAATATGAGTCACAGGAATTTAAAAATCTGGTTAATACAATTGGAGGATATAAAAGAGCGGTCATTTATATGCCCACATTTAGGGATGACAATCCTGATTTTATGGATAGTGCAATACCAGATTTTGAAAGGTTGGAAGAAGGGTGTAGGCAAACAAATACTTTATTTTTAATAAAAGCGCATATACTTACAAAGTTCAGTACAGATTTATCAAAGTTTGAGCATGTTTTGCAGATAGATAGTAATATAGATGTGTATCCCTTACTGCCATATACCCATGCATTAATATCTGATTACTCTTCAATTATTTTTGACTATTCTCTGCTAAATAAAAAAATTATGTTTTATGCCTTTGACAGAGAAGAATATTTGTCAAAAAGCAGAGAAGCATATTTTAATTATGAAGATGTTTTCTCAAAGGATATTATCAAAGATTTTGATGGTTTGCTTCACGAACTTCAAAACTTTGAGATTCAAAAGTATGAAAACCCTTTGCCCAAATCATTCCTTCAAAAAGGGTCTGACATGAATGATATAACAAGGCATATTAAGAAGATGATTAAGTATTAAATTCTTCATTTTCATTTCTATAAATCAGTAGGAATTTTTTCCTAAATCTTTTGAATACAAAAATCTTATACGTTTTTAGTGGTGAACAGGCCTCCGGTGCAGAGATTGTAATAGAGGCGCTTATTTCTAAAAACCTGAAAATGGTAACCCCTCATTTGTTTATTTCTCCTGGCCGGTTTGCAGAAAGGTTAATAGCTGAAAATAAGCCCTACCAAATAACATTAGTCAATCATTTGCGCAAACTAAACAGAAGTAAAAAGGGTAAATTACTTTTTTACATAAAGGCATTAAGAAACTATTTCAGTATTTCAATTAGAGTTATTAGGTACGTAAAACAACATGAAATAAAAGTAGTTCATGCTAATACCATAGTTCCCGCATCATATATACTACCTGCAATTTTGTATTCAAAAATATTTAATCCGTCATTGCAATGGATATGGAGCGATCACGACATGGTTTATTTTAAGAAAATTGATCACTTTTTTTCAGGCATTTGTTGTAGATTATTTGACAAAACCTTAGTTGTATCAAATGCTGTAAAAGTCAAGTATGGAAATAGACCCAAAGTTGAGGTTTTGTATAATGGAATAGATACTCGTTATTTTAAGCCGGACATGATTGCCCGTTCCGAATTTAGAAAGCATTGGGGCGTTGAGGATAAAACTATAGTATTTGCTATTGCCGGAATTATTAGTCCTCGTAAAAGACAATTAGAATTGATGAAAGCTTTTTGTCAGATACAAAAAAAAGGAATAAGCATTCAGCTTTTTATAGCAGGTGATTTTGGAACTGATGATATGGAATACAACGAAAAAGTTAAGCATTTATTAAGTCAATACTCTAATATAAAATATATAGGGCATATTGATAAAATGGTCAGTTTTTACAACGGGTGCGATGTAATTGTAAACAATAGTTCAGCCTTGGGTAGTGAACCATTTGGTGCTACCATTTACGAAGCTATGAGTTGTGAAACTTTGGTCATGGCTGCCAACACCGGAGGGCTACCTGAACTTGTAGATCATGAAAAAAACGGATTTTTATTTGCCCCGGATAATGAAGTGGCATTAGTAAATATGGTTAATTACATTATTGATCATATGGACAGTTTGGATTTAATAAAAAAAGAAGCAAGAATAAAGGTTGAAATCAAGTTCGGCTTTGCAATAATTGTAAAACAATACAATCAATCAATAGGATTAACACCTGTTACCAAAGAGTTGCTAAATGAAGAGGCTGCATAGCAGCATTATGCAATGGAACTAAAACAATTAAGCAGCAGTTTAAAAAATACTTGTGAGTTTATTTTTAAGCTCATGATCTTTTTAGCTGTCTTTGATGGTATACGATCTCGTACCCCGATAGCAGATTATGTTACTGTGTTTAAAGAAATAAGTACTTTTTCATTATTGACAATTATATTACTTACATACACACGGTCAGTAAACAAAAACATACTTTATTTTTCCAATATTTTTTTTATAATTTACCTGGTGATACTTGGTACTTTCGTCATCTTATTCAACGATGTTAGCAGATCATTGCTACCCATGTTTATCAGAAAGGAATTGCCAACTCCTTTTGCAATGCATTTCAAAAACATTGAATCGTTCATTGTCGTATTTGTCTTAATTCATTACGAACTAATTACCGGACGAAAAATAAACGCATTACTCAATTATTTTATTTACCTAAGCGTGGGTTATGTTTTATTTACTCTATTAATATACTTTAGATTTCCAAATTCAACATTTTTTCAAACACCCTGGTATGGACGTATATCTATTGGCTATCCAACCTCAGATGGACAAATCTTGTCTTTTGCTTTAGCATACATGGTATTTAGCAATCTAATAATAAATAAAATTCTAAAAGTTTTTTTTATAGTTATACTTATAATTGGTGTAGTTATGAATGCCACGGCTACGGGTTTATTGTCTATTGGTTTAATTCTTATTTGTTACATTCTGTATTATTTCATTTCTGGAAAGTTCATTTTTATATTCTCAATACGAAGCCTTTTCTATTTGGGAACTATAGTATTTGTCCTTTTAATTACCAAAATAGTTATTGGAGGTATTAATGATAAAATGGGAAATTATCCAACATTATTAGATACTAAGATTGGATTTATTACCAATAAAATCACGACTTCTCTTTGGGGTGCAAATAGCGTGTCAACAGATATTGATATTGACTTTTCTGAAAAACTAAGAAGTAACCAAATTGAGCAGGCTTTTTATTTTAATAAAGATTTGGCAAGCCTTGCCTTAGGTGGACCAATATCATTGGGTACATTAATAGAAAATGAAAATTATTTTCTTATTCGATCTTATGGATATTTAGGGTTTATATTATACTATTCCTGGTTAGCATTATTGTTTTACGCTGCATTTCGCAACATAAAACAGGAGTATGCACGGGTACTGATAGTTGCTATCGGCATATTGGTTATTACTAATTCTGCTATAGCAACCACATACCTTTACGGGGTAGCAGTCTCTTTCGGGTTATTTGTAGCTTATTATTACAATCGTAATAATTATGAAAATGTTCAATCAGATGAAAGCCTGGCTTAATTGATATCAAATTTATACCCAGTAAGAATTTAGTTAGGTTAATTAAAAAGTGCATTGTAGATAATGAGTGAATCAAAAAAGAACAAAATATTTTTCCCCAATTTAGATGGGTTAAGATTTTTTTCATTTTTTATTGTATTTCTTACCCATGCATTATCTACAGACAATCCTGCAATATTAAAGCTTAGCTGGTACAGACTTATAAAGGTTAGAATGTTTTCTGATGGTGAGTTGGGGGTTAGTTTCTTTTTTGTGCTTAGTGGATTTTTGATTTCTTATCTTCTAATTAAAGAAAAGGAAATGACCAACAAAATTGATGTTAAGGCATTTTACATTAGAAGAATACTGCGAATATGGCCTTTGTATTATTTCGTGGTGCTTTTTGGTTTTTTAGTTTTCCCGGCTTTAAAAGCACACTTTGGACAAGTGCCGAATGAGACTTCTAATCCACTATTGTGCCTTACCTTTCTAAATAACTTTGACCGAATATATAATGGTGATGCTGACGCTTCTGTCATAACTATTATGTGGAGCGTGGCAATAGAAGAACAATTTTATCTTATTTGGCCGATACTCTTTTTTCTTATTCCCTCTAAAAATTATAGGTACATTTTTGTTGCTGTAATGCTTATATCCACATTGTTTCGTAATTTCTATTTTCATAAAACAAAAATCGATTATCATACACTTGGAGTTATTTCTGATATGGCAATTGGTGGTTTGGGGGCGTATTTAATTTTGAATAGTTTTTACTTCTTCAACAAAATAAAAAATTTATCTAAAAATGCTATATTCATTTTGTATTTATCGGTAGTTGCGTTAATTGTATTTAAGCAAGAAATTTTTGCTACTACTACCATGCAGGTTCTTAAGAGATTAATTATGGCCTGCATTTTTATAATGGTTATACTCGAACAGAATTTTGCTGAAAAGTCATTATTTAAAGTGGGCAATTGGAATATTATTTCACGATTGGGGAAATATACCTATGGCTTATATTGCCTGCATGGTATTGCAGTTTTGGCTACTATTACAATACTAAAAAAATACAATTTGCTCAATGATAGCTGGCAAATTTGGTTACTACAATTACCCCTTGCATTATTATTAAGTATACTCATCAGTTGGATTAGTTACACCTACTTTGAAAGTTGGTTTTTAAAGTTGAAGTCAAAATTTGCTTACATCACAAAAGATTGATTTGGAATCAATATACATAATTAAAGTTGATCAAAAGAAAGTGCAGATAATAAGTAATTTAACTTATTTGCTTGTATGAACCTTACCATAGATGCAAGACTAATTAATAGTTCTGGAATTGGAGTTTACCTTCAAAATATTCTTAAAAGTGAAAGGCTAAAAAAGTACAACCTTACACTTTTGTACAAAGAAGAGGAGTTGTCTTATTTTAAAAACATTGCTGCTTACGCAAAAATGATAGCTTACAATGCACCATTATACTCCTTACAGGAATTGTTGCAAACACCTGCTAAAACAAGAGAGGCAGATATTTTTTGGTCCCCACATTTTAATGTACCAATTGTGAATGTTGCTAAAAAACTAAAAGTGGTTACCATTCACGATGTGTTCCATTTAGCACATTACAATACTTTGAGTACAGGACAAAAAATTTATGCAAAGTTGATGTATCAAAAAGCTGTAATATCATCAGATATTATTTTTACAGTTTCCGAAACTTCAAAAAAAGAAATAATCAAATACACAGGAGCTGTAGCTGATAAAATAAAAGTTGTTTATAACGGAATAGACTTTCAGCAGTTTAATACAATACTTAACAAAGAAGCAAAGCTGAAAGTTTTAGAACACTACAATATTAATTCTCCGTTTGTATTGTTTGTAGGAAATGTAAAACCTCATAAGAATCTACGCAATGCATTATTGGGCTTTAAGGAATATTTACTGAATGTAAAATCATCCGACACCAAATTTGTAATAGTTGGCCGGCGTGAAGGATTTATTACAGGGGATACCGAAATCAATACCATGGTACAAGACCCTGTTTTAAAAGATAAAGTTCATTTTACCGGTTGGGTAAGGCACGAAGATTTACCCGCATTATACCAACAGGCTAAAGCATTTGTCTTTCCATCGTTTTACGAGGGTTTTGGTTTTCCTCCGTTAGAAGCAATGGCAGCCGGTTGTCCTGTTATATCAAGCAATGCATCTTGTATGCCCGAAATATATGGAGAGGCAGCTTTGTTCTTTAATCCTGTAAGTACTATTGAAATCGGACAAGCAATTCACCGCATTCTTCATGATGTGGAAGTTAGAAATAATTTGATAGAAAAAGGCCTGCAACAATCAAAAAAATATAATTGGCAGCAAAGCATTGACACAAAAATGAACTGGATAGAAACCTACTGTCCTTTATCTAAATACTAAGTACAGAATACTTAGTACTAATTTACAAACCACAAACTTGAAAATTGCAATCATACATGACGAACTGGTAAGAAAAGGTGGTGCCGAACAGGTTGCATTAAGTTTTCACAAGGCATTTCCACAAGCCCCTATTTATACACTTAGCTACAATGCCCAAAAAACCTATCCCGAGTTTGGTTCATGCATCATTAAATCCTCATGGTTTGGGTGGTTTATTAAAGATGAGAACAATCTAAAAAGATTTTTTTTCCCTTTTGCCATATGGGCTATGCGTAGCCTTAACCTTAAAGAATACGATGTCATACTGCAATCCACTACACATTGTTCTAAATACATAAAAGTAAAACCGGGAGCCTTAGTTTGTACTTATTGTCATACTCCATTTAGATTGGTTTGGCGTGCAGAAACCTACGAAGAGGTTGCAAATGCAGGAGGGATAAAAAGAAAATTATACAATTGGGTAATCGGAATTTTAAGAAAAGTAGATAGTAAATCTGCCAAAAGAACTGATTGGTTTTTAACAAATTCAAAAGAGGTTGTACCAAGAATTATTGATGCCTATCACCCTCCTCAACCTGTTACAGTAATTAACCCGCCTGTAAAATGTATTAATTTTTTTGTAGCTGATAAAGTAAAGGATTATTATTTAGTGGTCTCAAGATTTGAGCCTTACAAAAAAGTTGATTTGGTTATAGATGCATTCAATAATATGCCCAATAGAAAATTGGTAATTGTAGGCAAGGGATCTATGGAAAAAGTATTGAAGCAAAAATCTGGTGCAAATATTACATTTCTACATGGTTTGGATGCAGAACAGTTAGCAGCTTGCTTTTCAAATTGCAAAGGATTTATCTTTCCTCAACTTGAAGATTATGGAATAACCCCATTAGAGGCCAATGCATCTGGAAGACCCGTAATTGCATATGGTAAGGGAGGTGTTTTAGATACCATGATACCTGTTAAAAATGGCAACACCAAAAATGCCACAGCAGTTTTTTTTGAATCACAAACGGTGGAAAGCCTGTCAGCAGCAATTGATCATTTTGAAACCCTCGTTTTTGACCCACATTTCATCAGGCATCATACAGAAACGTTTGATGAAGTGCATTTTATAGAAAAAATAAGGTCATTCGTTTCAGCAAAATTTCAAGGGTTGGTATGATAATTTTTGTTATTTCTAATGTACAAATTTTAATAATCATTACCGAAATCATACTGCATACTAATTGTTAGTTACTACATACTTCTTAATACCCAATACTTTATACTCTCAAAAAAGCTTATTTTGCCTACAATTATCATCCAAAAGTTTATGTCTAATAAGATAGTGCTGTTGTTGATTTGTTTATTTTTTTCATGTATAGCATTTGCACAATTACCTTCTCTTCCTTCTAATTTATCTAACATCAAATCATCCGATGTAACAAATGAGCAGGTTACTCAAATTACAAACTATATGCGCACCAATGGGGTAACAAGCCAACAAGCTTACGATTTGGTAATCCGCAGAGGAATGAACCAAAGTGAGGCTTCGCAACTAAAAGAGCGGATAGAAAAAGAGTTGAATAGCAATTCAGGTAATGGGGGAGGGGTAAATAATATACCATCTGATAATATCAATGAATCCTCGAGAATAACTGATAATTTATATTTTGGTGATACTACCAACAACACCATTCAGGTACTAAACCCCAAAAAGATATTTGGTTTGGAAATATTTAATAATGGAGTACTCACTTTTGAACCCAACCTTAAAATTGCCACACCAGTCAACTACATAATTGGCCCCGACGATGAACTGAACATAAACATATTTGGTTATCAGGAAGCTAAATATAGCCTAAGAGTAGGTGCTGAAGGTGATATAAATATTCCTTATGTTGGTTTAATGTATGTTTCAGGATTAACTATTGAACAGGCTACTGCAAAAATAAAAAGCAAATTAAGCACTGCAGGGTATAGCAATATTTCAACAGGTTTAACAAAACTAAGTGTAACACTGGGGCGTATCCGTAGCATTAAAGTAACCATACTGGGTGAAGTAAAGAAACCAGGTAGTTATACGCTTCCTTCTTTGGCTACAGCTTTTAATGCGTTATACGTTTCGGGCGGGCCTACAGAGATTGGAAGTATGCGTAATATACAAATTGTCAGAAATGGTAAAGTAATTGAGCGCCTGGATATTTATGATTTTTTGGTAAAGGGAGACCAAAGAGATAATATTGTTTTAAGAGATCAGGATGTAATAAGAATACCATCCTATGATGTAAGGGTGTCAATAGAAGGACAAGTAAAAAGAACAGGTTTGTTTGAAATAAAACCCAATGAAACACTTAAAGACTTATTCGAATTTGCCGGTGGTTTCTCTGACAGTGCATACACTGCCGGTATTACTGCATATAGAAATACTGATATTGATAAACAAATTATAGATATAGACCGCAAAGACTTTAGTACTTATAAACCCATTCGTACCGAATCATTTGTTGTTAAAAGAATGGTTGGCAGATATGTAAACCGGGTAACTATTTCAGGTGCCGTATATCTTCCCGGTGATTATCAGTTTACCCCCGGTATGACTTTGAAAGATTTAATTAGCAAAGCGCAGGGTTTAAAGGAAGATGTATTTAGCCCACGAGGATTAATTGTTCGCAACAAGCCCGATCTAACCCCTGAATATGTTTCTTTTAGTCCGGTAGATGTTATGGATGGTACAGGCAATCTGCCATTACAGTCTAACGATAAGGTTTCTGTCTCCTCAGTAAATGACGTAAAAGAAAATACTACCGTTACCATTTATGGTGAAATCAGGTTTTCAGGATCTTACCCTTATGTATCGGGCATGACATTAAAAGACCTTATTCTGCTTGCAGGTGGTTTCACAGATGCCGCATTGCCCCAAAGGATTGAACTGGCAAGGAGAATAAAAAGCGATTCGTTTAATGTAAAAGATACACAAGTATCTCAGGTGTTTGATATTACAGGTATTAAAGGGCTTGAGTCTCCAATAGCAGATATGCCATTAGGATCTTATGATGCTATTGTAGTTCGTAAAAATCCGGGGTATCAGGCCCAGGTAAATGTATTGGTTACAGGTGAAGTAGCTTTTCCCGGTCCTTATGTATTAAAAACAAAAAATGAAAGGGTAAGTGATATTATAAAACGTGCAGGCGGCCTTACCCCACAGGCTTACAATCAGGGTGGTTATCTTACCAGAAGAAATAGCAGTAAGACTATTCTTAACGAACTGAATACCCAAAAGGTAAATAAAATACAAGAAACACTCAAAGACACTACAAATGGTGTCAGGCTTGAAGTAGAAAGAACAGTAGATCAGATTGCAATAGATCTTGGAACAATTTTGCAAAACCCGGGTGGCAAAAATGATTTAATCTTAGAGGAAGGTGATGTAATAACTATTCCAAAAGAAAAAATGGATGTTCGTATAAGTGGACAAGTGCTTTTCCCAACACGGGTGGTGTATGACGAAACCCTCAATTTAAAAGATTACCTGGGCCGGGCAGGTGGCACTGCCAACAATGCAAGGAGAGGAAAAATTTATGTATTGTATCCAAATGGTAATGCAGCCCGTACTAAACAATTTTTATTTTTCAGGACATTTCCAAATGTTACCGCTGGATCAGAGATTATTGTACCTAAGAAAAATGAAGTGGAAAGAAGAAGATTGTCCACCGGAGAGGTTATAGGTATAGCAACTGCAATCACTTCGTTTGCAGGTGTATTATTAAGTTTGTTGCTTAATGCTGGAAAGTAAAGTATGTCGAATAATATATTTATAGTAGATCTGATTATAAGTGCCAGAAAAGCAATTCAATATTTGTTTTCAAAATGGTTCATCATAATCCTTGTTGGGTTTCTGGCCGGAGTATGCGGCATATTATATGCCTGGCTAAAACCACCCAAATACACTGCTGAATTAATTTTCTCATCAGAAAACGGAAGTGACAATGCACTGGGTGGATATGCGGGATTGGCAGCTCAGTTTGGTTTTGATTTAGGCGGATCGGGTGGTGGTGCATTTCAGGGCGATAACCTTATGGAACTGCTCAAAAGCCAAACTATCTTAGAGCAGACATTGTTGAGCGAAGCCCCCGGTTTTGGTAATAACAAACTAATGATTGACGCCTACCTTGACAATCATAAACTAAATAAGACCTGGAACAAAGACACATTACTAAACAAAGTGCGATTTACTAAAAACCCTTCTGTACCTGACCGTACAAGGGATAGTGTAATGAAAGCGGTGTGTAAAGGCATTTTGGAAACCCAGTTGTTTATTGATAAAAAAGATAAGAAGCTCAATTATATAGTTGTTGGAATGAAAGATGTCAATGAGGTATATGCAAAAGATTTTGTGGAGCAACTTGTAAAAATTGCATCAAACTATTTCATAGAATACAAAAGTCAGAAAGCACGTAAGAATCTTCAATTGGTAACACGTCTTACTGATTCTGTAAAAGGATTGTTGTATGGAAATATTGAAAGCTATGCATCTTCCAACGACTTAAATGTAAACCCACTTAGGCAGGTATTAAGAACAGGAAGTCAAAAAATACAGGTAAACGCACAGGCCAATACTGCATTATATACAGAACTATTGAAACAACTTGGATTGGCGCAATTAACAGTGCAAAAAGAAACACCCCTTATTCAAATAATAGACAGGCCAATGCTGCCGCTAAAAAAGGAAAAGCCCGGAAGGTTATTTACAGGAATCATTTTTGCTTTTTTGGGTGGGGTTCTTACTACAGGTTTTCTTCTTTTAAAACGCTGGATTAAGCAGGAATTTGCGTCTAACACAAAATGGGATGCCTAAATACAACATTAAAGAATCTAAAGCATTTAATTTAGATTAGTTAATATTCTCCGTGTGCTTAGTGTGATTTTTTCTTTGTGCCCTCTGTGGTTCAAAAAACATACTTACTGTAGGACATTAAAGGGGACAACAACAAAACAAATACATTAATGAGAATTCTCCATATAATTACCAAACTCAACGAAATGTATGGGGCACAGCGCCATGCTGTTGAAAGTGTAAAAGACCATTTGGCACATGGACATAGCTGCATGGTGATAGCCGGTGAAGTAGGTGCAGCATCAGGCATGTTGGAATCTATGGGTGTAACGGTAAAACAGGCCTCCTTTCTGAAAAATTCTTATAACCCCATAACAGGTAATAAAGCGGTGAATGAAATTGTGGCGATGATAGAAATGTACAAACCTGATTTGGTCATTTCTCATTCTACCATTGCCGGTATTGTAACAAGGGTAGCGTGCTATCGCAAAAAAATACCAAACATATTTACTGTACAGGGATGGCCTTTTGAAATTGGTACCAGTTGGCATCAAAGATTAGCCGGGTTGGTCATAGAGTATTTGCTAAAGCCATTTAGCGACAGCTACTATTGCGTTTCCCATTACACAGCTAAATATGGAATTAAGACTTTAGGTTTTAAAAATACCAACCGCATTTATGTTGGTGGAAATATGCACATAGACAAAGTCTATACACCTGCAGTGCCATTTCGGGTTCATAAAAATGTATTGATGGTGGCTGGTTTTCGTGGGCAGAAAGACCATATTTCTGCACTAAAGGCTTTGGAAATAATAGTAAAAGAAAATAAGGTGCCGGGTTTAACTTTAACTTTTGTTGGCAATGGCCCCAAACGCAATGTTATTGAAGCGTTTATTCAAGAAAGAAATCTTGGGAACCATATTAATCTTGCTGGCGAAACTGATAATGTAGATGCTTTTTACGACAATGCCGACATCATTATTTTACCTACTTATTACGAAGGCCTACCGCTCTCACTGTTAGAGGCAATACAAAAGGCAAAACCTGTAATAGCCACGAATGTAGGCGGCAATAATGAAGTAGTAATAGACAATGTAAATGGGAACCTTCTGGCAGTTGAAGATTATACAGCACTTGCAACTCACATCATTGACTACTATACCAACAATAAGCTCCAACAATTATCAGTACAGTCACGAAAAGTGTATGACGATGTACACAGCTATGAAAAAGTGAGCAAGCAATTGAACAACATCATCAATAAAGCGGTAGAAACATCAGTCTTTAAAAAGTGAGGCTTACCTCACTAGGAAAGATGTAAACATTACCAGGGTTAATTTTATGACCGAAAAAAATCTCTATATCATTGCAGGGTGCAATGGGGCAGGAAAGACTACTGCCTCATTCACAATTTTGCCTGAAATAATTAATTGTAAGGAATTTGTAAATGCTGATGAAATTGCAAAAGGGCTTTCGCCATTTCGGCCCGAAAAGGTAGCTTTTGAAGCCGGGAGAATTATGCTGAACAGGATTAACGAATTATTAGGCAGAAGTGAGAGTTTTGCTTTTGAAACCACATTATCATCAAGGGGTTATAAGCAAATAATAGAACAAGCAAAATCTAGCAACTACTCTGCTATCCTTCTTTTCTTTTGGCTCCAAAATGTGGAATTGGCTAAAGAACGGGTAAAAATGAGGGTTGCAGAGGGTGGACACAATATTGCAAATGATATAATTGAAAGGAGATACTTTAGGGGAATAAAAAACCTGTTTAATATTTATTTGCCTTTAGCTGATGGTGCTTTGATTTTTGATAATTCTTTAGGCAAACACCATTTGATTGCAAAAAAAACTGTAGATGGCCAAGTTGATATAATTGATCTTTCTAAATATAACCAGCTAAAGCATTATTATGATAACGATTGAGAAACAAAGAGAACTTTTTGATAAAATAATTTTTGGACTGGAGAAAGCTTATATAAGTCTTATTGAATCGAAAAAACAAAACAATACCGAAATTGTTATTCTGCAGAATAATAAAATCGTAAAAATTAGACCAAAATAAAAAAGCATTTTCTCCAGTGGTCATGCAAAACATAAATGGAAACCTGCTTGCAGTAGAAGATTATACAGCACTGGAAAATCACATAATTGATTACTATACCAATAATAAACTGCACCAATTATCAGTACAGTCACGAAAAGTATATGACGATGTACACAGTTATGAAAAGGTGAGCAAGCAATTGAACAACATTATCAATAATGTGGTAAAACATTGGTGTTTAAAAAGAAGAAATAGTTAATCCAATGATCAGAAGGATGGCTCCGCTTTTGAGATAGATAATCATAACCTTAAATACAATATAAGAGTTGTCAGAATCACCTTCCGATACATCATTTTCCATGAAATTATTTAATTTTGAGAAAACTCATCTATATGGCTCACACTGTTAAATATTTGGTAGATGAAAATGGGCAGAAAACTTCAGTATTAGTGCCAATAACTACCTGGACAAAAATGAATGCTGATTATATTAAGCTCCAAAATAAACTTCAGGTTCTTTTGGGGATTAAATCAGCTTACAATGAAGTTAAGTTGTCTAAAAAATCAGGAAATAAATTACAGACATTAACAGATTTCCTGCGTGAAAGTAATAGTTAGAATTACTGCCAACTTTAAATCAGAGGTTAAGCCTTTGTTGAAAAAATATAAATCTCTAACTGCAGACCTCTTAAAATTACAAAAGGAGTTAATCGAAAACCCAAGGCTTGGAACTTCTCTTGGTAAAGATATTTATAAAATCAGGCTTAAAATTACCAGTAAAAATAAGGGTAAGAGTGGTGGGGCACGGGTTATTTCCTTAGTCGATTCAATCTTAATAGGTTTTGCCGAACAAACTTCTTCTGAAGAAATAACGGTAAACCTACTTTCAATTTATGACAAATCTGATGTTGCTAACCTAACTGATAAAGAGCTTAAAGATTTAATTAAAAGTTTTCAGGAAAGGTCTAAATAGTAACAAAGGTAACAACAACGACATGCCCTTTAACATCATCAATAAAGCAGTAGAAACTTCGGTGTTTAAAAAGATGAAAGGATAATGGTACTCGCCATATTAATAGCCTTGGTTATTCTCAATAAGGTTTTATACAAATCTTATCTCAATCCTATTTTTCTGCAATCGGTGTTGTGGTTGGTGTATTATTGGTTTCTGCAAAGCAATATTGATGAATACGATGTGTATATGCGGGATGTGGCTACTCTAATCGTGTTGCAGTCAATAGGATTCTCAATTGGAGGCTTTGTGTGTTTACTCTTTACTCGATCTAGCTATATAAAAACGAGTCAGCCTGCGCCTATAGCTGATTTAGAGCAGGCTTACAATAATGTGAACTTGCTTTATCCCTATGTTTTTGCGATAATAGGGGCTTGTTTGTTTGGCTTGCTGCGTGAAGGAGCAAGTCTATCCATAAGTGGTCTTAGTGATATTGCGGCTATAAGGGAAAATCTTATTGAAGATCAAGGTCAGAAATACGGATTATACGGAATCATACAGTTTTTAGTGTGTGTTTATTTCCTTGTATATTTTGTAAGCAAGCCAAAGAATGAGCTAAAATATTGGTTGCTGCTTTTTGTTTTTTTTGTTTTCACTTTGGTATTAAATTCTAAAGGGGGTTTTTTATTTTTCGTAGCTCCCTTAATTTATGGGTTGGTTTGGGAAAAGAAAGTAAGCCCTTTATATGTTCTCTATGGATCCATATTTATCACAGGCTTGTTTGTGTTAATCACCTTAATGCGGTTTAATGGTGCTGATTCCGAATTCCTCTATTACATCTTGCTTGTTTACACAATTACGTCCGTACCGGCTTTGGTGATTGGCAACAAAGCTGCATCCTCACCAATAATAGGTTACTACACTTTGCGTATTCCACATTTGTGGCTGAATAAAATAGGTTTTTCTTTTGCAATTCCACCGGTGTTGGCGGAGTTTACTGCTACGCCTTTAGGTGCCAACACATACTCTTACATGAAGCCGTATTTTATTGATTTTGGGATCGTTGGTGTTTTTGTCTTTCCCTTGTTGTTGGGTATTGTGACCAATTTCATCTATTTCAAAGCACGTAGTGGAAGACTACCCTATATCATACTTACTTCGCTGATGATTTACCCGCTAATCATGCAAATTTTTGATGAACACTATTTTCTTTGGATGTCAAACTGGGCATATTTTACAATAGTTACTTTACTTCTTACCGTAGTAAAAATTTACAAAAAGGAGGTAAAATCAGATTTGGTATCAAACGTAGATGACAAACAAAGTCTGCTTCAAAACCCTTTTTTTAAAACTGAAAATTCATAACAATATAAATTTTGAAACATCTTTATCAAAACAAGGATATTTATTACTACTCTACAGTTCGGGAAGATTTAATTAACCTCCTGCCTAAAAACCCTTCTCAAAAAGTGTTAGAAGTGGGGGCTGCAAAGGGTGATACCTTAGTTGCTATAAAAGCAAATAAGCTTGCCTCTGAAGTAGTCGGGATGGACTTCTGTGATATGCCAGAAACCAATCAAAGCAATCCTTTAATAGACAAGTTTTTAATCTCTGACATTGAGAAAGATGATTTTTCATCGCTTCCAAAAAACTATTTCGATGTTATCATTTGTGGTGATGTGTTAGAGCATCTTGTAGATCCATGGGCTGCTGTTCAGAAATTACAAATATTGCTCAAACAAGGTGGAATCTTTATTGTCAGTCTTCCAAACATTCGTCATGTTTCTGCACTCTATAAGATTGTTGTAAAAGGGGATTTTCAGTATGATCCGAAAGGAGGATTGCTTGATAAAACGCATATGAGATTTTTCTGTAAAAAAAATGCAATAAACTTATTTCAAGACAACAACCTTTCTCCTATTACATATCGCCCCAACTTTTTAAATTCTCCTAATTGGAGTAAATCAAAATTTTTAAACCTGATTACATTTACATTGTTCGAAGAGTTTTTGACTGTTCAGCATATTGTAGTTTCCAAAAAAGTAACTTAAAATTAATTCTGAAAGGATTTTCGCAAAAAGTATTCTTAACTTTAACAAAATAAATTTAATGTTATGGCTAATCCAGTGATTATTTTAAACTCAATTCAAGATTTACTTACAACTCCAGGTCAAGTGGGGGATATAGTAGCTGTAAATGATTTACAAACTACAGCTGGTAATTTATTTAGCTGGCAACAAGTTGCTACCGCCAACCAAATTTTTAATCCTGTTAATCCAACAGAAGTAATGGGAGGTACAATATATAAAAATCCAAATGGTTTTTGGGTGATGATGTATGATGGCCCAATAAATGTTCGATGGTTTGGTGCAAAAGGAGATGGTGTTCAGGACGATACAATGTCATTTCAGGCTGCAGTTGACACCTTAGCTGCTTCTATATATGTTCCATCTTCCGAATATGGAAGGGGGTATGTAATAAATAAAACCGGAATTATAATCAGAAATAATGGTATAACCCCAAACCCAAGCTTTGCACTAACAATATTTGGTGATAATAAAGTAAGATCTAAAATATGGTCTGTCGTTCCTGAATCTACTATTTTTACAGTACGGTCTCAGTTTGTTAAAATTGAAAGTTTAGACTTTGAGAATCGAGGTACAAAAGACTCCAAAGGAATTCTAATTGAGGCTGGAACTTGTACAATATCCGACTGTTATTTTGGGGACTTCCCTGGCTTAGATCGTAGCTTCATCGGTATATACAATAGTGTAATATTTACAAACGATGACCATAATATTAAGGGTTGTCATTTTCAGGAATGTTCAATAGGAATAGAGTCAGATGGTGAATTTAAAAATAGTCGTATCAATGAATTTTGTGAGTTTTATAATTGTGATACTGCTATTAAGTTGTATTCTCAACCCGGTCCAGATAAGGATACAGAAGGAGTAACAATACATAATTGTGCTTTTTATTTTTGTGGTAATGGGGATAAAAAAATGCCCGCCATTAATATTGATAAGTGCCCCTACACATATATCATTGATTGTATGGTTGACCAATGTCATTTTAACGCATTGCAAATGACAAACTCCAGTTTTTCAAAGTTAATGGGTTGTTGGTTTGCATGTCCAAAAGCTCCTGACGATACTTCTGTTGTATTGTTAAATGGCCTTAATTCAGATTTGTTTATTAACAACTGTAATTTTAATGATTGTAAACGATATGGTATAGAAATAGTTGGAGACAAAATTCCCAACCCACGCCCAGAACCGCCTTATCCCGCGCTACATATTGTCATAAGCAATTCGTCGTTTTATCCTTATGTTGACCTTACACCGGATGCTGATGTATGTAAGCAACATGCGGTTGGGCAGATTTATATTCACAACGCTAATGATGTTTTAATTCAGGCGTGCAACCTCTATTATATTAATGACTTTCAAACAAAATGCTCCGCCCCGCCAGATACATGGAATGCTATTGTAGCCTCAAAAGATGATTATAATCTGTCAAGCGTTTTAATAGATGCATGTTATATCAATGGTAACATATTTAAAGGAAATCCAAAGATTGATGTTAGGTTAACAAATTGCAGAAACAAGTTTACTGTGAAAGCAGGTATTGGAGTAATAGAAGCTAATTCTAATGTTTTCACTGTCGATCATGGTCTTACTGTTTTACCTGGGCAAGCTATAAGTGTAACCGCAACTAATGGTACGAATTTTGATTTAATAACCGCAGGAATTTTTAATAATCAAATTAGATTTATTAGGCAGTTTATAAGTAATCAGGCTATTTCTATCAGTTATTACGCAGCCGTTTTTAATGATTTTTAAAATTTATTGCACTTTTAATAAGCATATCAATTTAATTAGGTTTTTTCGCTATTATAGATGTTATCTCCAACTGGCTTAAGTGTTCCAGTTGCTTGTTGAAGTTTTCACATTTGCAGGTGTTCTTCACCTGCGAAGAGCAACTGGCAGGAATAAATTATTTTAAAGTTTACCTAGAATAACTTTTGCAGTATTAAGTTCATTATAAAAATAAGAACGGCGAAAAAGCTGTTCTTATTTTCACCAACAGCGACATAAAAATTCCGCCTTTGCAGGTGTTCTTCACCTGCAAACCATACATAACATAGAATGCTGCTGGTGAAAACAAGCTGACCGAGAACTAAAAGAAGGCTTTGAGAATTGCTTAAACTGCCGCAGGTCTCCGTCACCTACCCGAATGTCTTGGAATCAAGAGGTAATTCTTGGTCAGCCTGAAAACACCAACAGCGGCGTGAACCCCCAGTAGAGTGATTTGGAAATATTGTTAATTACAGAATAAATATTTATGAAAAAATGAAGTTGCCACGTTATGAACTCAAGGCCGAAAAGTCTTTGATGGTTTTTGAATTTACTAGCGATGGGCCGAAAGGGAAAATCCCAAAACTTATTAAATTCAGTGAAACCACATTAAAGGGGTTTTATAACCTTGCGTTTGGTGATAAGAACTTAGAAACAGGGGACATTGATGATAATATAGTTTCAAATAATGGTGACAGCGAACAAGTTTTAGCAACGGTAGTTTCAGCAGTTTATTCATTTACGGCAGAGGAAAATGAAGCTTGGGTTTATGCCACAGGTAGTAGTAAATCTCGGACAAGGCTTTATAGGATGGGGATTACCAAATATTTAGACGAAGTAAAACATGACTTTTTGGTATTTGGATTGCAAAATGGTGAATGGGAAGATTTTACCAAAGGGATTGATTACACCGCTTTTCTTGTAAAAAGAAAATAATTTAATTTTGATAAAATATCACAGCATTATGAAAACAATAAAAGAATTAAACGAAAAAAAAACTCCAATTGTTCGCATTGACAATTCATTAGAAAAATATAAAACGATGCCAATTTTTCAAGATAAAGTGGATAAAGCAAACGAAATGCTAAGAACCATAGGGCTTCCAAAGTCAATGACTAAATAATACAATATTATAATTTTTCCGCCTTTGCAGGTGTTCTT
Organism: Segetibacter sp.; assembly: GCA_043736115.1. Taxonomy (GTDB): domain Bacteria; phylum Bacteroidota; class Bacteroidia; order Chitinophagales; family Chitinophagaceae; genus Segetibacter. Next base: position 25,832 of record JAYTDC010000031.1, on the reverse strand, counting down.
CACCTGCAAACCATACACAACATAGAATGCTGTTGGTGAAAACACCAACAGCGGCATAAACTTCCCTGGCGTTGGGAAAATGGTTCTCTATAAATTTACTGTATTGTTTTAACTTTGAAATAATATGTTGACATTAAATACTATACTAAAAGATATCAAAGACGTTCCTGTTAATCGGCTGGAAGAACTTTATCAATTTGTACATTCACTTACTCCCAAAATAAGCAAGAATGACACATTGCGAAAAAAAATTCTTTCTTATGGGGGTGCTTTTAGTGATTTCAGTGAAAAGGATTATAGCGACTTTCTTAAGCAAACAAAAAAAGCGAGGGAGGGAATGTTTGACCGTAAAATTGAATTATGAAATCATCCATGCTTGACACGGATATACTTTCTGAATTTTTTCGAGGTAACGAAAAGGTAATATCAAAAGTTGACGAACACTTAAAGGAATTCTCCGCCTTTGCAGATGTTCTTCACCTGCAAACCATACATAACATAGAATGCTGCTGGTGAAAACACCAACAGCGGCGAAAATATTATGCTTCTGACTTTAGATGTTTAAGTAATTTTGTATAAATGACTCTATTGGTCTTGGTAATCCATATCAATAGATACATATTGAAATAACTCAATTTTGAAAGAAAATCTTGAAAAATTATGGGAGCCATCCGTATTGAAATATTGAACAGCAAAGCGATGAAACTGCTTGAAGGTATGGAAGACCTGAAACTGATAAAGGTGACAAAGGAAATTACTGAAAATACAGACGAACTGCCACAGTGGCAAAAAGAAATAATTGATAACCGATTGTCCCGGATTAATAATTCTGCGAATTATATTCCTATAGAGGATTTTATCAAAGAACTTGACCGGGGCGAATGAGGAAGTATAAAATTTCTGTTGACTTACTTGCAAGGCAGGATGTAAAAGAAGCTGGTAAATGGTACAATCAACAACAGAAAGGATTGGAGCGGAGATTAAACGCTGATTTAAAAACTGTATTGTTATCGATTGCAGCCAATCCCACTTCATTTGCAATCAGGTACAGAAACATCCGATTGGCTAATTTGTCAATTTTCCCATTCGCTGTTCATTTTTTTATTGAAGAATCCGCTGCAACAGTATTTGTTGTTGCTGTAATTCATACTTCACGACATCCTTCTTTAGGAGAAATAAGGATTAGCTAAAACTGGTTTCGCCATTGCATATCCATAATTTAATCAACTATCTATCACACAATTTTTTGAGGAAATAATATAATGCAAACAGGCGCAGTCATCGTCACTTACAACCCGCAGTTGAGTGATTTGGAAATATTAGTCACCAACATTATGACTACCGTTAAGATGGTAGTGTTAGTGGACAATGGCAGTAAAAATATAGAAGAAATAAAAGGTTTTGCCGGCAGGTTTCCGAATGCCCGGGTGATCTTGTTAGGCGAAAACAAAGGAATTGGCTACGCACAAAACCGGGGAATTGAAATGGTTTTTGCCGACCCTGCAATACAGGGTGTAGTATTGTTTGACCACGACAGCCACCCCGAGCCTGATATGATAACCGTGCTTTCTAGTGAGTATGAAAGGTTGACGGCAGCAGGTGTAAAAGTAGGTGCTTTGGGCCCTGTTTACATAGATCCACGAACACAAAACCATTATCCGATTTCTGTCTTTGCAGGGTTTTCGCTTAAAAAGTTTTACCCAACAGAAGGCAACAATGATCCTATCCCCGCCACATTTATCATTGCCTCGGGTTCATTGATTCCCCGGGCAACATTTGAGACAGTAGGTGGAATGAACGAATCCTATTTCATTGACTACATTGACATAGAATGGGGCTTTAGGGCAAAAAAATTTGGATTTGATTTGTATGCCTGCCCTGCCGCAAAAATGTTTCATCAGGTAGGAGATTCAAGGTTGAAAATATTTGGAAGGGAAATCTCGATGCACAGCCCTTTGCGCAGGTATTATTTGGCTCGTAATTCTATTTTTATGCTGAAGACCGGCTACATAGATTGGCGTTACAAGGTCAGGGAATTTTTCTATTCCATATCAAGAGTAGTTGTTTTTGTAGCGGCTGTAGATAAAAAGACAACTTACCTCAAATACATTTTTCGCGGTTGGTACGATGGGTTAGCGGGAAATTTTGGCCCTTGTAAAATAGTTGAGCGCAACAAGGGCTAATCCAATTATTGCTTCTGCAATTAAAACTGATTGAGCAATAGATGCTACACTGTTATTGGTAAATACATTTATTGTAAAAACCAATACTATAGCAACCGAACCAATAAGTAGCAAAAAAAAATTTTTCGCATAGTTAAAATGGTTGGATACCAATAATTGTAAAAAAGGTCTAACATTAAAAGTGATCACTAAAATTGTTAAAAGAAAATAGAGAAGGCATTTGGTAAACAAATTAGTAAATGCCGCCGGTTGCCTTAAATAATTGAAAATGTAGGGAGAAAAGTAATAGGTAGCAGTGCAACCGACTATTACAGCCGCATAAAAAAATAACAAGATTCTGTTTGATCTTTGAGTTTTTACAGAACCTTCCTGACAGATAACAGGATAAACAGCATTTATGAACACTGATATTAATGCACGAATAGCCATAAAAATTTTTTCGGCAAAAGCATACACCAGTACATGGCTGCTGTTTTTTATAAATCCTATAAAAAGACTAAGACAGGTAGTAGGGGTCATCATGAGAAATGAATTAGCAACAAGCGGCCAATCTCTTTTTATGACTAAAACTGCCTGTTGCAAAGTAGCTTTTGACAGGCGGAAATTAATCCTGTAAACGGCGCAAAAGCGTTTAAAAATAAGCAGGCTGATTAAAGTGGTTCCAAGTCCCGCCAACGGCATGAGTGAGAAAAAATCTACTTTGAAAAATATGTAAAGCAATAGTAGCAAAAGAAAAAACAGTCGCCCAAGAAAATTGGAAATAATAAAGAAATATTCCTTGCTGCTACTCATATACAGCCAATAGAAATTCATGTTGTACCCAATAATAAAGCTGTAGGCAAGTATGTTTGAAAGCAGATTTTGGGAGAGCTGTGGTACAAAAAGGCATAAAGCAAGCCAGATAAAAAAGCCCAAGCCCAGTATAATTATTTTTACACCGATGTAAGATTCAATGTCTTTGATAATATCGTCCGAGACGTTTTCTTTTGTTATGCCGCCGGATTGCAAAGCATCTTTAAGCAAGATAGTATTGGACGAATAATCAGAAAACAGCAGATAGATATTTGCAAAGTTCAGCAATAAAAATATAGATGCAGTTTTGCTACTGTCTGCCAGTTTTAATAAAATAGCAATAATCAATACAGGAAAAAAGGAATTGAATATTTGCGAATAAAAAACACGGAAAAATTTCTTCATCAATAGTATTAATTGAACCTCAAAGAACAATAAAAGTAATGAATCCCTTATTATATCTCAAAACCAGGAAACTATCTGTAGTAGCTGGAATGGTAATTGACAAATTATTTCATTCTAAACTTAATGGTTTTGATAAGTTAACTCATTTGTTCAAAGACAAATACGGGATAGAAATTGGAGGCCCGAGTCGTTTTTTTACCGATGGAGGTTTTATGCCTGTATATGAGTTTTCTAAAAAAGTAGATGGCTGCAATTTTAGTAGCCAAACCACATGGGAAGGCCATATTAATGAAGGCGAAACTTACCAATATAGTCCGGGTAAATATGGGCACCAATACATTTGCGAAGGTGCCGAGGTTGCTGTAATACCTAAAAGCAACTATGATTTTGTGTTGTCTTGCAACAACCTGGAACATATTGCCAATCCGCTTAAAGCAGTCAAAAATTGGTTGGGGCTTTTGAAATCACAAGGAACAATTGTGTTGGTATTACCCCGCAAACAATCCAATTTTGATCATAATAGACCTGTTACAACATTTGAGCATTTACTAACAGACTATAATAACAACATTGGCGAAGACGACCTGACCCATGTAGAAGAAATATTGCAACAGCATGATTTAAAATTAGATCCCTTGGCCGGTGATTTTGAAAATTTCAAAAAGCGTTCTTACGATAATTATCAAAACCGTTGCCTGCACCACCATGTGTACGACTTGCAATTGTTGGAGCAAATTTGTGCATTTTTTAAACTGACCGTTGTTGCTAAAACAAGCCTCACCGCCGACCATGTTATTGTGGCAACAAAGGGATAAATAGAAAATAATAAGTTAACTACTTCTTTCATAAAACCTACACACCCATTGCCTGTAATAACAGCTTCTATTGTTTTATACAAATCAGGTCCGGAAGTTAGAAAGGCTATCAATGATTTCCTGAATACTACTTTAGCCGTCCATTTGTATTTAATTGACAACTCGCCAACTGATACGTTGAAATATGAGTTGAAGGATTTTATACAACAAGAAAAAGTAACCTACATTTTCAACAACAAAAATCTGGGTTATGGGGCAGGGCACAATGTGGCTTTGCGTCAGATTTTAAAAACTTCAAAGTATCATTTGGTGCTTAATCCTGACATTTCATTTGAGCAGGGCACTTTGGAAAAGTTGTTTGCCTTTGCTGAAGAAAATCAAGAAATTGGCTTAGTAATGCCAAAAGTTATATATCCCAATGGCGAAATTCAATATGTCTGTAAACTTTTACCTACACCACTCGATTTAATTTTCAGAAGGTTTTTACCGGCTTCACTAACCGCTAAAAGAATGGAAAGGTATGAACTGCGCAAATCTGGCTACAATCATCAGTTTGAAGTTCCTTACGTGCATGGTTGTTTCATGTTTTTACGAACAGCAGTGTTGCAAAAAACAGGCCTATTTGACGAACGTTTTTTTATGTACCCCGAAGACATTGACCTTACCCGTAGAATATATGCAGTAAGCAAATGCGTGTTTTTTCCCGCTGCAGAAGTCATACATGCACATGCAAAAGCTTCCTATAAAAATATTAGATTATTCTTAATACACCTTACTAATCTGGTAAAATACTTCAATAAGTGGGGTTGGATATTTGATCGGGAACGTTCCCGAATCAATGAAAAAATTTTGCTTCAATTTGAAAGAGTTTAATAAGCTTTTTTATCAAGAAAATCTAAGTTTCTACAGTTTTTAATAATATTTCATTTTTTTTGTTTCACTTACAGGTCTTTTACTATATTGCTTAACATTTATAACTAACCGGCACAGGAAAATGAATATTTGCATCATCGGAGGATCGGGGTTTATAGGCGGGTATTTAATGAAAATACTAAAACATGAACACAATGTTTTAAACATTGATAAGAATAAATGTTCACGTCATCCTGATGTAAAACACGAACAGTGTGATATACGGGACTATGAAAAACTTAGTAGCATTATTCCTGCCGATACTGATTTTATTGTATTACTTGCTGCCGAACATAGAGACGACGTAACCCCTACCTCTCTGTACTACGATGTAAATGTTGAAGGTGCCCATAATGTGCTAAAAATAATGACCGAAAAGCACATAGACAATATCCTTTTCACCAGTTCAGTGTCAGTTTATGGGCTCAACAAAAACAAACCTGACGAATTTTCTCCCACTGCCCCCTTTAATCATTACGGCAAAAGCAAGTTAGAAGCCGAGAGAATTTTAAAGCGTTGGTTAGAAAATGATCAAAATGGCAAATCACTCATTATAGTAAGGCCAACTGTGGTCTTTGGACCGGGCAACCGTGGTAATGTTTATAACCTCCTCAAACAAATATCTTCAGGCAGGTTTATGATGGTAGGCAAAGGTAACAACCGCAAGTCTATGGCTTACGTAGAAAATGTTGCAGGTTTTATTAATCATTGTCTTAATGCCAATTATAAAAAGTTTCATCTTTTTAATTACATAGACAAGCCAGATTTAAGCACCAGACAATTGGTAACACAAGCAGAAATAGCAATTGGAAAGCGTATTTTACCAATAAAGATCCCTTACGTGTTTGGATACAGTACAGCCAAAATGTTGGATGTAGTACTTGGGTTGTTGAAAAAGAAGAATCCGATAAGTGCTGTGCGTGTAAAGAAATTTTGTGCCACTACACAGTTTGATTCATCAACAATACAGGCAACAGGCTTTAAGCCTCCATTTTCTTTAGAAAAGGGATTAGAGATAACAATAAAGAGCATTATTGAAGACCAAAAAGAAACATTACAACCTGCTTTAAAACCGGTTTTGCAGGCAAATCCTTCTTAATCATTTGCTTTTTAGCAATTTACTTCTTCTTATTTTTTTTGTAAAGCTTCCACATTACTTAAGTTGATAAAAAATTTATTCAAATAAACTCACCTACTTGCACTGTTAGTGTCATTTTCTATTTCCTCTGAGGTTTATATAGTTCTATAGATTAAAATTTTACACCAGGAATTCTATAAAAAAACTTCTAAATTTTAAAAACTTCTTAGCAATGGAACAGCATCCTTATTGTTTTATTAAGTGATTTTTTACTTTTGAAATCTTATACAAATACAGGTAATAAACCCCGACTGCTCATAATTCTTAACAGGTTTGTAATAGGCGGGCAAGCAGTTGATACTATTCCTTTGGCATGGCATTTACAAAGTTATTTTGACATACTAATTTTGTATGGAGAAAAGGAAAAAGACGAAATAGAGCCTGATTTTTTACTTGAAAAATATCCCGGACTGCAATTACAAAAAATAAAAAACCTGCGTAGAAGCATCAATCCGTTTAATGATGTTTTGGCTTTTTTGCAAGTATATAAAGCTATCAAAAATTACAAGGCAGATATTGTTCATACACATGGTGCTAAGTCAGGATTTACCGGTAGACTCGCCTCGTGGATATATGGTGTACCGGTAATCATACATACATTTCACGGACACTTCTTTCATTCTTATTTCTCTAAAAATATCTCACTTTTTATTGCCGGTATAGAACGATTGGTTGGCAAAATAACTACTGCGGCAATAGCCCTTAGCGAAGCACAAAAAGCTGAACTTTCGGGGGTGTATAAAATATTGCCACCTGCTAAAATTATAGTTATTCCACTTGGTTTTGCATTTGATCAGGAAAATGATGCAGCTATACTAAGACAAGCGTATAGAGATAAATATGACTTACAACCTACTGACGTTGCTGTTGGTATTGTAGGGCGGATTGTTGCAGTAAAAAATCACGCCTTTTTTGTTAGAGTTATTAAAAATATACTGGATTCTAAAGAAGGTGACAAAACTGCATTTCTAATTATTGGAGATGGTGATTTACGCAATCAGGTAGAAGAAGATTTGCTGAAGAATAATATTGAATTCAATAGCACCGGAGTAACAAATACTTGTAGAGTAGTATTTACTTCCTGGGTAACTGATATGTATGGTATAATGAATGCCCTTGACGTTATAGCGCTTACTTCTCTTAATGAGGGTACGCCATTGTCTGTTATAGAAGCACAGTTTTTTAAGAAGCCTGTAGTATCAACTAATGCAGGTGGTGTAAAAGATACTATGTTGAATAATATTAGTGGCTACATAACAGCAACTGATGACGAATCGGGGTTTACTGAAAAATTAAAAAAAGTAATTAATGATGATCAATTGCGTGGGCAAATGGGTGAAGCAGGATTTACATTTGTTTCGGAAAAATTTTCTAAGAAGAATGAAGTTTCGGCTACAAAAAATATGTACCTCACACTATTAAAAAACAAAAACAAGATTTAAATTCCTTTTAATTTTTTTTTTCTTAAACCGGTTAATGCCGGTTTTTTTTATTTCAAAATTATTTTCTTTGGAGTAATTTATTAATAAAAAAGCTGTATTAATGTTTAATAAATTAGATAATATTAATCAGTAAGATGCAACAAAAAATCTTCAAAAATCATTATAAACCTATATCGTATACTTTGTAGAGAAATTATATAGAAACTTAAAATTAATTAATAAAATTCATTTGTATATTTAATTAAAAGTTATAATGGGTTAATAATTTATAAATAAATAAGCTTTAAAAAATAATCCTTATCTCATTTTTCAATAAGCACAAATGCTTTATTTGAAAATATATCGGTTCGTTATTTATTAAAAATATTGTTTAGAAGTTGTAAAAAAAGTTTCTTTAACAATATTTAATGGGGTTTACATTTCAGGGCTTAAAAAGAAAACCATGCAACCAAATCGTTTGTATCTTTTTATCAGTCAGATCAACAAAATGATTGTTCATACTACTGATCTGGAAACCTTGTATAAGGAAGCATGCCGTATTGCAGTAGAAGTTGGTCAATTTAGGATGGCATGGATTGGCATACTGGATGAATCAACTCAAAAAATTTTTCCAGTTGCTCATGCAGGTGATGATAAAGACTACCCGCTAATTATTCCAACTGTAACCATAAAGGATGACCCCGATGGAAGAGGCCCATCAGGTACAGCAATACGACAAGGGAAATACCTTGTTTGCAACGATTTAGAAAATGACCCGTTGCTTAAACCATGGAGAACTGAAGCAATAAAAAGGGGGTATCGCTCTGCCATATCTCTGCCTATTATAAAATTTGGAAAAGTGATGGGGGTATTTTCAATTTACACATCTGAGGTCAATTTTTTTGATGAAGTAGAAATTTCTTTATTGAATGATATTGCTACAGATGTAACTTTTGCTATAGAAAATATTGAAAAGGAACAACTTAGAAAAAATGCAGAATTAGCCATTCTGGAAAAAGAGAAACGATATGATACGCTTACAGAAATATCTCCTGTCGGAATATTTAGAACCGATGAATTTGGTTTCACAACTTATGTAAATCCGACATGGTGTAAAATTTCTGGTCTTTCTTTAAATGATGCATTGGGAAATGGCTGGTTAAATTCTGTACATCCTAATGACAAGGGTTCAATATTGAAAGGATGGAACAAGGCAATTGAATCAAATGAGTTGTCCTTATCTGAATATCGGTTTGTAAGGCAGGATGGAACAATAGCCTGGGTAATTGGCCAGGCTATCCCCGAAATAAATCTTGATGGCAGGTTGACCGGGTATGTTGGTACCGTTACAGATATTACCGGTCGTAAACTTTCGGAACAGGAAATAATAAAAGCAAACGAACGGTTTAAAGACTTGTTGGATAATCTGGAGGCGGGTGTTGTGATACATGCCCCCGATACTTCTATTGTTGCCAGTAATGCAAAAGCAACCGAATTGCTTGGACTATCTGAAGAACAAATGAACGGTAAAATGGCTATTGACCCTCAATGGAGATTCATATTTGAAGACGGTAACACTATTCCAATTGAACAGTATCCAGTTAATCTGATAGTCTCAACCGGTCAGCCAATCAAAAATATTATATCAGGTGTTGTCAGACCAACTTCCAATGATCTTGTTTGGCTTTCTATAAACGGATTTCCCGTACACGGATCCAATGGCAAGTTGGAAGAAATTGTAATCTCATTTATTGATATCACCGGGAGAAAGAAGGTGGAGATAGAATTGACCAAGGCAAAAGATTTAGCAGAAGAACACAGCCAAAGATTCAGAAATTATATTGAAAATGCACCCGATGGAATTTTTGTTGCAGACGAAAAAGGAAATTATTTGGAAACAAATCCCGCTGCAACTTATATCACGGGTTACTCCAGAGAAGAGCTACTAAGCATGTCAATAAAAGACTTGACACCTCCTGACTCATTGGATTACGCCTATGAACTTTTTAGAACGCTTCTGGATACAGGCATTTCAAAAGGTGAGACAACATTCATCCACAAAAACGGTGATGCAAGATATTGGAATATAGAAGCCGTAAAAATATCTGAAGACAGACTGCTTGGATTTGTGAAAGATATAACTGCGATACGAATAGCGGCAGACGCAAAGGATAGAATAAGATTAGAGAATGAAGCATTGATAAATAATACCAATGACCTTTTGTGGAGCATAAGCAATGATTATTCTTTAATTGCCGCTAATAGAGCATTTTTATGTGATCTAGAACAAAATTCAGGCACTCTCCTAAAACTGGGCGACAATGTGTTGGCAATCGAAAATATTTCAAAAGAATTTAGACAATACTGGAAGGGTTTATATGATCAGGCTTTGTCAGGGAAGAAGGTACTAACAGAGGTCTTTGTTCCGCAGGCAGAAAGTAAAGAAGAGCTTTGGTTTGAATTGATGATTAATCCCATAATAATCGCAGAAAAGGTTAACGGGATTGTCTGCTCAATGAGAAATATAACTGAACGCAAGAAGGCCGCAGAAGAAAAAGAAATAAATAGAATCCGTAATGAGGCATTGATAAATAGTACAAATGACCTAATGTGGAGCGTTGGCAAAGATTATCGGCTGATAACGGCTAACACTGCATTTTTGGTAGCAATGGAAGAAAATAATGGCATAAAACCTATGCCAGGAGATCTGCTCTTGAATCCGGATTACTATACAGACCTTTACCTTTCATATTGGCGAAGCTACTACGATAGGGCTTTGTCAGGAGAGCAGGTGAACGACAAAATAGTTGATGCTAATGATTTGAATGACCAGGCAACATGGTTTGAAATAAGTATACACCCAATATTTGACGGTCTTGAAATATCCGGTGTCGCCTGTTTTGCAAAAGATATTACCGAAGGCCAAAATGCGGCGGATGAAATCAAAAAGTCGAATGAGAGATTCGAGTTGATTGGTCAGATAACGAAGGATGGAATATGGGAATGGGATTTAACTACCAACATTATTTGGGCCAATGAAGCTCATCAACAGCTTTATGGGCTAAACAGGGAAGATGCGGTGCCAAATTTTGAAGAGTGGAAAAAAAGAATACATCCAGACGATAGGGAAAGAATGATTAAAGCTTTTAATGTTGCTTTGGATTCTGATGGGGATACTTTTTTAAGTGAGTATAAATTTCAAACAAATAGCATAGGTTGGATAAATATATTTGGCCGCACCTATATCGAACGAAATACAGAGGGTAAACCCGTTCGCCTAATAGGCAATATGACCAATATAACCAGTATTAAGCAAAGTGAGCAACAACTAAAATTATTAGAATCTGTTATCACCAATGCTAATGATTCCGTATTAATTACCAAGGCAGAACCACAAGGCGAAGAGGGGCCAATTATAGTTTATGTAAATGAAGCATTTACAAAAATGACTGGTTACAAATCAGAGGAGGTAATTGGTAAAACGCCAAGAATATTGCAAGGAAAGAATAGTGATAAAGATCAACTAAGAGAACTTGGTAAAGCAATGAAAAATTGGGAGTCCGCTGAATTAACAATTATTAACTACAAAAAGAACGGAGAGGAATTTTGGAATAACTTTTCTATAAGTCCATTAGCTGATCAAAATGGATTATTTACCCATTGGATAGCTATTGAGAAGGATGTGACGGAAAGAGTAAATGGCGAGAAGCGATTAAAAGAAAACGAAGAAAGACTGCGGCTATCACTGCAAGCAGCTCAACAGGGTTTGTTTGACATCAACCTTCAAACTGGAACTGCTATTGTAAATGATCAGTATGCCCAAATGCTTGGTTATGACCCCGCAAATTTCACTGAATCACTTTCATTTTGGTTGGAAAGAATTCATCCGGGTGATTTGAAAGAAACTTCGAATTTCTTTCAAAGCCATTTAAAAGGAGATAGCGAAGTTTTTGAATTTGAGTTTCGGCAAAAAACAAAAGATAATAATTGGAAATGGATTCTTTCTCTGGGGAAAATTGTAGAGTATGATAATGATGGAAAGCCACTTAGAATGTTAGGCACTCAAACTGATATTACAGAACGCAAGAAGACAGAGGAAGCCTTAAAGCTAAGCGAAGAGCAATATCGCACATTGGTAGAACAGGCATCTGATGGTATTTTCATAGCTGATGCTCATGGAAAATTTATAAATGTAAACCCAAGTGCCTGCAATCTTTCCCGGTATAGCGAAGCAGAATTACTCCAAATGACAATTTTCGATTTTGCTGTTACTGAAGATTTAGAGCGACATCCATTTCATTTTGAAGCATTAAAAAAGGGACAATCTGTTATCACAGAAAGGTTTATGAAAGGGCGTGATGGCGTTATCAGAGATATTGAAGTAACAGCCAAACAGCTGTCAGACGGCAGATTGCTGGCTTTTATAAGAGACATCTCTGCACGTAAAAATGTAGAACGGGAAATTATAAAAGAGAAAAACCTTTCTGATTCTATAATTAATAGCCTGCCCGGTATCTTTTATCTTTTTAACAAACAAGGAAAGTACCTAAGGTGGAATAAAAATTTTGAAACCGTTACCGGTTACAGTAAAGCGGAAATTTATTTTTTGAAACCCATTGATATAATTGTTGATGATGAAAAAAATATGGTACGTGATTGTATCAGTATGGCTTATAAAAAAGGGGCGAACAGTATTCAAGCCTTTTTATTACCAAAATCAAAAGAGAAAATCCCTTACTACTTTAAAGGCGTTGCAATTGATTATGAAGGACAATCCTGCATTGTAGGTGTTGGAATTGATTTTTCTGAAAGGGTTAGAGTGCAACAGGAAATAGAAGAAACTTCTGTTAAGCTTAGGGAGCTAACTGCGCATTTGTTAGATGTAAGAGAAGAAGAAAGAAAGCGAATAGGCCGCGAAATTCATGATGAATTAGGTCAGCAATTAACTGCTATAAAAATGGATGTTTCGTGGATAGATAAACAAACAAAAGAAGATAATGCTCTGGTAAAATCTAAGTTGAAAAATATCATCCATCTCTTAGATGAAAGCAATCAATCTATCAGAAGAATACTCAATGAACTAAGACCTTATATTTTAGACAATTATGGATTATCAGAGGCCATCATGTGGTTGGGTGAGCAGTTTACTGAAAACACCGGGGTGCCCGTATTGTGCTCAACTGATGAATTTGAGGGTAAACTACCCGAAACGGTAGCAACCTGTATTTTTAGAATTTATCAGGAGGCACTCACAAACATAACCCGTTATGCAGGTGCAAAAGAGGTGAGAACCTTATTGAAAATTTATGATAATTCTCTTTGTTTATCTGTAGAAGATGATGGCAAAGGTTTTGTGCCCAATATTCATAGAATGGAGAAAAAGTTTGGAATATTAGGAATGAAAGAAAGAGTATATGCTTTAGGGGGTAATTTTGAAATAACTTCAGGATTGGGCGTAGGTACTAAAATAGTAGTTGCCCTCCCTTTAATTACAGCTGGTTTTAAGATAAACACATGAAAAGATGAAACGAATATTATTAGCAGATGATCATAGTATAATTAGATTGGGACTAATTCAGATATTAAGAGATGAATATCCTTCGGTACTAATTAAAGAAGTAGTTGATGGGGCAGATTTGGTAAAACAGGTCACTTTACAAGATTGGGATTTGGTTATTTCCGACCTTGATATGCCCGGACGTAGCGGGTTAGAAGCTTTGGAACAAATTAAAGTGATTAAACCTTTATTGCCGGTTCTAATACTAAGTATATATCCTGAAAGCTTGTATGCCGTTAGAGTGTTGAAAGCAGGTGCTTCAGGCTATATGAACAAAAACTCTGCTCCAGAAGATCTTATAGCTGCTATACAAAGAATTAGTTTGGGACGAAAATTTATTTCTCCGGAAATAGCAGAGCAACTAATTGATTTAAAAGGAGACAAACCACCACATGAGATTCTTTCAAATCGGGAATTTGAAATTTTTAAGTTGTTGGCTATGGGAAAAACATTAACTCAAATAGCTGAAACGCTTTCTTTAGCCATTACAACAGTAAGCACACACCGTAGCAGAATAATGGTTAAACTTCACTTTTTTACTAATTCTGAATTAACCCGATATGCTATAGCACACCACCTCATATCAGATATAACCTTATAAAAAGTCAAATAAAATTTTCGTTGTAGTATTTATACTACATTATGTAGAGTGATATTTCTATTTTATAAAATATGGACAATATTGTTCTTTGTAAAACCAAACTAATAACTCAAAGCAGATGCGCATTCTGGTTATTGATAGTTCTAAAATGATTGCAGAGCGCCTTGAAGAAATAATAGCTAATGAGAAAGAGAAATCTTGTATAAAGAAAGCTTTTAATTATGATCACGCTATAAACTTATATCAAGAATTTAAGCCCCATGCAATTTTACTGGATAGTGAGTTGCCTAAAAGTGAGGCATTTAAATTTTTGGGGGAAGTAAAAAATAATAATAAAAAAACAATTGTAATAATATTATCTGTTCAATCAGATCTGTATTTTAAAGAGAAATGGTTGTCTTATGGTGCTGATTATTTTTTTGATAAATACCATGAGTTTGAAAAAATTGTCGAGGCATTAAAAACCGTTTTTGAAAAATAATTACGTAACGGTATAACATAATTTGGAAGACCGAAGTTAGTACGCACATTCAGTTTAACCGAGTTATGAAAAGTGAAGAGGTTGTTGGGCTGTTTGTGCTATTTTAATTATCAATATTGATTTGTAAAAATTGGTAAAATAATTGGAAAATGATTTTTATGATTAAAATGTAATACCCTATGAAATCAACTATGATTTTTAGTTTAAAATCCATTATTGCTATCTTAAACCAAAAATCCCATTCCACAAAGTGAAGTGCAAGTAAAGTGAGAAAGAAATTTTGAAGACCTCCCCCCCTAATGTACACCCAAACGCAAAGCCATCCCTGACTGGGGTGGTTTTGCTATTTAAAGAGTATCTGTTTTATTTTGATGAAACTATAATTTCTAATGGGTCATTTTTTTAAACTTCTCAATTAACTGATGCATTTCTGTATTGGTATAGAATTTATAGATTTCTGGCATTGTATTATTGTCGTCGGTATCAATAGTATTGGAGATTAATGTAAATGGCCCATAAATTTTAGCATTTATGTTTGAAGAAATCTTTATGATCTGCCCGGGAAGAATAAAATAATTTCTACCGCCAAACTCTACATTATCACCTTTGGTTAATTTAATAAGGCTATCTATTTTCCATTTCAACTCCTCTTGTGTTATTACGTTTTGGTTACTGATGTCAAGACCTACTAATTGAAGGCTACCTACTAAAGTATCTTTTTTCAGATTAAGAATATAAGTACCCTTTTCTTCCGGTATTGTTACAGTAGATTTTCCTTTGGGCGTTGTTATTTTCCATGTTATAGGTTCCGTACCTTCAATGTTTTCACTTTCTTCAGCATAGCCTGTGCCGTCCTGCATATCTACTTTTTGGTCGCTTACTACTATTTTGCCCCTGCCCATAATAATGACTTTTCTGGTAACGGGTTTGTGGCAAGCAACTGCAAATAAAATCAATGTAATAAAAGCAAATTGTTTTTTCATATTTAATCAGGTAAGGTAATAAAATGTAACACCCGCAAACAGATCGGGGCATTAAAGGTTGGAAAAATTATTTAGAAAGTTTAATTAAGTAACATTAAAATGGTTTTCAACTTTTTTCTTTATGATCAAATACCATACTGCCCATTGTTGTTGGTAATGCAGAGCCAACCAACAACACAATTCTTTTATTTTTTATTTTGGAGAAAATTGAAAAATGTGAAAAAAGTGAATTAATGAACAAATTGTAATAGGCAAAATTTATTCGGAACATGTGAAAACGTATCTGACAGAGTCCTGCATTTCATCTTTTAATTTTAGTTGCGCATCTTACAAATTTAAAATTACGCCTCTAATACATGCCTCAACAGGTGAAATAAAAGGATCTACTTATATAAACCATTTCATTTACCTAAGGGAAATTCCTCGATTGTTTAGTGTTACATAAGAAACTGAATTATAAAATGGTTGCAGGTCTGTTACCAGTTGTTTTATGCTTTGAGTGCAAATTGTGGTAGACCCGGTAATTCGTCAAAATTATGAAGGCCAACAATTTAGGATTTAGGTTTTTGCTTGCCTTTTAACTAATATATTAAATAACCGAACCCGATAAGCAAGTTTAACAAAACACTCCAAATATATTATTCCCGTTAAATTCATTAGACTGTTTTGGAACAAAATTCTGAACAATTCTGTTTTATCACTGTGATCTTTGTTACATAATATACATTAACCCACTTGTGGCACAACAAAGCATCCCCCCAACCTAACAAAGCATCACTTTAGCATTAATTTTCCTCCCACACCCCCAACCCCTGTCTTATAATAGTATAAGGCTCATTGGTGCAGTCAACTACGGTAGAAGGTTCCAAGCCGCCAATACCGCCGTCTATTACAAAATCTACCTGATTGCCAAATTTTTCAAACATGGTTTCAGGGTCAGTATAATCCTCCACCATATCACCCGGAAGAGATGCACTAAGTAGCGGGTGGCTCAAGAGGTCCACTATATGATTGGCTATTTTGTTATCAGGCACACGTAGCCCTATGGTGCTTTTGCGGCTTTGCAATATCTTAGGTACGTCTTTACTTGCAGGCAAAATAAAAGTGTATGGACCGGGCAAATAGTTCTTAAGCAACCGGTACAAGGGGGTGGAAATACTTTTGGTGTATTTGCTAAGGTCGCTTAAATCACTGCAAACAAAGCTCAACTGCGCTTTGGCAGGGTCTATATTTTTAATACGGCAAATTCGCTCTATCCCTTTTTTCTGAAAAATATCGCAGCCCAAACCATAAATGGTATCTGTTGGGTAAATGATAATACCACCATCTAACAGGCACTCTACCACTTGCTTTACAAGTCGCGGCTGCGGATCAACGGGATGAAGGTGTAAAAGCATGGCTTTATTAATTTATCTCTTTTCAAATAAATAAAATTACTATTAAGTAAAGTTATAAGACTCTAAATTCGATAATAAAAAATAAAATCATATTTTTATATCCATATTCAATTTTCTGTTTTGAAAGATTAGTTGCCATATCGCTTGTCAGGAAGTATTTAAAATATTTACTAAAGCAAAAAAATATGCAAAACAGACTAACGCTTAAAGGAAAATTTTTTTATCAGGGTGAGAAGAAGTTCCTGATCAAGGGTGTTACCTACGGCACTTTTGCTCCTGATGTAAACGAAGTTTCGTTTCCTGCACGCCATATTGTAGAACAAGACTTCCGCTCAATGTCTTTCAATGGTCTCAATGCTGTTCGTACATATACAGTTCCGCCAATTTGGTTGTTGGATCTTGGCTATAATTATGGCCTGAAAATAATGGTTGGCCTTCCATGGGAGCAACATATAACCTTTCTGGATACAAAAGCACGTCAATCTGATATTATAAAAAGAATTGAACAAGACGTTGCATCTTGCAGTAACCATCCGTCTGTACTTTGTTATACCATAGGCAATGAAATTCCGGCACCCATTGTAAGATGGTATGGAAAAGAAAAAATTGAAAAGTTTCTTAAACAGATATATAACGCGGTAAAAAAAATTGATCCGGAGGGATTGGTAACCTATGTTAATTATCCCACCACAGAATACCTGAATCTTTCGTTTTTGGATTTTGATTGTTTCAATGTTTATCTTGAAACTCCCGAAAAATTAAGTGCATACATTTCCCGTTTACATAATCTATCTCGGGATCGCCCCTTGGTGCTTGCAGAGATCGGGCTTGATAGTATGCGTAACGGAGAAGAGATGCAGGCAAGTGTAATGGATTGGCAAATTAAAACTGTATTTGGAAAGGGCTGTGCAGGACTGTTTGTATTTGCATGGACTGATGAATGGTGGAGAGGCGGATTTGAAATTGAGGATTGGAACTTTGGTTTGGTTGATAGAAAAAGAAATCCGAAGGTAGCGCTACATTCCGTTAAGAATGCAATGGTAGATGTGCCTTTGGCTAATACAACTACATTGCCCTATTTCTCCGTTGTTGTGTGTACTTACAACGGTTCAGCTACAATAAGAGATACTCTGGAGGGATTAAAAACGTTGAGTTATCCCAATTTTGAAGTAATCGTAGTAAATGATGGGTCTACTGACAATATCGCCGAAATTGTGGAACAGTATCCATACAAATTAGTTTCTACAAAGAATGGTGGATTGAGCAGAGCAAGAAATGTAGGAATGAACAATGCCAAAGGAGAAATTATTGCTTATATAGATGATGACGCATATCCTGACACTAATTGGCTGCATTATTTAGCTTACACTTACATTAATTCTGATCATGCCGCAGTCGGTGGCCCAAATATTATTCCTGCCCAAGATGGACTAATTGCGACCTGTGTAGCGAACGCCCCGGGTGGGCCTGTGCATGTATTGGAAACAGATGAAATAGCAGAGCATCTTCCCGGGTGCAATTTTTCAGTACGCCGGGAGGTGCTAATAAAGATCGGCGGCTTTGATACGGTTTTTCGTGCCGCCGGTGATGATGTAGATGTTTGCTGGCGCATTCAGGAAGCTGGCTACACCATTGGCTATCACCCATCTGCACTGGTATGGCACCATAGAAGAAATTCTTTAAAAGCTTATTGGAAGCAACAACAGGGTTATGGTAAGGCTGAAGCCCTGTTAGAGTCTAAATGGCCTGAAAAATATAATGGTTTTGGTCACTTGGCATGGGCGGGTAGAATCTATGGCTATGGTTTTACATTGCCTTTCAATACGAAAAAAGAAAAAGTGTTTCATGGTTCCTGCGGCAGTGCATTATTTCAATCTGTCTATCAACCCACTAATGGTTTTTTGCATTCCATCCCTTTAATGCCTGAATGGTACCTTTTTTGCCTTTTGTTTGCTTTTATGGGTTGCCTTGGTTTTTTGTGGCAGCCACTAATGATTATGTGGGGCATATTTGCTGCTTCCGTTGCTATAATTATCGTTCAGGCTATTATAAGCGCATCAAAAAACTCTTCGCTGTCTGTGGAACAAAAAAAAGGTTGGAAATATTCAGGGCTCATTATTTTGCTGCATATAATACAACCAATGGCGAGGCTATCAGGGAGAATAAAGAATGGCTTAACGCCCTGGAGAAAAAAAGGATTACTGGCTGATATTAAGCATTTAAAACTGATAACATCCCGTACTTTATGTTATTGGAATGAAGCAGGTTGGAAAGCGTCCGGCACCTGGCTGGAAGATTTGGAGAAGACATTAATCAAAATGATGGTTCGGGTAAAAAGAGGTGGAGACTTTGACAATTGGGATATAAAAACCTCCATGGGCATTTTTGCTCAAGGCCGGGGAATTATTATGGTGGAAGAGCATGGTGACAAAAAGCAGTATGTTAAGTTCAGGTATAACATGAGCTATTCATTACCTGGTTTGCTCATGTTTATAGGCTTTTCCATTTTATCCATAGCAGCAGCACTTTATAAACAATGGATTGTATCGATATCTATTAGTTGTATTGCTATAGTGATGGCAGCGCAATATTTGTATGAATACAGTACATTGGCGTGGTGTCTTCACCAAAGTTTTAAATCGCTTGATTCAAAAGGGGAAAAAGAAACAAAAGTGAATATCGTATATGCAAACCAGGAAAATAACGCAGATGAACAGATGACACCCTGTGAGATTTTTGCAGCAGTATCAACACACACGATATTGCATAAGGCAGATGTAAAGAAAAATAAGGTGTAATGGAAAAAGCGATCAATACCAGGCACACTTCGTCAAGAGAGCTCATCAAAAGGATCGCCACCTATAACCGACCTTTTTGGCCGCGCATTGCCCTGTTGCTTTTTCTACATCTACTGGCGACGCCTATAGCTCTGTTGAAGCCCTATGCGCTTAAGCTATTGATCGATAGCGGTTTTGGTTCACAAAAAGTGCCGGGGTTCATTACTATGTTTTTCCCTTCAGGATTTAATTTCACTTTTATAGCTGTGGCAGTTATAGCTGCGGCACTTGTTATTATTATAGCATTGCTAGACAATATCAATATTTTAATCACATGGCTGTTGTCTACTTCAGTTGGCGAAAAAATTGTACTCTACTTCAGAACTATACTGTTTAACCATGTTCAACGATTATCCCTCACCTACCACGATACAAAGGGAATATCTGATTCTATTTATCGCATTCAATGGGATACCATGAACATCAGATCGTTATTATTAGTACAGCTTCCACCACTGGCATCATCATTTTTTACGCTCATTTCAATGGTTGTCGTTATGTTTTTTATAAACTGGCAATTTGCTGCTATTTCATTGTGTCTGTTACCACCATTATTTTTTTTAAGTAAAGCGTCAAATAGAAAGTTGATCAATGATTGGTATAAAGTTAAAGATGCTGAAAGTGTGGCCATGTCTGTACTGCAAGAAGTTTTATCAGCCTTAAGAATTGTAAAAGCCTTTGGGCAGGAACAACATGAAAATGAACGATTTTTTGAAAGATCAAATGAAGCAGTCAAAGGAAACATTAAGCTGGCAACCACTGCCGCAGCTTATTCCTTTGTAGTTGGAATGTTAATGGCTATAGGAATGGCATTATTCATCTATTTGGGTGCCACCTTTGTTAAGTCAGGAAAAATGACATTGGGTGATTTGATTTTGATTACTGCCTATTTAGGCCAGATATTCGGACCACTTCAAAGTATTGTCAAAAATCTAAATGATATACAATCGTCTGTTGCAGGTATCGACCGGGCTTTTGCTGTATTGGATGAGGAAAAAGAAGTGAGAGAAAATCCTTTGGCCACGAACCTTTCTACAGCTAAAGGAGCTTTTCAATTTGACGATGTATCGTTTGCATACCCCAATGCCGGTACAGTGCTAGAGCATATTTCCTTCCGTATTAATGCCGGAGACCGGGTAGGTATAATGGGTTCCACGGGAGCCGGAAAATCTACATTGATAAGTTTGCTGATGCGTTTTTATGACCCCTTAAAGGGAGTGATTAGTCTGGATGGATGCGATGTAAAAAATTATAAGTTGGCCGATTACAGGAAACAATTTGCTATAGTGCTGCAAGAACCGGTTTTATTTTCGTCCACCATAAAAGAAAATATCCGGTACGGCAGGCCCGAAGCAACCGAAAAGGAAATTATTGAAGCAGCAATAGCTGCCAATGCCCATAAATTTATTATGAACAACCGGGATGGTTATGATGCGTTAGCCGGTGAAAGAGGCATGCAACTATCCGGAGGAGAACGTCAGCGGATTTCTATTGCACGTGCCTTTATTAAAAATGCGCCTGTGCTGATTCTTGATGAACCAACAAGTTCAGTGGATATAAAAACAGAGGCGCTGATAATGGAAGCCATGGAAAGATTGATGCATGGAAAAACCACCTTTATGATTACCCACCGGTTAGACACCCTCAACTCCTGTAATGTGATCCTTCATCTTGAAAATGGGAAACTGACAGAAGTAGTTCGTGACCACGATTTGGAGTTCCTGACCAGAAAGAAAAAGGCCTTATTGAATTCATAGAAAATAATTAGTTTTTATTGATTTATATAAGGTTGATAACCTTTTATGATTGTAGAGGCAAGCAATCAAACTGAAAACCGAATGAAAAAATTAACTATAGTGGTGGCCGG
The DNA here is from genome assembly GCA_043736115.1 of Segetibacter sp. Lineage (GTDB taxonomy): Bacteria > Bacteroidota > Bacteroidia > Chitinophagales > Chitinophagaceae > Segetibacter. Next base: position 4,443 of record JAYTDC010000031.1, on the reverse strand, counting down.
TACTTTGGCTTCGGACCCATACGCAGGTATGGCATGGATGAACATGCAAATAGTAGTAGGACTAACGCGACTGGGGCATCATGTTTATTATTTTGAAACCACTTCTACCTGGCCATATGATCCATTACTTGGAATGAGGGTTAATAATGGAAATTATGCCATTCCCTATTTACAATCTATTGCTAATCGCTTTGGCGTTACGGACAGATGGGCATACAGGTGTAGTTTTTCACCTGATAAGCAATGGATTGGTTTAAATAAAAATAAAGCAGAAGACATTCTGGCAAATGCTGATGTTGTATTCAATATTTCAGCCGCAACACGGTTTGCAGAAGAAGGGTTAAAAGTGGGTCGCCTGGTTTATTTTGGTACCGACCCTGTATATAATGAAATTAAGTATGCACAGGGAGATGCAGTTGTAAAAAGCATTGTAGACGAGCACGATGATGTGGTAACCTATGGAGAAAACATTGGTAATAAAGGGTGTCCTATTCCTCCCTTACCGAACCTTCGTGCTACAACAAGACAACCTGTATTGATGGAGTACTGGGAGGGGTATGAACCTACAAAAAAAGAGTTTACAACAGTGAGCAACTACCGGCAGGGTGGTCGCGATCTTGAATTTAACGGAGAAACATATTATTGGAGCAAACATCACGAGTTTATGAAGTTCATAAATCTGCCACAAAAAATAAAGCAGCCTATTGAAATTGCTACGAACCTTACCAAAGCCGAAAATATTGCACATGGCGCAGGCACAGCAGTCTCCGCTTACGGAGTGGATAATAGTGATTATAACATTCTGATTGATAATAACTGGCAGCTGATTGATGGCCCTTCATTTACAACCGATCCTTGGAAATACAGAGACTATGTTATCTCATCACGTGGGGAATTCAGTTTTGCAAAAGACCAGAATATTCGATTACGAAGTGGATGGTTTAGCGAAAGAAGTGCATGCTATTTGGCTGCCGGACGACCTGTTATCACACAAGATACTGCCTTTGATTGTGCGCTACCCATAGGCGAAGGCTTATTTTCATTTAATACGATGGAAGAAATTATCATAGCATTTGATGCGATTAATAGTAATTATAAGAAACACAGCAATGCAGCAAGAGCAATTGCTCAAGAATACTTTAAGGCCGAGATTGTTTTGCAAAAGTTATTAAACGACTTGGGTGTATGAACCAAAAACGACTGATAGTAAATGCAGATGATTTTGGTCAGTCAACAGGTATTAACAAGGGCATTATTCAGGCCCATGAAAATGGTATAGTTACGAGTGCAAGCCTTATGGTTAGGTATCCTGCAGCGGCAGAAGCTGTTAACTACTCAAAATCTCACAAAAATTTGGGTGTAGGCCTTCATCTTGATTTGGGAGAATGGTATTATAGCAACGGACAATGGAAAGTATTGTATGTAGTGGTCAATATGGAAGATATTGAAGCAATAAGAGATGAAATCTATCGGCAGCTTGATACCTTCCGGCAACTGACCGGCAAAAATCCAACGCATATCGATTCTCACCAACACGTTCATCTGCGAGATAATATTTTACCTATTGCAAAAGACGTTGCCCATGAGTTGAATGTAACATTGCGCCGGCAAAGCAATAAGGTTAATTATGTCGGAGACTTTTATGGACAGGCAGAAGACGGATCGCCTTACCTGCAGGCTATTGGTGTAGAAGCTTTACTAAACGTTATATCAGGAATTACAGCAGAAATTAGCGAAATAGCATGTCATCCCGGTTTTGCTGATGATATGCAAACCATGTACAAAATTGAGCGCAAAATAGAAGTGCAGACATTATGCGACCGGCGAATTATAGCAGCGGTTATCAGGTCCGGAATTAAACTTGGCACCTTTGAGCATATTTCATTTTAGATTAAACGTTATTAAAACATGCGAATAATTGTTCTGGGATATATTGTCAGAGGTCCGATGGGGGGCTTAGCATGGCACCATCTGCAATATGTTCTGGGCCTTAAGCAAATGGGTCATGATGTTTTGTTTCTTGAAGACAGTGACGACTATGCATGTTGCTATAATCCCGAAACTTTCGAATCATCCACAGACCCGAAATATGGACTAAACTTCCTAAAAAAGATTTTCGATTCGTGTAATTTGCGGAACAATTGGGCATACTATGACGACCATACAGGATCATGGAACGGACAAAGTAAAATGGAAGTACTTTCTTTTTGTAGAAGTGCCGATTTAGTAATCAATTTATCAGGAGTGAATCCTTTACGCGACTGGTGGACTTCTGTGCCCATACGTATTTTGGTTGATACAGACCCGGCATTTACTCAAATTAAGCATCTAACAGATAATAAGGCTTTAGAGGTGGCAAGAGCACATACACATTTTGCCACGTTCGGAGAAAATTTTGGAAAAAGTATGTGCAGTATTCCCGATGACGGGTTTTCCTGGCAACCCACCAGGCAACCGCTATGTATAGATTTATGGAATGTATCAGCGCCACATGCGCAGGCCAATTGGACAACGGTTATGCAGTGGGATAGTTACAGGCAAGCTGAATATGCAGGGAAAGTGTATGGAATGAAATCCCTTTCGTTTTCACCTTTTATTTCATTACCGGGGCTTACCAACGAAAAACTGGAACTGGCACTGGGTAGCCCAAATGCACCAGGAATCGAACTTATGCAGCAGGGTTGGCTCATCAGTGATCCATTGGAGGCAACATTGACTCCCCGGGTTTTTCAAAAATATATTGCCAACTCCAAGGGTGAATGGTCAGTTGCAAAACATGGTTACGTAATGACCAAAAGCGGCTGGTTTAGTGAGCGAACGCTCAATTATATGGCATCGGGCAAGCCGGTGGTAATACAGGATACCGGACTATCAGATATTATACCCGACACCGGTGGAGTATTGATTTTCTCAAATATAAATGAGGCAAAAGAACAAATAGAAAGGGTGAATGCTGATTATGCAATGCATTGCAGGCAGGCCCGAAAAGTTGCAGCGCATTATTTTGAGTCGGGTAAAGTCCTTCAATCATTGTTAAGCATTGCTAATGCATAATAAGATTGCTGTTATATTAATCACGTTTTCACTTTGCATAATTGGTTATATAGCAACTAAACGGGCAGAGCATAATATTATGCTGCAAAAGGAGATAGTTTACCATAATAGCGATGCCGCAGAAGTCTATATGGTGTGGGGTATAAACTCGATGCAGCGCCCTGCCAAAAAATTCATTCCATCAGATTCGTATATTAAGGATGGGGTTGTTTATACTAAAATGAATAGAAAAGACGGAGCATTTTATATAACCATGGCACTACCCAACAATACAATTCTAAATTATTTGATGCGCCAAACGAAAGATATACAAGGCAACCCCACTGATATATGGGACAGTGGCGGAAATGACAAAGAATATACGAGTGAAATATTTGCCTCTTCCGAAACCTTCAAGGCAGGCTATTTTGTTTTTCTTGCAGGTTTGTTCCCGCTCTTGTTGTGGATGTATTTTAACAGGCATAACCAGTTTTATAGTTATCCTCCGCTGTATAAAATCAGTAGTCACATACCACAGTTTGATAGCATAAGGGCTATAGCAGTTATCCTTGTAATCATACATCATTGGTTTGAAACCAATAAGGTACTTAACTTCTTTCCTAACGGAGCACTGGGGGTTAACATGTTTTTTGTGTTGAGCGGATTTCTTATTACCCGCATTTTATTGAAAGCCAAAGAAGATTTGGAGGCTGAAGGTGCTGTAAGGGGAAAGGTGATTAGAAATTTCTACATCCGCAGAACATTGAGAATTTTTCCAATTTATTATCTGCTGCTGATTGTTTTATGGATGATACGTGATCCCGAGATTGTAAAACAAGGTGTTTACTACATTACATACACATCCAATTACTTATTTTTTTTACAGCAATATTTTCCGGCAAGGGTTGCGCATTTGTGGTCACTTGCTGTTGAAGAACAATTCTATCTTATATGGCCATGGATAATCATATTTTTCAACAGGCAATGGCTACCTTACATTATGGCATTCTTTCTGATCGTTGGAATCTCTTCAAACTATATTTTCCATAGCAATGGTTGGTGGGTGCAGATATTTACTTCCGCCTGCTTTGATGCATTCGCGATTGGTGGATTCCTATCTTTTGCAGTTGCCTACCGGCAAGATGTAATAGAAAAGATTCAGCCTTGGTTTAGGTTTATAATTATCACAATTGCGGGGATGTTCCTGTTACAGGTTTTTGATTATTCTTTTTTGCCTGCAAGGACAATTCATTCATTAATGGCAGTTTGTGTAATCTATTATTGCCTTTTTAAAAACAATAATAGAATGCTTGTAACTATTCAGTGTTAAAAGTATCCAATCTCCATTCATTTTTTTGGTTTATTTTTTTTCATTTTTGTGATATCGTCTGCATATCGCCTTGGTTTAAA
>JAYTDC010000030.1:0-46800 GCA_043736115.1 Segetibacter sp. | reverse complement strand
TATGAAAGACTAAATGACAGCTTGCACGAAGAAATATAGGTAGACAGAGGATACAAAGGGATCAAACAATATAGGGAGAGTAAGATACTAGTCCCTTGTACTGATAAAAATATCACTAAAATACAAAGAAAAAGGCATAGTAAAAGATCAGCAGTAGAACCCGCTATCGGACATTTAAAACATGACTACCGGTTATGTCGTAACTACCTAAAAGGAATATCAGGAGATAATATAAAGGTAATACTATCGGCAGCAGCATGGAATTTTAAACGATGAATTATCCTCTGGCTTACAGAGGCAATAAGAGGTTGGTTACTTATCATTAACTTCTCTACTGATATTTCCAGGAAAAAATATGTTCTATTCTTAAAGCCGACTTTTTGAGGTTCGACTAATTACATTTAAGGATTGGGGTTTTTCCAGAAATCACTCCATCAGGGGCTGAACATACCTTATCGACTCCTGCCGGAGTCGTAAAAAATCGGGGTGGAGGTGGTTATTACAAATATTTAATTCCACCGGAGTATAAATCCTTGATGAGTATTGCTATTAAAGAAAAGAGCGCAGATATAAAACTGCGCTCAACTAATATTATTTCCGGTATTCCTGATAAGGTTTAGAAATACATTTTTACTAACTGAACAAATATTCCAAATCTTCTCTTGTCAGGTTCTTTACAAAACCGGCATCGTCTGTTATAAGATCGGCGGCAAGTGCTTTTTTCTTTTCCTGTAGTTTGAGTATTTTATCTTCTACAGTGTCTTTGCAAATCATACGGTAGGCAAATATATTTTTGGTTTGCCCAATACGGTGAGTACGGTCAATAGCCTGTTGTTCTACCGCAGGGTTCCACCAAGGGTCAACTATGTACACATAATCTGCAGCAGTCAGGTTAAGGCCCACACCACCCGCTTTAAGCGATATCAAAAATACGCGACACTCATCGTCGTTTTGAAAACCATCAATTGCTATCTGCCTGTCTGTGGCACTTGTGCTGCCATCAAAGTATTTATACTTGACCCCCAACTCTTCTAACCGCTCCCTTATCAAGGCAAGCATTCCCAAAAACTGTGAAAATACCAACGCCTTATGGTCGCTTATGTTTTCAGTTATTTCCCTTACCAATTCGTCTAATTTAATAGAAACGTTAGGGAATTTTTCATCGTCTTTCATTATAGCGGGGCTATCGCATATCTGCCGTAGTTTCATAAGTCCCTGCAATATGGTCAGTTGAGATTTGCCAATGCCTTGTTGTTCTACTACTCCTAATATTTTATCCCTGAAATCATTTCTGAATGCCTCATATATTTTCCGCTGCTCATCACCCATTTCGCAGAATAATATCATTTCTGTTTTATCAGGAAGATCTTTGGCTACCTGTTCTTTTGTACGGCGAAGTATAAATGGAAACAACAACCGGCGCAGGTGTTCCTTTTGTTCTTTTTCACCAAATTTATCTATTGGTACAGAAAACTCTTGTTTAAAAAATTCCATGGTGCCCAACATGCCCGGGTTAAGAAAATTCATTTGAGCAAATATGTCAAATGTATTGTTTTGCAATGGGGTACCACTTAAACACAACCTGCTTTTTGCTTTTAGCAAACTTGCAGCTTTGGTAACTTTACTACTAGGATTTTTAATAGCCTGACTTTCATCCAAAATAATATAATCAAACTCAGGTTCTACAAAGGATTTTATATCGCTGCGCAATGTGCCGTAAGTAGTTATAATCACATCTACATTAGGGTGAATAATTTGGCTTTTGTCCCGTATACTACCGTGGTGTATGTAGTAGGTAAGTGTTGGTGTAAATTTCTTAATCTCATTCTCCCAGTTATACATAAGCGTAGTGGGACAAACCACTAGTACCTTAAGTGTTCCGTTGGTCTCTTTTATATGATGGATAAACGATAGCGCCTGAATGGTTTTACCCAAACCCATATCATCTGCCAATATACCACCCCACTTTACATTGTGCAGATAGTTAAGCCATTGAAAGCCCGAAGTTTGATACGGACGCAATGTAGCTTGTAAATGTTTGGGTGCTTCTACCGGATCAATGCTGCTGAAATCTTTTAGCTTTTCGTAGCGCTCTTCCAGTTGAAAGAAAAGTTCTTCTTCATCGCGGTTTTCGTAAAGTTCTTCTATTACACTAAAATGGTAGCGGCTAAGCTTCATTTTTTCGCTCTTACCCTCACCAACTCTAAACAACAAGGAGTATTTCTTAATCCATTCCTCCGGCAGAATTCCTAATGAACCATCTTGAAGCGGTACAAATTGCTGCTTGTTTGCTAAGGCTTTTTTTACATCAGCCACCGTAATTTTCTGGTCACCAAAAAATATTTCAACCTTGGCATCAAACCAATCTGTTTGGCTACTGATGTATATTTTAGTAGAAGGTTTAGACGTATTGAACCTGAAATTTTTCAATGCTTCAAATCCAAAAACCGGTATTTCCATTTCTTTCATAGCATCTATGAAAAGGAAGAACCAGTTGTTCTTTAATACTTCAGCACCTTTCAGCACCAGATTGTTACCATCGTCTGGGCGTAAAAATTGAGAGTGAAGGTTTTCTACTTTTTTTACAAAAGCTTCTTCTTCCTCCAAATTACGCTGTATGACCAATAGTATATCCTGACGGGGTATAATTATCTTTTCTTTGTCTGAAGGTTTTACTTCATAACCCTTGTAAATAAATACGGGTTGAAACATAAGGTAGTCGCCCTTTTCGCGAAGCAATAATTTTACCTCAGGTTTCAGGTCTTTTATGTCCTCTCGTTTTACATTGTTAAACTGTACGTTGTACTCTTTTGCCAGCGGCAAAACAAAATCGTTCAACTCCTTTGGCCAGTCATTTTCCTTAATGATTATTTTACCTTTTGGTAAAAATTTTTCTACCAGTAACACATCTTTGGGTTTTTCAAAAAAGTAAAAAGTGTCATTGTGTAAAAATAGCAACGAGGTAAAGCTTTCATTATCTGTAACGGGAACTTCCTGATGGTTCAGTTTTACAAAACACTCTACCTGATAAGTGTCCTTGTTGTAGGTAATACTAAAATTGAGTATTGCAGGTTCTTCGTTGAGTTGCACCTTTTTAAGATTGGCCGTGGTAAACGACTTACGCGAAGGCAAAATGAAAGAAAAGTGAGGCGATGCATCCGTAAAGATTTTTTTATAGCGAGGTAATAAAAATTCGACAATCAGGTTACGTGTTTCCTCGGGCAACTCGTCGTTGTGTTGTTGTATTATGTTTTCCCAAATACCGCTGAATGGAGAGTTTCTGTTGAGGTATCTTGTAATTTCAGCAGGTTGAAGTTTGCGAAGTTGCTGTACCAGCATTTTATCATCATCGCTAAAAACTTCTGTATTAATGAATTTATTCAGGTCTAACCGTTCTGTTTTACCGGCGAATTCATCTCTTGATTCGTTAGGTTCTCCCTGTACACAATCCACTTGTATAAACGGATATTGATCTTTATTTTCTAAAAACACCAACCCCAAAACCATGGGGGCAGGTTTTACATTTTCATCATCCTCGTCAGACTCTGCTACCGTTTCCATAACGGGTTTTCTAAAAACTGCAGGAGTAGCTTGAGGTGCCACTCTTTTAATAGAACTATCTAATACCCTTAAAAAAGGTTTTCCATCCTTATATGCAAATTCAAACTTTCCTTTTAAATCATCGCTAAGGGAGTAGCCGTAGGCCTCAAGTAATTTATTTTTTTCTTTGTCCCAATTGCGTATACTATCAAAATAATTAACCCCAAACCTGCTAAGCAACTGAACAAGTAAAATTGTTTTATGCAGGCATAGGGGATGCTTAGCATCGCTATCGCAATTGCAGCTTGTATCAAAATTTCTTTCCTCATTTTTTTGAACGAGTACATTATACTTTACGCCTTCGAATTCTACTTCTGCCTTTACTTTTTCATCTTTTGCTTCTACTATTACGGGTTTATTGTTTCGGAGAAATTCTTCAGCATCACTAAAGGATTTTGGAGCAGCCAACAACCTTATCATTTTCAGGTCGAGCTGTTTCATCTTTACTATTGTATGCTTTTGATCATACAACATATCCTTATCATCCAGCATATTGCGGTCGAGCAATTCCTGAAGTTGAAATAAAGATGCAGCTTCGTGACGGCAAATTTCACCCAAATTGTAAGGACAGGTACAGCGAAGCGCTATTGTAGCAGGTTCTTTAAATTTACTGATTTGTACCTTGTACCACGTAGCATATGAATCATCTTTTACCCTAAAAGTTACAGCGGAAACCAAATCATCGTAATCAATCATTTCTACATAGCCCATGCTATGAATCTTTTTCCCCCGCCTGATTACTTCGTCTGTGCCGTGGCTGTATATGTGCTTAATGAGATGTGGTAATGCCATTGAATATTAAATTGTTTAGACAGTTGCTTTGTTTTTAAAATACATAAATTGTTGCAATGGCTCAAAAAGAGTTCCAAATTTGATAACCAAAGCTATTTAGCAATCGTCTTTTTTCAGAAAAGACCAATTAGCAAAAGTAAAGGAAAAGAATCCGTGTAGAAAAGTGATTTGAAAAAAATATGGAACAAATCTTTGTTAAGAACTTGAAAAATAGAAGTTTCTGTTTATTTGAAAACAAAAACCCCTGCAAAAACAGGGGTAATTATATTAATTAACCTTTTATGAGAAAAGTATAATTAGAACGCATTGAAAATATGTTTTATTGCATCCAACTAAATTTTATTGCAACTCCGTAGAGGGGTCCCAAAATAATTTGGAAAAATTTATTACTTTATCGTTTTCCACTTTTATCCCTTCTTTTTCCAATAATTCCTGCATAAGTGTTGGTGTAGCAAAATGTGCTTTACCAGATAACATCCCATTTCGGTTGATTACCCGTTGGGCAGGTACATTTGGTTTTACCACAAAACTGCTGTTCATAGCCCAACCCACCATACGTGCCGATGATTTTGCACCTAAATAAGCTCCTATAGCACCATAAGTAGCTACCCGTCCTTTGGGTATTTGTCTGACTACATCCCATACATTTTCGAAAAAAGAATAATGACGACTTTGGTCAACAACGGGCAATTCAGCTTTTACTTTTTGCTTTTTCATCTAAAACTTCAAATTATTCAAGAGAACGGTTAATAAAGTTAATGAGTGGCATCAGCGCTTTAAAAGTAGATGTAATATTGGGCAAAAGATTATTCAATAAAAGCTCTTCATCTTTCATTGATTTGCCGGTTACAAAACTTTTTAATTTTAGGTATTCAATTGCAGGATTTTCTTTATCGTAACCCTTTGGTTCGCGGCTAAGTTGGTACTCGCCAAAGTGCAGATCACCAAAATTTTTTTTGAAAACAGGAGCTTTAATAATTTTTAAAAACTCGTCCCAGTTATAGTCAATTTCCTGCCTAACTTTCTTTAATTGTTCTGCCTCCGGCATCCAAATGCCTCCGCCTACAAAGCTTTTGTTGTCAGGTTCTATATGCAAATAGTAGCCTGCAAGGCCTGACTTTTTACCTCCCTTGTCAAAACTTGCACCCATATGGCTCTTGTAGGGTGTTTTGTCTTTGCTAAATCTAACATCACGATATTGGCGAAAAACACACTTTTTAGCAATTAATGATGCTATATCTGCATCAGCTTTTCCAAATTCCAAAATTACTCCGCCAACAAGTTTTTCAAAGTCTTCCCTGGCAGTATCGTACCAATTGCGGTTGGCTTCAAACCAGGGTTTGTTGTTATTCTTACCAAGGCTTTTTATAAAATTAATAGTTGAGGAATATAACATAAAGGTGAATTGTATACACAAAACTAATAGATAAAAGAGCAGAATATTAAGTTAACAGATTAAAAGAGTTATTGCTTTATTTTATTTTTTAAATAATAAAAGCATCTATTTAAAGGCCCCGGCGCAGAGAGCCGGGGCTTTTAAATCAAACACCCCCCATTCATAACATGTTAGTTTTTAAATTGGCTACGACCCATAGGGGCTACCTGCTATTACATTTTACTCTGCTTTAAATGTTAAGCTTCATCAAAATAGCTACAAAGAGCTTTATTTGATTTGTTAACAAAAATAGATTTAGTTTAATCTGCTATAAGCAGCAAATACATGAATAGCATAAACTAATACACGAATGATAGTGATGGGTGTCTATATTACCTGTTGAAATACAAGATAAAGATAGTTCCTTCCCCTTTTGACGATTTCACTTTTATAGTACCATTTAGTTTTTCTGTAAACTCTTTGGCAAGGCGCAGACCAAGTCCACTGCTATCGCTTCTTATACTGTTCCAGTTAAATATGTTGGCAATTTGTTCTTCAGACATACCGGCACCGTTGTCTGTAACATTGATAATAACTGTATCGTTTTCCTTTCTTGCCATTAATTGAATTTTTCCATTATTCGGGGTAAATTTTACTGCATTGCTTAACAGATTTCTTAGAATTATTTTTAAGAAGTTGGGGTCTGTATTAAGGTAGAGGTTGTCAGGGCAGTTTTTTAATAGTTCAATATTTTTATTGCCGGCTGCTGTTTTATTCATCGCTAAAATTTCGTCTAAAAATTCGTCTAAATGAACAGTTTCAATTACGGGTTCAAATTTTTCCATTTGACTTTTGCTCCACACTAACAGATCTTCCATAGTGCTTAATACATTTTCAGCTGAATCATTAATTTGGTTATTAAATTTTTCCTGCTGCTCTGCAGAAAGACGGCCGGGTGCAGATTTTTGTAGTTGTAAAAAGTTGAATAAATTGCTTACAGGGGTTCGCAGGTCATGGGTAATGATGCTTAAAAGTTTTGTCTTGGATTGATTGGCTTCGCTTAACTTATCATTTACAATGTTGAGAGCTTTGTTCAGTTTTTGTTTGGCGGCATAGTTTCGGTATATGATTGAGGCTATGGTAATAATGAGCAATAAAGTTATTATCAAAAATGTTTTGGTACGCCGCTGATTGGTTATATCCAGGTCTTTGATTGCATTATCTTTTTTAAGTAAAATGATTTCCTTTTGCTTCTTTTCGTTTTGGTACCGACTTTCCATTTCAGCATAACTTTTCGCACTTTCTTCCTGAAAAATGGAATCCCTTAATACCAACAATTGATCAAAATAATCATTACTCTTTTCATATTCTTTTAGCTCTCTGTAGGCTAAGGCAAGGTTTTCATAGGAGTTGGAAATAGTTTCTTTTGATTGAATTTGTCTGCCGGCTTTCAATCCACTTAGACTATAAACAATAGCTTCTTGAAACTTTTTTTGCTTTAAAAAAAGATTACCAATATTGTTCTGTACCAGTGAAACACCATAATTATTGTTTATTTTTTTCATTGCATTTAAGGAGGCATCGAAGTAATCGTAAGTCTTCCCAAACTCATTTTTTCTTAGATAGCAAAGTCCAAGATTATTAAGTGCAAATGCGTTTACCTCTTTTGTAGCATATTTTTTGAATATGTTAATTACGTTAGTAAAGTAATTTATAGCACTATCTATTTTATCCTGATCCATATAAAGTAAACCCAGATCATTTGTAACATTTGCTAATCCTACTGAATCACTTGCTTTAATAAATTTTTCTGATGCCTGTTGAAAAAAATCAAAGGCTTTATTATAAGACCTAAGTACCCTATAAGTATTGCCAATATTCTTTAAACAACCTCCCTGCTTTTTTATATTTCCCGCTGCTTCATAGGCAGGTAACGCTTTGAAGTAGTTGGTAAGTGCATTTTCAAAATCGCCACTTTTATCATAACAAATACCTAACCCTATGTATGAGTTTCCTATATTGAATTTATCATTTAATCTTTGAGCTTCTTTCAAACAATCATTGTAAAGTTCTATAGCTTTTGCAAACTCGTTAGCAAAAAGCTTTTCCCTTGCCCTTGCAACCAATGTGTCAACAGATACCTGTGCATTACAATAAAAAGACAAAAACAGAAAGGCAAACATTATGCTTGCCTTTCTGCTTTTTGTTGTAATAAATATTTTGATGATTTTTTTTCGGGTATTCATTTAGTAGAATAAATAAAACTTTTCCCTGTCGAAAATAATGTAATTATAGAAATTAAGTTTGTACTTTTTTTTAATGTTTGATTTTTTTAAAATGACGCAAACTATCCGGAAGTTTGCCTTTTCTTAAAGGAGGTTTTACTACAGCAGTATCTTGTTGTGAACCTCCCTGACCATTACCACCGGTTTTGGTTCCCCCGGTTGTAAGTGCAGATGTTTTTGCTCTCTTTACCCCTTTGTCTTGTTGTATACCATCAAAATCTGCTTTGGATTTTGGGGCTGCGTTAGATATTATGCCTTCTGACAAAATTAGGAATACAACGATAAATGCAAGCAAAGTAGCTCTTTTCATATGCAATTTATTTAGGTCTAAATACAGCTGTATCTTGTGAAGAACCGCCCTGACCACCTCCACCGGTAGTGGATCCCCCAGTAGTTTTACAAGAAACTACAACTAAAAATAATAAAATAATAAAAAAGAATATTGTGATCTGTTTCATTTTACTTTTTTTAATTTTTTAAAACTAATGTTGTGTTACGATAGCTGTATCCTGCGAAGAACCACCTTGACCACCTCCGCCTGTACAACGGGTTCCTGACATAATAACAAACGAGCCTAAGGCCAGAAGAATAATTAAAAGCTTTTTCATAATAGTTAATTTTTAGGCAAGGTAAGAAATTTGAAATTAATTTCCACTAAGTATCTGATTAATAATTTTTCTATATGTTTTGCCCATTGGCACCTTATAATCACCTAATTGTATCTCACCATCTTTGGCACTATTAATTTTATTTTTTGCTACAGCATAGCTGCGGTGAACCCTTAGAAATTTATCATGTGGTAAATCCTCCAAAAAATTTTTTAAATTGTTGAGGGTAATATATTTTTTTCCTTTAGTAACCACCTTAGTATAGTTGGTTAATGCTTCTAGGTAAATGATATCATTAATTAATACCTTGTTGATTATGTTGCCTTCTTTTATGGTAAGGCGATCATTTTCAAAATTAAGATCGTAATGCAATGCTTTTTGCCTGATGCTTATAAGTTCTACAGCACGTTCAACCGCAGCATCAAATCTTTCTTTCTTAAGCGGTTTCAATATATAATCTACAGCATGAAGCTCAAATGCATCAAGTGCATAATCTACATGAGAGGTAATGAAAATGCACAGCGGTGGAACTTCAAGTTTTTTTAGAAAATCTACACCATTTATTACCGGCATATCTATATCAAGAAACAGCAGGTCAATATCTTTTGTATTTATGGTATCAACACATTCAAGTGCATTACTAAAACTACCTAATAAATTTAAACCGGGTGTATTTTGAACAAAGTCTTCTACCACCATTCGGTCTAATTCTTCGTCATCTACAATAAGGCAATTGATTGGTTCCATTGTTGTTTTTTTTCAATCTTTCTTTCGTTTACGTTTTTGCAAATTAGTTAGTTTTCGCCATTGACCAATTTCAAAAATTCATCTTCGCTTATAATCCTTATTGTATTTATTTTTTTTGCTTTCTCTAGTTTGCTTCCTGCATCTTCTCCTACCACAAGGTAGTTAAGTTTACTACTTACGCTGCCTAATATTTTCCCTCCCTTTGCCTCTGCTATTTCTTCAGCTTCTGTTCGCTTTAGTTTGGTAAGTGTACCGGTAAAAAGAAATGTTTGCCCTGCTAATCCTCCATCTGCAACAACTGTATTTTTCTTGTTGTTCATTTCTACACCCAACTCTTCCAGCAGTTGCAGCATTTTAAGATTAGATTCGTTTTCAAAAAATGTGCGGATGCTCTTTGCCACTTTCACCCCAATATCCTCCATGGTTTGTAATTGTTCTTCTGAAAAGTTTTTCAGATCCATTAAATGATTGACGGTATTTGCCAATACTTTGGCGGTTGTTTCGCCCACGTAACGTATGCCTAAACCAAATATCAGGCGGTTGAGTGGTTGTTGCTTAGACGCTTCTATTGCGCTTTGAAGGTTATCAATAGATTTTTTTCCATAACCGGGCCAACCGGAAATTTTATTATAGTCAAGTGTATAAATGCTTGGGATATCTTTTAATAATCCAGCTTCATAAAATTTGCGCACATTGGCATCGCCAAAGCTTTTGATATCCATTGCATCTTTACTTACAAAATGTATCATTCGCTCTACAACCTGAGCAGGGCATTCTATATTTATGCAACGCCATGCAGCTTCCCCCTCTTCCTTAAATAGTTTGCTGTTGCAAACGGGGCAGTTGGTCGGGTATTTAATTTCCTGTTCACTTCCATCTCTTACTTCCGCAAGTGATTTTACAATATATGGTATTACATCTCCTGCACGTTCTACTAATACTGTATCTCCAATTTTCAGGTCTTTTTCTTTTATTACATCTTCATTAAAGAGTGAAATAGACGCTACAGTAACGCCACCAATAAATACAGGATCAATTTTGGCTACAGGTGTTATAGCCCCTGATCTCCCTATCTGATACTCTACACTGCGCAATTTGCTTGTGGCTTGTCTGGCTTTGAATTTGTATGCTATAGCCCATCTTGGATGATGGCTCGTCATACCTATTTTATCTTGTAGCTGCAGGTCATTTATTTTTATAACCATACCATCTATCTCATAAGGCAGTTCGTCTCTTTTTAGTTCGTAGTTGTTACATTGGATTATAACTTCATCAATACCTTTGGCTATAATCATTTCTTTTACAGGACTTCTGAAGCCTACATTCCACAGCATTTGTAACAAACCTGCATGTGTTTTCAATAAACTTTCCCCCGTATCACTAATAAGGTGATTGGTATGGGTGTAATAACTAACATTGTAAAGAAAGGCTTCGAGTTTACGGCGCCCCACCTCATTAGGATCCTTCATTCTAAGACTGCCAGAAGCTGCATTGCGGGGGTTGGCTAATGGTGGAATGTTTTGGTCAGCAAGTTGATCATTGTATGCTTTGAATGATTTTTTTGACATTAATATCTCGCCTCTGATTTCTATTTGTTGAATGCCATACGAAGAGAAGCCTGCAGTAAGCGGAATAGAACGTATTTGTTTTATGTTGGTAGTAATGTCATCTCCTTCTACACCATTGCCTCGGGTTGCGGCTCTAACCAATTGATCATTTTCATAAATGAGGGAAATGCTTGCACCATCAAACTTAGGTTCTACGCAATATTCCAACCTATTATAACCGGCAGATTCTTTGGCTTTTCTATCCCAGTCAATTAGGTCATCGGCATTATAGCTATTCTCAAGGCTAAGCATGGGAACTAAATGCGCCACAGTATTAAAAGATGCGTTTAGGCTACTGCCTACACGTTGGGTGGGTGATGCGGTGGAAATAAGCTCCGGATGTTCTTTTTCTACTTTTTCAAGTTGTTTATACAACTTGTCATATTCATGGTCAGATAAAAGTGGATCGTTGAGTACGTAATACCGGTATTCGTGAAACTGTAAAGCTTTCCTTATTTCTTCAACAAAAGTGGAAGGAGATGTATAATCAGTTGTGTTTGCAAGTTTTTCTGTTAGTTTCTGTAATTCTATTACTTGTTTTTGATTGTACATTAGCTAATATTATAACAGCTAAAGTAAGTAAGATTAGCATTTGAAAAAATAAGAGGAAGATAGTATTAGAACAAATTGCTTATTTATCAATAATTAAGATTTTTTAACTTGATTATTTAACAACTCTCTCTGCTAACCATAAAAACTCTGTTGTAAATGTTTTTATAGAATTAATAAAAGCACCATCAGTCAAATTTCCTTCTACGTCAAATTTTTTGTCGACGTTTGGTACAATCAGCATATTGGGGCTAGCTATAGCAAACAGTGCTAGTACCAGCAATTGCAATTGCTGACTTGCCCGTATACCACCAAAACCACCTGTAGAGGCAGTAGCTATGCCAAAAGTTTTATGCAATTGTTTAGGAAAATGGTCAAAGAGGTTTTTCATAGGAGGAGTATAGCTACCATTGTATTCTGGAGTAACGATGATAAATGCATCGGCTTTAAACATTTTTTTTGCAAGTGGCTTATAGGGATCGGGTGTTGATTCTATAGATGAATAAACTTCTTCCTGAAGGGTTGGAAAATTCCATTCTCTTACATCTATTATATCTACAGTGTGTTCTGTATTTTCTTTCAAATATTTTTTTAAGTATATAGCCAATCTGAAGGTTATACTATTTTTTCTTGGACTCCCGGAAACGATTTCAATATTCATTTTAAAAATTTAGATAATCAACCATCTTTTGATTATATAGAATACAACGAAACAAACCAATTGTTGCATCGTTGTATTCCAAATGCTGGTAAAGGTTAAAGTTATGCCTGCTTAATCATTTCAATATTCATTAGTAATTTTACTTCATCTGATACTACAATCCCGCCTGCTTCTGTTACTGCACTCCATTTTAATCCGTAGTCTTTGCGATTTAATTTGCCTTTAATCTCAAATCCCATTCTTTCCATACCCCAAGGGTCTTTTGTGGAGCCATTGTACTCTACTTCCAACTCAACCGGTTTTGTAGTATCTCTTATGGTTAAGTCTCCCTGTAACTTAAATGTGCCATCACTTGCTTTAGTTGCCCCTGTAGAGGTAAATGTAAGTTTAGGATACTCTTCAGCATTAAAGAAATCATCGCTTTTCAGATGAGTATCTCGTTGTTCATTTTTAGTGTCAATGCTATTTACATCTGCGTCAAAACTTATTTTTGCTGTACTAAAATCTTCACCCTCTATGTCTAACGTTGCATCAAAGGTTTGAAAATGTCCTGTGGTAGTAGAAATCATAAGGTGCTTAACTTTAAAAGTAATGTCTGAATGTGCCGAATCAATCTTGTAATTTGCCATAGTTGTTTTTTTTATTGTTATTAAAAATGATTTATTCTTCAACTAAAAAACCCATTTTGCCCATTTCATAATCTTTGAAAGCTTCCATAATTTGTGTTTGATTATTCATAACGAAAGGTCCGTGGCTGACAACAGGTTCGTTGAGCGGTTCACCTGTACCAATCATGAGCAAACTATCTTCTAATGCTTCTATTTCAAAACCATTTCCATCCACATTAAACACTACAGAAAAATAGGTTGAAATTTCTGCAACATCGTTTTCCAACTTTATTTTACCCTTTAATACATAAATAAAAGCATTGTGTGAATCAGGGATTTCAAAGTAAAACTTTCCTCCCTTATTAGCAATTACGGTAAAAGTATTTACATCGCTTAGTGTTGGTACGGGTCCTTTTATTTCACCCAGCTTACCAGCCTGAATATTTATGCGCATCAAACCATCCTGGGTAGTTATGTATGGAGTTTCATCTGCTGTTAAAGGAAAATATGTAGGAATGTCCATTTTATGTGTAGCAGGTGTGTTTACCCAAAGTTGAATAAGTTCCTGAACTCCACCCCTCTCAAAAATGTCTGCCGGCGGTCTTTCGCTGTGTATTACACCCATACCGGCGTTCATCCATTGAGTTCCTCCTTCATATACAATATTATTATTTCCTCTGCTATCCCTATGATGTACACCACCTTTAAAAATAAAACTTACGGGAGAAAATCCCCTGTGAGGATGTGGTCCCACACCCGATTTGAGTACGGAAATATGTGTAGGAACTTTTACTTCTGCATGGTGCAACAGCAGAAATGGGTCTATCCTTTCTGCCTTAGCCGATGGGAAAGCTTGCCTTATGGGCATGCCACCCATATCAAATGCATTAGCATAAACTATACTCTTAATTGTTCTATGCCTATTCATAATTATCCATTTTTCATTGGTACTTCTATCAATAATATTTCTGAATTAATTTCTCCAATAAGGTTTATAGTATCTATGTCCCAAATGCCTAATGCATCTTTTTTATTTAATAACTGATTACCAATTTTGATACTGCCATCTATTACAAATACATAAACACCATTGCCTTCTTTTTTTATGTTGTAAAACAACTCTTTATCTGCTTCTATATTTGCAAGACTAAACCATGCATCCTGATTTATCCAAACAGCTGCATCATTGTCGGGTGCAACCACTGTTTGAATATTGTTCAATCTTTCTTTCGGGTCAAAGGTTTTTTGATCGTAACGAGGCTCAATATTCCTATTTTTTGGCAACACCCAAATTTGTAGAAAATTGGTGACCTTATCTTTATAATGGTTGTATTCAGAATGTTGTATACCACTGCCGGCGCTCATTATTTGTACATCATTTTGGTAAATAACTTTGGCAGTTCCGGTGCTGTCTTTGTGCTCTAAAGCACCGGATATGGGAATGGATACAATCTCCATATTATCATGAGAGTGGGCACCAAATCCAGAACCGCCGATTATTACATCGTCATTTAAAACCCGCAACATACCAAATTGTACTTTTTCAGGATCATAATAATGTCCAAAACTAAAAGAGTGATTACTATCTAACCATTCAAATTTGACATGACCTCTTTTATTTGCTTCGTGAAATTGTGTTTTCATAAAAAATTTTTGAGTGTATATACATGTATTTTATAAAAATTTTTTATTCCAATTCTCTAAAACGCTCTAATAATCGGTTAAGTTCTTCTGCATCTTTTTCAGAAATTACCATAATAGTTTTCAGCTTTGCATTCATTTTGTTAGTTGCGCTTCGTAAAATTTCAATTCCGGAGTCGGTTAGGGTCATTACTGTTTCTCTCTTATCCAAGATTGATGTATTGCGACTCACCAGCTTTTTAGCCACCAATCTATCTATAATCCTTGGCACATTTGAATTCTGCTCAATCAATCTGCTACCAATGTCTTTAACACAAATCTGCTGCGGATGCTTTCCTTTTAGTATTCTTAAAACATTGTATTGCTCATGTGTGAGTCCTAAAAATTTCAATTCTGAACTAATTACTGTTTTTAACCACCATGCAGTATATAAAATATTTAAGCCCGCCTTTTGATTTTGGCTTAAAAATTTATCTGTTTTTAATGCTTCTTCAAGTTTCACAAAACAAATGTATGTACATACATGCATTTAAAATTGTTAAAGTTTTGCCTTAATGGTTTTATAAGGGGAAGATTATAAAATGGCTTAAAGCTCTCTAACAAATTGATTATCAATTGTTTAACAACCTACAAGCCACGTTGCTTTGCAACAATATCAACAGTTTCCGAATTGATGTTATTTTCATTAATATTTTTTTATTGTGCAACCCTCATTAAAAAAGCTATAAATCTGAAATAGCCTGCAACTATTGATTTTGTAAATGTGTCTTTAAAATCTAATCGCTTATTCTAAAAACTATATACCATGTTCACCCATGAAAACTCCGGACCAATCTTGATTTATTTTTTGATTCTGCTCGTTATGATTTACTGCAGGCCACGTCAGAAAAGGACTTTACACATGCGACCAAGAAGGCAAGTGTAGATTACATTTTAATTCTTTGCTGACCCCGACTTAGCCCAGTCACATTTTTGGCAACCTAAATGTTATTTGTTGGTTTGAGAAAAAAATTTTGTTGATATCATTTATCACCTATTTTTGCAGCCCGATATTTAGCAATAAGTATCAGGAACACTCCTCCTTAGCTCAGTTGGTTAGAGCATCTGACTGTTAATCAGAGGGTCTCTGGTTCAAGTCCAGAAGGGGGAGCAACAGTGCTGGCACTTACAATGTAAAAATTGTAAGTGCTTTTTTTTTACATTTTTTGTTTGAATAGGTTAATTTGAGATAACAAATCGAATTAACTAAAATTAAAGGACAATAAAGGCTTACAACTTTTATCCTTGATAAAAAACCATTTCATTAAAAAAGATCATTAGATAAATAATCAATAGACTTTAAGATTTTAATTTGACATTCCTTTATATTGGTTGCTATCACCACTATTCTAATAACTAATATGAGTTATACATTTAGCAAGGAGAAAATTTAAACTTTTCCAACTTTTACTAGAATTTGTTTTGATTTGTTGCAAATACCGCCCTTGTAAAAATTATAAATTAATTTTTAGTGCTAACTTTAGTTCTTATGAATGATAATAAAGATCAGCAATTATGGCGTATTGCCCAGAAAAGAGCCAATTTCAGAAGAAGTTTTATCTCTTACCTGGTCGTCAATTTTTTTCTTTGGGTTTTATGGTGGTTTACCTCAGGAAGGATAACAGGGTTTTCTGGACATCCATGGCCTGTTTGGGTTATGTTGGGTTGGGGCATAAGCATTGCCCTACATTATTTTGAGGCCTACACAGGCACTAAATCTGATCTGGCAGAAAGAGAATATGAAAAGTTGAAGCGCCAAAAAGAATTATAAAAACACTGTGTTTTATAATTTGAGATAAGTTTACTTTAAGGAATTAATTATGAAAGTAAATTATTAAATCTAAAATAGTTACTTACTATTTGAATTATACATCATACTATGGAGTTAAAAAGATTGTTTGATAGCCTAGATTATCAGTTATCAAATTTTCCTAAAAAGGATATGCTTAATGCCAAAATTAATGGCACCTGGCAATCAACTAGTACACATGAGGTACAAGCAACTGTTAATGCTTTAAGTGCTGGTCTATTAGAGCAAGGCATATATGGCTACGAAACTTCAGTAGAAGATGCAGCTAAAGTTGCTATTATAAGCAATAACAGACCTGAATGGGTTATGGTTGATTTGGCTGTACAGCAAACGGGTGCCATATTGGTGCCGGTATATCCTACGACCAACCCATTGGAACTGGAATTTATTTTTAATGATGCTGCAGTAAAAATTGTTTTTGTAAGCAGTCCGGATTTGCTTGAAAAGGTGAATAGTATTTTACCGAAGGTGCCTTCAATTAAAGCCATTTATACTTTTGATGAAATAGAAGGGGCATCTTACTGGAAGACTATATTGAATAAAGAAGATAGTGCCTTGCAAAAATCTGCAGAAATAAAAGCCAAAATCTCCCCAAAACAGGTAGCAACAATAATCTATACCTCTGGTACTACCGGTACGCCCAAGGGGGTCATGCTTACTCACGAAAATATATATACCAACGTAATGCACAGCAAGGATAGTTTTCCTTTTCCTGATGAACCAACGACACGTGTTTTAAGCTTTCTCCCGTTGAACCACATTTTTGAAAGAATGGTTACTTATATCTTTTTGTTTAGTGGTATTGGTATTTATTATGCAGAAAATCTTGAGACTATTGGTGACAATTTGAAAGAAATAAAACCTGACGGCTTTGCTACAGTACCTAGACTTTTAGAAAAAGTTTTTGAAAAAATAATGACAAAAGGTAATGAGTTACAAGGTGTAAAAAGGACTCTTTTTTTCTGGGCTGTTAAACTGGCTGAAAAGTATGATAACAATGTAGATGGAGGTTTATTTTACAATATGCAACTTGCAATTGCCAACAAACTGGTCTTTAGTAAATGGAGGGATGCATTAGGGGGTAATGTTTCCTTTATAATAACGGGTGGTGCAGCTTGTCAGGTAAAATTGTTGAGAATTTTTAATGCTGCCAGAATACCTGTTTATGAAGGTTATGGCCCTACCGAAAATAGCCCTGTAATAAGTGTAAACCGAAAAATACCACAAAGCGATACTTCTTTTGGCACTGTTGGTCCGCCCATTAATGGAATAGAAGTTAAGCTGGCAGATGACGGTGAAATATTGGTAAAAGGTTCAACTGTAATGAAAGGTTATTATAAACGTCCCGACCTTACAGATGAGGTTTTGAAAGATGGTTGGTTGCATACCGGTGATATAGGAACATGGGTTAATAATCGATTTCTAAAAATTACTGACAGAAAAAAAGAATTGTTTAAAACAAGTGGCGGTAAATATGTAGCGCCGCAGCCAATAGAAAATAAACTAAAAGAGAGTAAATATGTTGAGCAGGTTATTGTAATAGGCGCAGAAAAGAAATTTGTTGCCGCATTAATAGTACCCTCCTTTTCTATGTTAAGGGAGTGGATGAGAGAAAACAATATTCCCTTTGTTAGTAACGAAGCTGCCATTAAAAACGAAAACGTTATCCAACTATTTACAGGTTTGGTTGATAGTTTCAATACTTACTTTAACCATGTAGAGCAAATTAAAAAGTTTGAACTTTTGCCCCGTGAATGGTCTATAGAAACGGGAGAAATGACCCCGAAAATGAGTTTGAAAAGAAAGGTTGTAATGGAAAAATATAAAGCTGAAGTGGATAGAATTTACGGATAAGTTTTTCTAGGGTTGTTAAAAACCGCCAATACATAAATACTTTATCTCTACATATTCCTCAATGCCATATCGGCTGCCTTCTCTTCCGATACCACTTTCTTTTACTCCTCCAAAAGGGGCTTCTGCATGAGAAATAATTCCTTCATTTATCCCAACCATACCATACTCCAATGCCTCGGCTACCCGCCATATGCGATTAATATTTAGCGAAAAGAAATATGCGGCTAATCCAAATTTTGTATCATTGGCCATTGCAATTGCCTCTTCTTCTGTTTTAAATTTATAAACTGCAGATATGGGTCCAAAGATCTCTTCTTTATACATGTCCATATTGTTGTTGCATTCCTCTATAATCGTTGGTTCAAAAAATAATTTTCCTGCAACATTTCTTTTACCACCCAATGATATTTTTCCTCCTTTGTTAATACCGTCTGCAAGTAATCTTTCAACTTTCTCAATTGCTTTTTCATTTATTAAGGGGCCAATTTGAACGTTTACATTTGTACCATCGCCTACTTCCAATAAAGCTGTTGCTTTTCTGAATGCAACCATAAATGGTTCATAGATATTCTCCTGTACCAAAATGCGATTAGTACAAACGCAAGTCTGACCTGCATTGCGATACTTACTTGCTATAGTTCCTTTTACAGCCTGCTCCAAATCTGCATCGTCAAACACTATAGTAGGTGCATTTCCTCCAAGCTCTAACGAGACTTTTTTAATAGTTAATGCACTTTGTGCCATTAGTAGTTTTCCAATTTCAGTAGACCCTGTAAAAGATACTTTTTTAACCCTTGAATCATTAGTCATAACCAACCCCACTTCTTTTGATTGAGTTGTAGTAACTACATTTATAACCCCTTTGGGGAAACCCGCATCAAGTGCAAGTTTGGCTAAGGCTAATGCGCAAAGGGGAGTTTCATGTGGTGGCTTTATAACAACGGTACAGCCCGCTGCTAATGCCGGTGATATTTTGCGTGTTATCATACTCACAGGAAAGTTCCATGGTGTTATTGCGGCTACAACACCAATTGGTTGCTTTAAAGTTAAGATGCGTTTAGAACTGTCAGGTGTTGGTATAACATCTCCATATACTCTTCGGGCTTCCTCTGCAAACCATTCTATAAATGAAGCCCCATAGATAACCTCTCCTTTTGCTTCTGCTAAAGGTTTGCCTTGCTCTGTAGTCATGATCATAGCAAGGTCATCTGCATTAATTATGATAAGGTCAAACCATTTTTTTAGTAAAGCATGTCTTTCTTTAGCTGTGGTTTTACCCCAGGTTACAAATGCTTTGTCTGCTGCTGCTATCGCATTTTCTGTTTCAGGTATTCCGCAATCAGCTACATGGGTTATAACCTCTCCATTGGCTGGGTTTATGACTTCAAACCGCTCACCATTTGCCGAAGGCGTAAATACATTGTTGATAAAAGCATTTTGCTGAAGTAATGTCTTATTAGAAAGTAGCATAGAAATATTTTACTGTAATGTAGAAATACATCCTCAAAAGATTATAAAAAGCATTTGTTTTTTAGTTTCAAAACCAAAAATAGCAAGGCTTCTTTTTTATACACTATGTATAAAAAATGTTATGCCCGAAAACATAATAGGAGATGTTGTAGCTACAATCCCAGTAAAAAAACTACAATCAATAATAAAAGATCCGGTTAAAACTGCAGAAGCAGTGCAGTTAGAATATGTAACAGATACTATTGCAGGTATTGAAAGAACTAATAGTAATAAAGGATGTCAGTATGTTTATAAAGGCAAATCTGTAACCAATGAGGATACACTCCTTCGAATAAAAAAACTGGTTATTCCACCGGCCTGGCAAAATGTGTGGATATGCCCCAAAGCAAATGGTCATTTGCAAGTCACGGGTACAGATGCAAAAGGAAGAAAACAATATCGCTACCATGCCCTTTGGAACGCATTACGAAATCATACTAAATTTTACAGGTTATATTCATTTGGCAAAATACTACCGATGTTAAGAATGCAGGTGGAAAAAGATCTTGCAAAATCTGGGCTTCCTGTTGAAAAGGTATTAGCAACTGTAATCAGCCTGATGGAAAGAACCAATATTAGAATAGGTAACAGTGCTTATGAAAAAGCCAATGGTTCGTTTGGGATAACTACATTAAAAGATAAACATGTTAAGATAAAAGGACAAAGCATCAGCTTTTCTTTTAAAGGCAAGAAAGGGGTCTATCATGATATAGATATAAAAAGTAAAAGACTTGCCGCTATAGTAAAAAAATGTCAGGAAATACCGGGAAAGGAACTGTTTCAATACATAGATGATAATGGAAAAGGACACTCTATAGACTCCGGGTTAGTGAATGAGTATATTAAAACTTATACGGGGGGAGACTTTACAGCCAAAGACTTAAGAACCTGGTCGGGCACAGTTCAGGCTTTACTTGCCTTAAAAGAACTTGGGATTTCAGACACACAATTAGAAACTAAAAATAATATTATTGCTGCTCTTGATACAGTGGCTAAAACTTTGGGTAATACCAGAACAGTTTGTAAAAAATATTATGTACATCCAATGATTATTGCATTGTATGAAACTAAATCGCTTGATAAATATTTTAAAAAACTAGAACTACTTGAGAATAATGATAAAAAAGCAGATCTAACAAGTGAGGAAAAGATTATAATGTCTATTTTGGAGAATGAGAAATAGTAAAGTTTTAGTATTTCACAAAACCATAAATAGGGGATGAGGGAGGAGTATATTTTCTTATCAGTTGTATCCCTTTAGATAACCAACTATCGGGATTTTTATTTTCGAGCCGATCAATATGATGGTGAACAAAATTTTCTGCAAGACGATTTACAGAAAAGTCATTAATTGCTGTAGCAGTTTTCTTAGTTAAATAGCCAATGGTAAACCCAATTGCGGTATTGATTATTATCTTTTTGAGTTCTGGAGTTTCAGCAAGATATGAAAATGTATTTCTTAATAAATGATTAGGCTTTAAACCTTCTTTAATGTCGTTGACTGTGGTTTCAATGTTCATTTCTTTACCGGCAAATTGCTTTTCCAATTGACTTATAGCAATATGCAGATCTTTTTGATTACTTATTTTTCCTATTGCCATATTTGGTTATTTTTCTGATTAATATTCCAGTAATTGCCGATCTTAATAAAGTACGTCTACCGAGGAATAAAATGATTCCGACAACTGCATAAAAACCTGCTACGGATAAAAAACCTATATAAGTTTTACCTGTACACTCACCAATGTAAAGTGCTATACCAATATTAAATACAGTAATGAAGATGATGAACGCCATTGCTAAAAACAATCCTGTAATTACTGAAGCAAAAAACTTTGAAATTTTATCGATAACCCTCAACTTCAATAATTCTACCCTGTCTTCAAATAACGACTTAATATCTTCAATTACCGTTTCAAATAAACTTATCAATGGCTTAATCATAGTATGTTTTTCACAATTGCCGGAACCTTTGTAAATAATTTCAACCCTCTTATTAAGGTATTAAATAGCCCCGTTTGTTGATTGATGTGCTGTTGAAGTCATAGAATTAGCTTCCTTTTTAACACCTTGAGCTACATTATTAACTTTAGATTTTCCCTGATCTAACAATTCGGAAGCTGTTTCTCTAATGCTTTCATACTTGTCTGCAACAGAGTCAACAAATTCACCAAATTTATCTTTTAGGTTACCAGCCATATCGCGGCTTCCTTCAGATAATTTTTTACGGGTTTCTTCACCTTTTTCCGGGGCAAATAAAACACCTAAAATAGCGCCTGCAGCAGCACCTGCTAAAACTCCTAATAGTACTTTGGATCCTGAATTCATAACGATAGATTTTAATTGTTTAATGATATTTTTTATTGCTCATTTTAAAACATTTTACAAAAAACAATGCCATTCATCTTTTGTACTATGAAGTTACAAAAACTAATCGTGCAAAACGCTTTTCAACATTCATGTAGAACTAATTTCCCATAACAAGCATGTTTTGTAACATATGAATACAAAAACAATTTTTACCTCATTCCTATAGTTGGAAAGTTGGTTCAATTGATTCACCTGATATGTAGGATATTACTGCGGCCTGCTTTTTCTATTGCTTCAAATAAAATAGAATTATGAAAAAGTTAACCATCTTCTCGGTTCTGTCATTTGCAATAGTTTTTTTACCCGGCTGCCAAATAATAGGAGATATCTTTAAGGCTGGTGTATGGGTTGGAATATTCTTAGTTGTGGTAATTGTAGGATTAATATTTTGGCTGATCGGTAAAGGAAAAAAGTAGTTTACACATTATCAGGGGGTACTTTTCTAAACAATGACAATGATGGGTTGGGGAACAACTTCCCCACCCGGTAAATATATTTTCTTAAAATGGTTATTACCTCTTTAAATCATGGACTAAAATTTTATGGTTCATGATTTGTTTTATAAACATTCCAGTATATATGCAAGTATTGTAATTACCGAATGGAAGGAAGTAATATTAAATCAAGTAATAAAAGACCACTAATATTTAGAATTGGAAAAGTATTTTTATACTTTCTAATATCGTTATTTGCATTAGTTTCTTTGTTGCTGATACTAATTCAAACTACGCCTGTACAAAATTTTGGCAGAAAAAAAATTGTTTCATTTCTCGAAGGCAAATTAAAAACCCGTGTCCAAATAAATCGCCTTGATATAGATTTTCCAAAGATGTTGGTGTTGGAGGGTGTATTTATAGGCGACAAATCAAAGGATACATTAATAGCAGGTCATCAGCTTAAAGTTGACATTGATATGTATAAGCTTATTAAAAGTGAAATACAGATCAATGAAATTAATTTAAATGGGATTACAGCTAAAGTAAAAAGGCAATTACCTGATACAACATTTAATTTTCAATTTATTATTGATGCTTTTTCTTCTCCTTCCAAAGTAACCGATACAAGTACTATTCAATTAGCTATAAACAAAATCATAATAGACAAAACACGACTAGTTTATAATGATGTTGTGACGGGAAATGATGTTGATTTATATCTTAATCATTTTGACACCCGAATAAAAACAATAGACCTTGCACATTTGAAATATGAGGTACCATCTATTGTCATTGATGGAATTAAAGGAACCATAAAACAACGTAAACCTATTGCGTTAACTGTAGTAAATACAAACCCAGATTCTTTAGTAACAAATGAAAACCCCGCCTTTATCAATTTTACAAATGGCGCTACTCTTTTTAAAAATGTTGATGTCAATTATAGCAATGAAGTATCAGCGTTAACAAGTAACATATCGTTTACTGACTTAACCATTCATCCTGAAAAATTTGATTTGAAAACTTCAACAATTAATATTCATGATGTTGAGTTGAACAATCTCAATGGGTTCCTTTCAATAAATAAATCTAGCGGAACTCCTGTTGTAACCTTAACAACTCAATCAGGCAATGAGATAATTACTGAAACAATGCCGTGGAAGGTTTCTCTTGGTTCAATAAAGCTTAATAACAACAACTTCAATTTTGATGACAATACACAACCACGCCTCTCAAAAGGTATGGATTATGCACACCTTGGACTAAAGGAGTTAACCCTTCATTCCAGCAATTTTAAAATGCACAATGATACTATAGCTTTAGAAATAGTGGCAGGGCAGATGAAAGAAAAGAGTGGTTTCCAATTGGATAAACTTCAGGGTTTAATAATGTATCATGACAAGGGAGCATCTATTCAAAATCTATTTATAAAAACTCCGGGGTCAGAAATTAAAAGAAGCGCAACAATAAAGTATCCTTCTCTTGCGGCAATACAAAAAGAAATGAACCTGCTTGAATTAGATGTATCTCTTGATAATAGTTATCTGCAGGTAAAAGACCTGCTAACTTTTGTTCCCGCTTTATCAGCACAACCTGCATTTAGAAACCCTGAAACAAAGCTCTTTGTAAACAGCAGGGTAAGGGGCAGTATAAACAACCTTGCGATTGACAAATTTGAATTTCATGGTCTGGGAAATGTTGTAGCAAATGTAAATGGGACCATTAGTAATTCAATGGATGCCAAAAATGCTACTGCAAACCTGAATATTAAACGATTATCGGTTGGTCGCAGTGATATATTATCATTTGCTCCAAAAGGTTCTATACCTGCCAACATCACTATCCCTGAAACATCAACACTGACAGGAACGATTAAGGGTGGCCTGAATAATCTTATTGCCAATCTTGGCTTAAACACTTCACTAGGATCTGTTACAGTTAATGGTATAGTTAGTAATGCTGCGGATAAAATAAATGCCCGTTACAATGCAACTCTTTCCACATCCCAATTAAATGTTGGGGCATTATTACAACAACAGGCAAATGTTGGTGTTATCTCTGGTTCATTTAAAATCAGCGGAAAGGGTTATGATCCCAAAACAACAAATGCCTCAATAAAAGGAACATTGATAGCAGCTGATATTAAAAAGTACACTTACAGGAATATGCAAATTGATGCAACTATTGCCAATCAAAAATTCTCTGCAAATGCTGCAATAAAAGACCCTAACATACATTTAAGTTTATCCGCAAAAGGTGATATAGGGACCAAGATTCAGGGCTTTATTGTGGAGGCAAATATTGATAGCATTAAGACACAACAACTCCATCTTACAGCCGATCCGATTTATTATCGTGGAAGGCTTACAGCAAATGTTCCTCAATTTAACATGGCAGCCTTGAATGGTGAGGTAAATGTAATTAATTCTGTTTTGGTTATGAATGGTCAACGTATAGAAATGGATTCTGTTACCCTTACAGCATCTCATAAAAATAATGAACAAATTATTGGACTGAAAACAGATTTTGTAAATGCCACTATTCAAGGTCAGTATAAGCTGGAACAGCTTGGAGACATTTTGATACAATCTATACAACCCTATTATAAAATCAATACTGCGACCACAATCAAACCTGTTAGCCCTTATGACTTTGTAATAAACGCCACGGTCATAGACCATGCAACTTTACATAGCTTTTTACCCGACCTTAAACGTTTTGAAGCACTTACTTTTTCATCAGCATTTTCATCAACAAATGGTATGCAGGCTTCCTTAAAAGTGCCTTATGTTTTGTATGGCACAAATACTATTGACAATATAAATATGAGTGCTGAAACAAAAGATAATAAGCTTGCAATTGTTGCTTCGGTAAATGGGGTAAAGAGTGGAACAAGTATAGCATTGTATAATACAAGCATAGCAGCAACACTTGCTAATAACCTGGTTGACTTTGGATTACTCATAAAAGATAAACCTGGTGCACCCAAGTATAGAATAAATGGCCTGCTATCGCAGGAAACAAATAATGTTTTTGCATTGTCATTACGTCCAGACAGTTTATTGTTGAATTATAATTCATGGACAATTAATACAGGTAATATTATCCGGTTTGGCTCCGCCCTTGTTAATGCCCAAAATTTTAATCTAAGTCAGGGCAATCAACATCTTATCATCAATAGTACTAACCAATTTGCAGAAAGTCCGTTGACAATAGACTTTCAAAATTTTCAGATTTCAACATTAAGTGCTTTTGCTCTATCAGATTCATTGCCGGTGAGTGGATTGCTTAATGGTAATGTTGTGGTTAGAGATTTTGTGAAGCAACCCAATTTTGTAACTGATCTTACACTAAATAACTTTTCTTTTAAAAGAGACACCATTGGAGACCTCAATATTAAAGTGAATAACAACACACAAAATGTTTTTGCAACCAATGTAACAATATCGGGCAGAGGAAATGACATTAATCTTTCGGGAGATTACTTTTTAAAGCCAGGTAACAGTAGCAACTTCAAGTTTAAGCTTAACATTAAACAATTACCATTTAAAACAATTGAAACATTTAGCCTGGGCACAATTACACAATCTACAGGAAATCTTACCGGCACTGTAGATATTAGTGGTACTGCTGATGCACCTGTATTCAACGGGGGAATAAGTTTCAACAAAACAGCTTTCAACGTAGTAATGCTCGGCAGCACTTTCAAAATTGACGATGAAACTATTATGGTAGATAATGATGGAATTCTGTTTGATTCATTTACAATAAAAGATTCTGCAAATAACAAACTTGTAATTAATGGATTAGCCGCTACAAATAATTTTTTCAATTACAACTTTGATCTAAATGTACATGCAAGAAACTTCAGGGCTATTAACACAACCAAAAGACAAGGAAACCTCTATTATGGTCAACTGTATTTTAATACCAATTTATCTATTAGTGGTACAGAAACGGCGCCAATAGTTGATGGTACATTTAAAGTAAATGATAATACCAATCTAAGTATTGTAATACCACAAGCCGAGGCGAGTGTTGTAGAAAGAAAAGGGGTTATCCAATTTGTTGATATGGATGCTCCCGGCAACGATTCTATATTCAGATCTATTGTGGCACAATATGATTCTTCATTTAACAAAAGTTCTATTATAGGTTTTGATGTTTCTACTAATATAGAAGTTTCTAAGGAAGCAGCTTTTAATATAATTATTGATGAAGCCAATGGCGACTTCCTTAGATTGAAAGGTGAAGCTTCATTAACCGGGGGTATCGATCCAAGTGGTAAAATTACGCTTACCGGAACTTACGAAATTGAATCAGGTGGGTATGAGTTGTCATTTAATTTTATTCGCAGAAAATTTGACATTATTAAAGGAAGCAAAATAACATGGACCGGAGAACCAACCACAGCACAAATTGATATTACAGCAATTTATATAGCCAATACATCACCTATTGAGCTTGTCATAAATCAAATTTCTGATCCTTCTCAAAAAGGGTATTATCAGCAAAAATTGCCTTTTAATGTTAAGCTAAATGTAAAAGGCGAACTAATGAAACCTGACCTTACATTTGATATTGATCTGCCTAAAGAAGGAAATCTCCGCGTAAACAATGAAGTACTTTCTACAGTAAATACAAGGCTTGACCAGATTAAATCCGAACCTTCGGAACTTAACAAACAAGTGTTTGCTTTATTGCTCCTCAACAGGTTTGTATCAGACAATCCATTTCAAAGCAGTGGCAGCGGCGGGGGATTTAATGCAACTACTTATGCCAAACAAAGTGTAAGTAAAATACTTACTGAACAACTAAACAAACTTGCTACCGATCTTATTGCAGGTGTTGATATAAACTTTGATTTAAATTCGGAAGAAGACTATAGCACCGGTCAACGAAAAGACCGTACAGATTTCAATGTATCTCTGTCTAAAAGATTGTTGAATGATCGCCTGAAAGTAAGTGTAGGCAGCAACTATGAGTTAGAAGGCCCTCAACAAGGCAAGCAGACCGGCGCAAACCTTATCGGCAATCTAAACGTCGATTACAACCTGTCACAGGATGGAAGTTATTTGTTAAGGGGCTATAGAAAAAATGATTATGATTATGTATTAGAAGGACAGGTGGTAGAGACAGGTTTAAAATTTATCATCTCCGCCGACTACAATAAAATTAAAGATTTGCTTCGCAAAAAAAAGCAAGACAACCCGACAAATACAGATAAGAAAAAGAGTAAAGAAAAAGACCCGCCAACTGCTGCACAACTACCTCAAAAAAATGAGGACAAATTTCCTATGGCATTGGTTGAAAAAGGCGTAATAGCTGATGAGAGAAAACCTTTTTACTACATGGTAAAAGATTCAACTCATGCAAAATAATTTCCAAAGTTTAATTTTTAAATATGCATGCTATGCTGTCTTTGGAATAATAATTTTCACAGCCTGCAACCCGACAAAGTATGTACCAACAGGTGATGCCTTATATACCGGTGCTTCTCTTAAATTGCAAAAATCTACTGCACCTAGAAAATACAATAAAGAGCTGGAAGAAGATTTGAATGGCTTATTGAGACCAAAGCCAAATTCTAAATTATTGGGCTTTAGGTTTAAGCTAGGCCTATATAATATGGCTGGGAAGAAGAATAATTTCATCAATAAGTTTTTAAGAAATAATGGCGAACCGCCTGTGCTTCTTAGCCAGGTTAGCTTAGATAGAAACATTGAATTGCTAGTCAATACCCTTGAAAACAAAGGATTTTTTCATGCAAAAGTTACGGGTGACACTACTGTGAAAGGAAAATTCGCATCCGCAAAATATGAAGCTGTTGCAGGAACACAATACAAAATTAATGAAGTAAGTTTTCCTGATGATAGCAGCATCATCAGCCAAATTATCCGCGAAATTTCACCTAAGACCTTTTTAAAAAAGGGCAATCCATTTATATTAGATGTTGTTAAGGGAGAACGTATCCGTATAGATGCCAACTTAAAAGAAAGAGGTTTTTACTTTTTCAATCCCGATGATTTGGTAATACTGGTAGATAGCACAATTGGCAATACCCTTACAAATCTATATGTGCAATACAAACCCGAAATGCCAAATATTGCAAAGCGTCAATTCGTTATTAACAATGTTTTCATCTACAGCAATTACAATCTTAATACCGCTGCTAAGGATACGCTGAAAGTTGATTCTGTTTTTTATAAAAATTATTATGTTATAGACCGGGATAAAATGTTTAAACCATTGTTGTTTGAGCAAATGATGCGGTTTAAGCCGGGTGATTTATATAACCGTAATGATCATAATCTTTCGCTCAACCGGCTGATTAATCTGGGTACATTTAAGTTTGTAAAAAACCGTTTTGAAATAGTACCGGATACCTTTAAGCTGAACTCGTTTTATTACCTTACCCCATTACCAAAAAAACATATCAGTGCAGAAATTGGCGGCCTCAGTAAATCTAACAATGTTACGGGTTCCGAACTTACTATAAGATGGCAAAACCGAAACACTTTTGGTGCAGCAGAACTATTGAGCGCAAAGATTTATTTTGGTACAGAAGTTCAGTACAGTGGACAATTCAGTGGTTACAATACTTTGCGTTACGGTGCAGAGGCCAATCTTACCTTTCCGCGGTTTATCATTCCATTTTTTAAATTTAATACTGCCGGTTCTTTTGTGCCCCGAACCAATCTGCAAATAGGCTATGATATATTGGAAAGACAAAAATTATATTCACTCAATTCATACAAGCTCAACTTTGGGTATATATGGAAGGAAAGTGCAAGAAAAGAGCATACGCTCAATCCCATTTCCATAAACTATGTTCAACCGCTTAATGTTACACAAACCTATAAAGATTCAGTTCAGGACAATCCAATTTTGCAGCGCACCATTGACCAACAGTTTACCATTGGTTCTACTTACAATTTCAACTACAACCAACTTGTCAATAGCGAGAAAAATGCTTCTGGTTTATATTTCAACGGCTTGCTTGATCTTTCAGGTAATATTGCCGGGCTTATCAGTGGTGCCGACATAAAAAATGGCAAGCAGGTTTCTCTTTTGGGGTCACCGTTTAGTCAATATATAAAGACTGAATTTGACACCCGGTACTATCTTGGTGTTGGCACTAAAAGCCAATGGGCTAACCGTATAATAATGGGTGTTGGTGTGCCTTACGGCAATTCTGCCATACTCCCTTTTGTAAAGCAATTTTTTGTAGGCGGCAATAATAGTCTGCGTGGTTTCAGAAGCAGGTCTGTTGGTCCGGGAACTTTTTTTGGTGGTCAGAATGTAGGGGCAAAGGGTTTCTTTCCCGATATGACCGGTGACATAAAACTGGAAATGAATTCAGAGTTCAGGACCAACCTTGTAAGTATATTAGATGGGGCAGCATTTGTAGATGCGGGTAACATTTGGCTGTTTAACGAGAACGCCGACCAACCCGGTGGTAAGTTTTCAAACAACTTCTTAAAACAACTGGCAATAGATGCAGGCATTGGTTTTAGAATAGATCTTACTATTCTTCTGCTAAGGCTTGATGTGGCTATACCGTTGCGCAAGCCATGGTTGCCCGATGGACAACAAAATGTAATCAACCAAATTAACTTTAGTAGCAGCGAATGGCGCAATCAAAACATGATTTACAATCTGGCGATAGGGTTGCCTTTCTAGAGAAGATTGGCTTAATTAAAAAAGTTCCATCTGCAAAGGCTTAACGACAATTATCCGCCTTTTTACTGTAGCTGTTTGCGGCAAAGTATCCGCGATTATTTCAAAAAGTTTAGTTTCCTCATCACGGGATGCAACAGTTATCTCTGTACTACCTGCATGTTTGCTAAAGAGTTCATGAACAAGTTTAGGACAGTTATTGTTTTTAGAAAGATGAGATAAAATAAGATGGTTCAAAAAGGGTGGCCGGTGAGCTGTAAATAATTTCAACGCAACAGCATTACTAAGATGTCCCAATCCTCCGGTAATGCGCTTTTTCAGAAAAAAAGGATAACCACCATTTGCCAACATTTCTTCATCATAATTAGATTCAAGAAAGACTGCATGGCATTGTTTAAAATGATGAATAAGTTGCTCACATACTACACCAAGGTCTGTAAAAACACCAATAGTAATTGAATGATTCTTAACTATGAAGCTATGCGGATCATCTGCATCATGATATTTTTTAAATGGAAGAATAGTTAGTTCCCCTATGGTAACAGGTTCATTTGCTACAAATGTGTTGATGAGTTGTGGGTCTATGAATACCCTGCTGTTTTTTAAAGTAGCAAGCGTAGCATAAATCGGGGTTTTGTGTTTCTTACAAATGCTGTTGATACCACTAACGTGGTCAGTATGTTCATGAGAAATAAAAATAGCTTTTACATTATTCATGTTAAGACCAAGCCGGTGCATTCTTCTGTCTATCTCCCTGCACGATAGACCCGCATCAACCAACACAGCTTCTGTATGGTTGCCGATATAGTAACAGTTGCCATTGCTACCTGAATTTAGTGATGCGATGAAAAGTGACATAGGCGATAAAAGTAAAGAGAAATTTGATGATGGAATAGGATTGGGGTTAATAGGTTTAAAAGGTTTAAGAGGTTTAAAGGGTTTAAAGGGTTTAAAGGGTTTAAGAGGTTCAAGAGGTTTATGGGTTTATGGGTTTATAGTGTTTATAGTGTTTAAAGTCTTGCAATTTGTTTTTGAGGTTTGAAATAATTTAGGATTTTGATTAGTAAATTCCCCGAAGGGGTAAAATTTGCATAACTACGGGTAAAACCCGTGGAAAGTAATTAACAATAATTATCAACCCTGAAGGGGTTGAACTAAAAAAGCGTCATTTGTATTCATCAAAATCAATCACAATCACTCATAAATCATCTTAGGAAAGGTTTCAACTACCTTTGCCTTCTATTATATAATTACATGCAGTTCAAAGATTACAATCTCAACAAATACCTTTTAAATGCCCTTGCAGATTTGGGTTACACAACACCAACTACTATTCAGCAGAAAACTTATTCCGTGGTAATGAGTGGCGCAGATGTTTGCGGTATAGCCCAAACCGGCACGGGTAAAACATTGGCTTACCTGCTCCCGTTACTCAATCAATGGAAATATTCCAAAGAAAAAAACCCGCAAATACTAGTGGTGGTACCCACCCGTGAATTGGTAGCGCAGGTGGTAGAATCAGTAAAAAAACTAAGCACTTACCTTAGTTTGAATGTTATTGGGGTATATGGCGGTGCCAATATCAATACACAAAAGCTGGAGTTGCAAAATGGATTAGATGTTTTGGTTGCTACGCCGGGCCGCCTGTTTGATTTAGCAATGGCCGGTGCATTCAAGGTGAAAAGCATAAAAAAACTGGTGATAGATGAAATGGACGAAATGCTCAACCTTGGCTTTAGGACTCAACTGAAAAATATACTTGATTTGCTGCCACCTAACAGGCAAAACCTCTTGTTTTCTGCAACACTTATACCCGAAGTGGAAGACCTGATCAATGAATTTTTTGACAATCCTGTAAAGATAGAAGCCGCACCATCAGGCACACCGGTAGAAAACATTATACAATCGGCTTATGAAGTTCCAAACTTTTATACCAAAATAAATCTGCTAAAGTTGTTGCTATCGAAGGATAATACCATGACCAAAGTATTGGTATTTACAGCCTCCAAAAAAATAGCAGATGAAGTATTTGAGCAATTGGAGAATGAATATGCCGGTCAGGCCAATGTTATACATTCCAACAAAGAACAAAACCACAGATTCAATACTGTTAAACAGTTTAAGGATGGAACTTACCGTTTTATCATTGCAACAGATATTGTAGCCCGGGGTATAGATGTAGCCGAAGTAACACATGTTATAAATTTTGACCTTCCGCCGGTACCTGAAAATTACATACATCGCATTGGCCGTACCGGTCGTGCAGACAAAAAAGGTATTGCCATCAGTTTTATTACGCATAGAGAAAAAGCAGCACGTGAAGACATAGAAACCCTTATGAACAGGGAGATACCGACGATACCTTTACCTGATGATCTCGAAATTTCTGATGTGCTTACCGAAGAAGAAAAGCCTAAAGTGTATGTAAAAGAAATACAGCTTAAAGTTCCAAAAAAAGAAGAACGTGGCCCTGCCTTTCACGAAAAATCAGCCAAAAACAGCAGAACCAACACAAAAATCAGCCGCCGCGACAAAATGAAAAAGAAATATGGAAAACCAATTACGAGAAGAGGGAAGAAGTGATGGGGGATTTTAGATGTTAGATGATAGAAATTAGATTTTAGACAGGAATAGAGATAACCCTTTGAACTTTTCAAACCTTTTAAACATCTTGAACCTTTTGAACCTTTTAAACCCTAAACTCTAAACTCTCTTTAACTCTAAACCCTAAACCCTAAACTCTCTCTAAACCCTTTTCAACCACCCCGTAATGCTCATTCTTGAACGGTTGGAAAGAGTTACCTCATGCTCCATTTCATCGCTTTTGAAGAAGACTGCGGTTTGAGATTGGGGTAAAATGTGCTGAATTCCATCTTTCTGAAAAACCCGTAACTGACCACCATCTTCCTGCAGCCAATTTTCGTTAAGGTAGTTAATGAGTGAATATTTTCTGTGGTTTTCGTTTTTAAACTGATCACGGTGCCGTTTGTAATATGTACCTGATTCGTACACGGCATAGTGAAATTCGTAGCCATTAATGCCTGTATAACAGGTTCGGTTTAGGTATTCAATAAAGTTTTCAATCAGGTGCAAAAACTCCTGCTCAAAAATATTGTCGTGGCTTTTGTCCAACCAATATATTTTATCGCTTCGCATGGTTTGGTTTTCATCTTTGTGGTCAGCATTACCAATACCTGCTGCGGTCATATTGCCATCCTGTTGCAATTGTACAATATGCTGTTGCAAACCCTTACTCAAAGCCATGGTCATAAACGCAGGGTCAATGCCAATTTTATCCAAAAGAAAAGTATCAATCAACAAATCAAAAGGATTGGACATGTAGTGGGTTTGGAGGAAGGTAGGGTATTATTGTGGTAGGGGGTAGTAAAATGATTTGCAAGTGTTTTAAATTTCATTTATTTGCTATTACAATTATATTTTCTAGTACAATCGAAAAATCAAATTATGAGATTAATTCTTATTACAGTGGCTATTGTTTTTTGTTTTCAGATTAACACAGAGGTCAATGCACAAAACAGACAACGTTACGAAGCCCAGAGAAGGAAGGAAAAGGAAGAAGCACAACAAAGACAACCCGAAAGCGTAATTGACATTCCTAAAATCACCCTTTTGTTGCCCGGTTTTTCATACGAAAAGGCCTTAGGGAAGTTTCAAACCCTTCAGGCTTATGCCCTTTACAATGTTTACTCGTACTCAAAAAATAGTAACGGAAACGTGCAATCCAACTATTATTTTGACCCTACTATCATGTTGTCTTATCGTTACTATTGCAACCATGAACGCAGACAAGATTTGGGCAAAGTGACAGAACGCAATACAATGAATTATATAGGGCCTTTTGCACAGGTTTACTTTTCAAAAATGCCTGTGGGAAGCAGAGCTTTTGAAAATGCCACCCGCAGACCTGTATACATGTTTGGGGCTTTGTACGGTTTGCAGCGCAATTATAAAAGTCACTTCAGCCTGGATATAAACTTTGGGCTTGGAGTTATTTCCGGCAATACCCGTTATTCCGATTTGTCTTCAGGCATCATACGGGAAGGTACTCAAACACAAGTAACCGTTCCCGGACAAATTACGCTTGGGTTTTGGTTAGGGGGAAAATAGAATTGCTTTTTTCGCCTTTCTGCATTCTTAATTACCAATTATCTTTTGGACACGTACAAACCAAAGCGCAACAGGTGTAGCTTCGAATTGCCACCACAATAGCACAGGCCATTTGCCATTCACTCTATTGACATTGTAGGTAGCTATTTTCGTAAAGAAAAAATTTTGGAAAATATGCTTTCTGGAAATAAACCAGCATTTTGATTTATGATTTTTTTTCGTATGTTTGAAAATAATCTTTATTTCATTGCTATGCTAACTACTAACCAAAACTGTGAACCTTTAGTTCGTGACACGAACGATGAGCCGTTGATTCAATGCAGCCTGGGATATTCAGAATAAATATACCTGAAAACAAGCGTCAGCCCAACGAATTGCTATTAAACTTGACAATAAGTTAAGTTCCGTCGAAAATTATTTTCTATCAATACACAAATCGATATTACTGAATGCTACTTGACAACGAAAATCAACACCCCAAAGTTCATGAATGGATATCGAAACAGACAAAGGCGGGTAAGCTGGATATAGTGACAGGATATTTTACCATTGGAGCACTGGCCTGGCTTTCAAGAGAAACAAATCAAACGATAGAGGAATATAGATTTGTTCTGGGTGACATAGTGAACTACGATGAAAAGATGGACAGAGCCTTAGATTTATTGAATGAACAAATTACTACGGAGGCGGCCTTTCAATTAAATATACTGGCCAGAGAGGCTGTTGCTTTTTTAAAGCAGGAAAAAGTATCTGCTAAAACACTGGAACCAAATTTCTGTCATGCCAAAGCTTACTTATACGCATGTAATAACGGTGTCCCGTCTTGCTACTATATTTCCGGCAGTAGCAACTTGACCGAAGCGGGTCTGGGCTTACGAACTACCAGCAATATTGAATTGAACACACTTGGACAAGGCACTTCACCGGATTATAATGAACTTAGTAAATGGTTCGAAAACCTGTGGGGTAAGCCACAAGCCCATTTTGAAAAAACGGTTGTTACCGAAAAGGGCACTACTAAAAAGGTTCCTTTTAAACAATACCTGATCGAAGAAATCGAAAAGATATTTATTGAGTATTCTCCAAAGCAATTGTATTTCAAAGTTCTCTATCAACTCTTTGGCAAAAGCATATCGGATGAAGGAAATAATCCTGATTTTACACGGCAAATCGGACGCTTAGAAAATACCGTAATCTACAACTCGTTGTATGAGTTTCAGCAAAAAGGTGCATTGAGTTTGATTCGGATGCTGCAAAGACACAATGGCGCTATTCTTGCCGACGCTGTAGGTTTAGGAAAAACATGGACTGCACTTGCAGTTATGAAGTTTTTTGAAATGCAGGGAAGAGAAGTAATCGTTTTATGCCCGAAAAAAATCAACCGTAATTGGGAGCAGTATCGTAGAAGACAAAACTCAAAATTTGAAAAAGATAATCTCGAATACATTGTTAGGTTCCATACGGATCTAACAGAAGGTCGATTGGATCGCTACGACCTTCAATACAGCTTTATTGTAAACAAGAAACCAAAACTTATTGTCATTGACGAAAGCCACAATCTTCGTAACGATAAATCTAATCGCTACCAGTTTCTACTGGAAAAAATTCTTAAGAAAAACGAAGACGTAAAAATCTTGATGCTCTCCGCAACTCCCATCAACAATTCGCTCAACGATGTCCGTAACCAGTTTAAGCTGATTGTGAAAGGTGACAATAAAGGTTTCGAGGAACTATTAGGGGTAAAAAATATAGATTCCACTTTTAAAAAAGGTATAGAAAAATTTAAGCAATGGGCACAGGGACCGGATCGTTCCATCAGTGGTTTTATACAAGATATCCCACAACAATTTTTTGATCTCACCAATAACCTATTAGTAGCACGTACCAGAAAATTGGTAAAAGAGCAACAGGACGGGTTATTTTTTCCCAAAAAAGCAAAGCCTGATAATTATTGGGTCACTCCAAGCTACATTGGTAACTATGAAAGCTTCGACGAGTTGTTTAATCACTTTCCCAAGTTGATGTCGGGATACCAGCCATCCATGTATATTGAGCAGGAGGAAAACATCAGGAAGACCGAGGATGAACAGCAACGGGAACGATTCCTTGTAAAAATGATGTACATACTGATGGTAAAGCGGCTTGAATCCTGCTGGTTATCTTTCCATACAACTGTGGGTCGAATCTTAATTCATCATCAGAATGCCTTAGATAAAATAAAGAAGTACGAGGAGCGCAAAAAGGACGATGACCTGGAAGATAATTATCAACAGTTGGGTTTGTTTGGAGACGATGAATGGCAAGAGGAAGTGGAGGAAATTACTTTAGGTAAAAAACGAAAGATTAAGTTAAGCGACATCGATGCCGCAGGCAAACTAAAACAGTATAAAAATGACCTGAAGGCAGACATAGAGGATTTGCAAGCACTTAATAATAACCTTGCTCAATTTGAGAAAAAAATAGAGAAGGAGATTAAAAAGCCCGGCAATCAGAAATCGGATGATAATAAGTTGACGAAACTTCTAGAAATCATCCGTAAAAAGCAAAGAAGTGGCAACAATGATGACAACCAAAAAGTACTGATTTTTACTGTTTACAAAGACACTGCATTGTACCTGTTTAACCAACTTACTGCAAGAGGTTTTGACAACGTGGCGATGATTGCAGGAGATGAAGCCCGGATTTCCGGAGAGGAAGGAAGTACAAAATTTTTTGAACCAATTCTTGAAAGATTTAGCCCTTATACAAAATTATTTAAAGAGAAAAATTGGGACGATTTCAAGCCTGAATCCGGTAGCAAAGACCTAACACAACAATACAGCGATTGGCAGCACTGGGTTGCCGACGAACATCCACACATTTACAAAAAACTACAGGAGCCCATCGACATACTGATTGCCACAGATGTATTAAGCGAAGGGCAAAATCTACAGGATTGCGATCTGGTGATCAATTATGATATTCATTGGAACCCTGTAAGAGTGATTCAAAGAATGGGACGTATTGACCGTCTTGGTTCTCCAAACGATAAAATATTTGGTGTAAATTTCTGGCCTTCAGATAACATCAATAGCTACCTCTCCTTGCAAAGCCGGATTGAACAGCGCATGGCTGCCATGAAGCTTGCAGGAGCAGAAGTTGACAATGACTTCACGGAAAATCTTCGCCACATGGTAGGTACAGATGAACTGGAGCAAAAGCAACGAATGCGGATGATGGAGCAAATGCAAACAACCTGGGACGATATTGAAGTAAGTGAACAAACTCTGGGTTTTGATAATTTATCGCTGGAAAACTTCAGGCAGGATTTGGCCATGGAGCTTGACAAAAACAAGAAGGAATACGAGCAAATGCCAAATGGAATT
This sequence comes from Segetibacter sp., assembly GCA_043736115.1. Classification (GTDB taxonomy): domain Bacteria; phylum Bacteroidota; class Bacteroidia; order Chitinophagales; family Chitinophagaceae; genus Segetibacter. Next base: position 9,135 of record JAYTDC010000030.1, on the reverse strand, counting down.
TATACCGGCTTTAAAGGGAAAGCTGGCATTTGCCCGCAAGACGGTTTGATTGCCCTGCTCGGCTATCCTTCCAGGCCCGCTAAGGCTATTAACCATGAGTATAAGTTTTACGACCTTATTTACATAAATGAAAAAGGTGAGCAAGTTCTGCTCAACCAAAGGGAAGTATTAGATGTTCTGGCTGCGCATAAAGAAGAAGAACGTGACAGTGTTGGACTTACTGCCATAGACAAAGGTGAACCAACCGCCATGGAAAGACTTCACAATGCACTGCAGCAGTGGCTAAAGAGGCAATCAACCGAAGAAGAGATACTACAGGATGGTACAGTAAAAGAACGGATGGGCAAAGCAGGATTAGATCTGCTTGATAAACTAAAGGCAGGCCAAAAGTCTGCCTTGGAAGCTGTTAGGGAGCAAAAAATAAATGACCGGTACAAAAAAGACAATGTCGATTTGATCACCTGGTTTGTTGTAAACACCCATTAATACTAATTCGCCAATCATTGGTTGGCGAATTAGCCGCAAATTAAAGCCGTAAATCAACAATCGGCTGATGTAAACGGGATGAAAAATAACATACATGAAGTTTAACCAACTGGTCAATGTCATCAATGAAGTTCACATTCACTTGCAGCAAAATGCTGTGAGGGCCGTGAACCGCTTATTGACGATTAGAAACTGGCTGATTGGTTATTACATTGTGGAGTTTGAACAAAAGGGAGAAGATAGGGCTGCTTATGGCACACAGCTAAGGGAAAAGATTGCAGAAAAGATTAAAATAAAAGGCCTTACCGCACCTGAACTATCCAGGTGCAGGCAGTTCTATTATGCTTACCCCAAAATTCTTGGGTTGATAACCCAAGAATTAAACTTTCTTCTTCCAAAAAATATTATTGGGTTGCCAACCCAACAATCAGATAAGCCGAACGAAGATGTTGACCTTGAACATTATAAAGCGGTTGTTCTAAATATCTCATATACCCATCTTACCGAGCTAATCAAAATAGATGACCAGCTAAAAAGGCGCTATTATGAATTACTAATAATAAAAACACAGCCATCGGTTAAAGAATTGAAAAGACAAATAAACTCGCTGTCTTTTGAACGACTCGGACTGTCTGCAAACAAAAACCTTTCTTTTGCCGAATTAAACAATAAAATTGAGCCTGCAACAGTACAAGACCTTGTCCGCTCAAACTACTTTTTTGAATTTTTAGACCTTCCTACAAATGCGCTGGTAAGCGAAAGTGTTTTGGAAGATGCATTGCTTAGTCACCTTCAACAATTTATTGTAGAACTAGGCAGAGGGTTCTGCTTTGAAGCAAGACAGCAAAGAATTTTGATAGGAGACGAATACTTCTTCATTGACCTTGTATTTTACCATCGCATTCTCAAGTGCCATGTATTGATAGACCTCAAAATAGAAGCATTCACACACAACAATGCAGGGCAACTAAACACCTACCTAAATTATTACAAAGCGGAAGTAATGCAGCCGACCGACAACCCGCCTGTCGGTATCTTGCTGGTAACAAACAAAAATGATACGCTGGTAGAATATGCAACAGCAGGCATGGATCAGCAATTGTTTGTAAAGAAATACCAGCTAATGCTGCCTGCAAAAGAACAACTTGAAGAATTTATAAAACAAGAACTTAAAAACGCTGCTAACTGATATGGAAAACCTCCAATTTTTTCAAAGCCTGGATTTTGTACAGGCATTAAAAATGTTCTTCGGGAACCTGCAAGTACCTGTAAACTATATTGAGGAGAAGCCTGCAAGACCGGAAGATGTCCTTGGTTCGCAATTCAATGTAAAAAAAGAAGGTCTTGAACTGATGGATGACGTATATGTATTTGGAATGGTTGATGATCTCGCCTTTACACACACAGCATCTAAAATTACCAATAAAGAAGACCTTGCCATAATAAAAAAGGATTATGATGGCTTACTCATTTTTGGTGTAACATTAAAAAAACGCAAAGATGGACTATTGCCTACAAGAACACATTTTGCCGAAATAACAAGAGCCTTCAACCGTGCTTTTCCGCACATGCCGGTCACGGTGATATTCAAATACAGCAATTACATTTCTTTAGCAAATGCAGAAAGACAGGCATATAAAAGTGAAAGCAAAGAAGGTGAAAAAATAGGCAAGGTTATCATACTCAAAGATGTCTCAACTTCAGGTACTCACCGCGGTCACCTTGATATTCTGGCAGAGTTGACAATTCCGAGGTCTGGAAGCAAAGCAGTCACAACCTTTAAACAACTATATAGCCAGTGGCAAAAAGTGTTATCCACCCAAACACTGAATAAGCGGTTTTACCAGGAGCTATTTCATTGGTACCTGTGGGCTAAAAAACATATTGAAATACCCGCCCCTCCCAAATCTGAAAAGCAAGACAAAGAAACGCTTACTTCTATTTTCTCAATCCGCCTGCTCACAAGATTGCTGTTTGTTTGGTTTGTGAAGGAAAAGAAATTAATTCCCAACGAAGCTTTTGATGAAGATTACATATCCGAAGTCTTAAAGAAATTTGATCCCGATGGCACGTTAACCGCAATGGGTAAAAAAGAAGAAGGAAGTTATTATAAAGCGATCCTGCAAAACCTGTTTTTTGCTACGCTGAACACTCCCATGGATAAAGACCCTGCCGGTAAAGATGAACGAAGACAGTTCATAGATGAATCAAAAGGCAAGAGCGGATACAATGATCAACACCTTGACCAAACTAAATACCGGCATGGTGAATTGTTGAAAGACTCGAAAGTGCTGATGAAGCTTTTTAAAGAGGTGCCGTTCCTGAATGGTGGATTATTTGAATGCCTTGATTATAAAGAAGCAGATGGAACTGATAAAAGGTACGATGGTTTTAGCGTGACAAAGTCTAAGCAAGCCTTAGTGCCGGATGTCCTGTTCTTCTCACCTGCAAGTGAAGAAGATCTAAGTGCAGATTTTGACAACGACACCAAAATGAAACGGGTTCGTATTCGCGGTCTTATAAAAATATTCGACAGCTATAAATTTACTATAGCAGAAAACACGCCCCTGGAAGAGGAGATAGCGCTTGATCCGGAATTGCTGGGCAAAGTTTTTGAAAACCTGCTTGCCTCTTACAATCCCGAAACCAAAACAACAGCCCGAAAGCAAACTGGCTCTTTCTATACTCCACGTGAGATAGTGAACTACATGGTAGATGAGAGCTTGAAAGCATACTTGCTGCAAAAGCAGGAAGAAATACCCGAAGCTTATGTGGAAGCAGGAAAAGTACAGCCGGATATGTTTGGTAATAATCACCGGAAGGGTCAATTGAAAATAGAAACACCCGTTGTGGTTACTGATGAGAAAAAGCAAAAGAAATTGCAACAATCTCTTGACCAGCTTTTTAATGATGCCCAACCGCAACATGCTTTTTCCGCGGATCAATGCAAGCTATTGATTGAGGCCATCAGCAATTGCCGCATATTGGACCCAGCTTGTGGCTCCGGTGCATTTCCCATGGGAATACTGCACCGCATGGTGAGTTTACTTTCCACACTCGATCCGTACAACAAAGCCTGGAAAGAAGCACAGCTAAAGAAGGCGCAGGCAGACTTGAAAAGAGCCAATGGTATGGAAGACGCAACCATACGGGAAAATGCCGTTGCACAGGCCGAACAGCGAATTGAATACATCAAAGAAAGTTTTGGCAATCCCAAACATGAGTTTGATTATACCAGAAAACTATTCCTGATTGAAAACTGCATATATGGCGTGGACATACAACAGATAGCAGTACAAATTGCCAAGCTCCGTTTCTTTATCTCATTAATGAGTGAGCAGCAGGTAGATGACAGCAGACCCAACAGGAACATTTTGTCTATGCCTAACCTTGAGACCAAGTTTGTTGCTGCCAACACTTTAATTGCTTTAGAAAAAAATGTAAGCAGCAAGAAGGGAACTGTAGGACTGATGGAATTGAGAAGTGAAAATGTAAAAAAGCTGGAACTTGAGTTAAAGGATTTGCGCAAGCAAATTTTCTTTACCCGCAGCTATAAACAAAAGAAGAAACTGAAGCTACAGGAGAAAGCACTCCGTGAAAAACTAAAGGTGGAATTGATACAAAGCAGTTGGGGTGAAAAAAGTGCTGCACAGGCTGCCGAATGGGACCCGTTTGACCAGATGCATTATGCACCCTTTTACGATACTGAAACGATGTTTGGGTTTACGGATGGGTTTGATGTGGTGATTGGGAATCCACCGTATGTAAATGTCGCGAATCTAGACAATTTTCATAGAAGTTTATATAAAAGTCTTTTTACGGTTACAAAAAACAAAAGTGATGTTTTCGCATATTTTATTGAAACCGGTGAAAAACTCCTTAGTCAATCTGGAACTTTATCTTTAATAATTCCACATACCTGGAAAGCTACTGTTAGCTTTTCAAAATTAAGAGAGCTTATTTTCACGAAATTTCAATTAAAGAAAATCGTTGAATTAGAATTTGGCACTTTTGAAGCAATAGTGAAACCTGTAGTTGTTATTTTAAAACACGGCTTTAATAATTTTTATTCAATAGATGTATTAGACAATAGTTTCAGTATAAAAGCAGAAGTAGATATTGATGAAGTCCTACAACATCCTGAATTCTCGTTAGATACCACATCTAGTAATTCTGATAAACTAGTATTTAAAAAAATAGAGGAAAAAACCACACCTCTTGGTCAAGTCCTTCAATTTTCTAGAGGAATTAAGACAAGCAATGATGAAAGATTCTTGACTTTTGACAAGCCTTCATCCAATGGAAAAAAAATATTTCGGGGAAGAAATATTAAAGCCTTCGAATTAAATTGGAATGGCGAATATATTTGGTACCAGCCTGATCTGATGAGAGAAAAAGTAGGTTGTCTTCCTCATTCAAAAGAATTTTTTGAAGTTCCCGAAAAGCTTGTAACTCAAAGAGTAAATAGTTCTTTTAAATTGTTAGTAGCATATGACACCGAAAAAAATTACTTCCTTGATACCACAAACGTCTCAAATTATAAGACATGGAACAAGAATCTTTCAATGAAATATCTCTGTGCTCTTCTCAATTCCAAACTTATTAATTTTTGGTATAGCAATAAATATAGAATGCCCACAATAAGTAGCTATGAGTTAGAAGCAATTCCGATTAAATTCATTGCTTTGAAAAAACAAGTAGACTTTGAAATACTTGTGGACAAGATTATTTTGAATAAAAATGAAAAGAAGAATACACTTTCACTACAGGACAAGGTTGACAAAATGGTTTACTCTTTATACTCTCTTTCCTATGATCAAGCCTGCATAATTGAAGGCAATAAAGACTGGATGAGTAAAGAAGCGTATGAAGAATTTTCGTTTGAAGGAGAAAAAGAAGTTACATCGTAAAATGTTCAAATGGCAGGTACTATCATTAATAAGAACAAGAATTTAGCATATAGGATATCCCATATCCAGAACCTACCGCATATACTGCATGTAGGGTTATGTACTAAACATCACCCTTTTGCAAACCCTCATTTTATCTCTATCGGCAATCCTTCCATTATAAATACAAGAGATACGACACCAGTTAAAATTACCGGGTATGGAAATATTGGTGATTATGTTCCTTTTTATTTTACTCCTCGTTCAATTATGCTGTTTAACATTGTCACAGGTTATTACGCTCCTGTTGTTCCGAGAGTGCCAAGAGAAGATATACTTGTAATAAGATGTCTGGTAAAAACACTCGCTACATCTCCCCAATTTTTCTTTACCGATGGCTAGGCAAATGATGCTTTTACTAACCATTACAATCAAACCCAATACGGCAAAAACATTGATTGGGAAAGTATTCAAAGCAGTAACTTCTCTAAGTCAGATGGCGATTTTGACCGGCCGAGACGTTACCAGGCAGAGTTTTTAGTCCATCAGAATGTTCCGTTAATTATGATTGAATCGTTTACCGTTTATAATCAGAAAGCTGCTACTTTTGTGCAAACGGAATTAGCAAAGGCGGGAATATCCACAATACCAGTCCACATTCAAACAACTTATTATTTTTAATTATTATGGTGTTCTTCCAAAAAGGTGACATGCTACATGCTAAAGCTGAAGCGCTGGTAAACACAGTGAACACTGTAGGTGTGATGGGAAAGGGCATTGCATTACAATTCAAAGAAGCGTTTCTACATAATAATAAAATTTACATCGAGGCCTGCAAGAATAAAGAACTTCAACCTGGAAAATTACTTGCAGTTTGGGATAATAATCTATTGTTAGGTCGTAAACTAATAATCAACTTTCCAACCAAAACTCATTGGAGACAACCATCAAAATACGAATACATAGAAAAGGGATTGTTTGCACTAAAGGATTTAATAGAAAAAGAAAAAATTAGAAGTATTGCCCTACCGCCTTTAGGGTGTGGTAACGGAGGATTAGATTGGAATCTCGTAAAGCCTTTAATTGTTCAATACTTACAAAACCTTCCTATTGATGTATATGTTTACGAGCCGAATGAGCAGATTAAACAAATACTTCAACAGCAGGAAAGTAAGAAAGAAGTAAAACTTACTCCTGCCAGAGCCCAACTACTTTATTGCTTATTCGCTTACGAGAGTATGGGCGAATACAGTAGCCTATTTGCTGCAAATAAACTTGCATATTTCTTGCAAAGAATGGGGCAGCCCCTTAAACTTGATTTTAAAGCACACCATTACGGCCCATATGCAATCGGAGTTGAAAAAGTACTGTATGCACTCAATGGAGTATACCTCAAAGGGCTTGAGCAAGGAGAAGCTAAAGCTTTTGAACCGCTTCAATTAAACTATCAAAAGTGGAATGAGGTGAAGACCTACGTTGAGAAAGAACTGAAACCTGAAGACGGTCACCGATTAAATAATTTGCTAAAGCTCATTAACGGCTTTACATCGGAGCTTTCTCTTGAAATACTTGCTACCACCGATTTCATCATTCACCAAAAGCCTGGTAGTTCTTTAGAAGAAGTGCTGGTTGCAATAGGGCAATGGAACAGGCGGAAGAGCGAACTTTTTAAAAGTGAATATGTCGGCATAGCTTATGAACATTTAAACAATTATAGAAGAACGATGTCGTAGACATTAATTTTTAATCCTCTTATTACCCCCCTCACCTCTTCCCCCTATTCACAATCTTATAAATATCCGTCCTCCTGTCCTTCAGGTTCCTAACCGCCCCAAAATTGTGGAGTTCTTTTAGCAGATCCACGTCCACATCGGCAATGAGTGTTGTTTCGGTGTTTAGCGTTGCTTCTGCTTTGATTCCATTAGTTGGAAAGGAAAAATAGGACGGAGTGAAAACCACTGATTGTGCGTATCGGATATCCATGTTGTGTACCTTGGAAAGGTTGCCTAGGCTGCCGGCTATGGCTACGTAATACCGATTGGATGTCCGTAATAGTCCAATTGCATTGGTCTAAACGGCCATCATAACTTGTACCGGGGTAACGGTATCGGCATTATACCAAAACAAGATTAAACTATTATAATTCAAAATGGTATAACATTCGTTTTCAATTGCCCGGGCCTGGGCGCAACGGCGTATATGGTTTAACCTTTGTACAATCACACCATACTGTGATTTTAATTGCTTAAATGAAATCCTATCTCTACTTTTACCCGAATAATCACACTATAATGTTAGTCAGGCAATTTGGAGAAACCATCAAAAGCAGAAGAAAAGAGTTGCGCATCACTCAGCCGCACTTAGCTGAACTGGCAAAAGTGAGCACCAATACTTTGTATAAACTGGAACGGGGGCAAGGGAACCCTTCATTGGAGGTGTTGAACAAACTGGCGGAAATTTTAGGAATGGAATTGACCCTTGAAATTAAAAAGAGCAATTGAGTAAATGAGAGCCATGGAAATATACCGCAACGGAACACTAGCCGGCACGCTGACAGAAGAAAATCGTCAGCATTATGTGTTCAGGTATGATGACGCTTATTTTAATGATTCTACCAAACAGGCGATTAGTTTAACGTTGCCGAAAATTAAAATGGAATATAGCAGCGAGGTTTTGTTTCCGTTCTTCAGCAATATGATAGCAGAAGGGGAAAACAAAAAAATACAAAGCCGCCTTTTGAAAATTGATGAGAGCGACCAGTTTGGATTACTGATGTCAACAGCCACTGCCGATACTATCGGAAACGTCACGGTAAGAAAAATAGATAACAAATGAGTTTGCCAGTAATAAAATATTGTCCCGGCACCCTGGCAGCAGGTTTTGAAACATACAGCCCTTCTTGCCTCCGCAGGTTGTTTTATGGTAAATCAGTTAGCCATGTCATGAGTATGCCTTCCCCACAAAAGGATGAAGATACGCTGGCTGCATTTCTGGAAAACATGAAAAGGATTTCGTTTTCAGGTTTTCAAACCAAGATCAGCATGGTGCTGGATAAAAATGTACTGCGACTGACACATGATGGAGAACAGGGCACACATATTCTAAAACCTATTCCTTCGCTGCTTAAAAAAAGGGGAGAAGTTCCTGCCAATGAACACCTGACCATGCAAATTGCTACCCAGGTTTACGGGATAAAAACGGCAGACAATGCGTTGATCTTTTTTAAAGGAGGCGAACCTGCCTATATCACCCAGCGATTTGATGTAAAAGACTTGAAAGAAAAATCGAAATGGGGGCAGGAAGATTTTGCTTCGCTGGCAGGCAAAACAACTTTGCACTCCAATGAAAAATACGAATGCAGCTATGAAGAAGCGGGACTGCTAATACAAAAATATGTTCCGGCATGGCGGGTAGAAATAGAGAAATATTTTTCGTTGGTGGCTTTCAATTTCCTGTTTTCAAATGGCGATGCACACTTAAAAAATTTTTCACTGCTGGAATCAACTAAAGGCGATTACTTACTGAGTCCTGCTTATGATTTGGTCAATACAAAAGTGCATGTGGATGACTCCGATTTTGCACTGGAAAAAGGATTATTTGCTGATGGCTTCAAAAGTGAGCAATACAAAAAAAGCGGCCATCCTTCTAAAGCTGACTTTTTAGTATTCGCTAAAAGGATAGGTGTAGCAGAAGGCAGGATTGAAAAATTGTTGAATCCATTTTTAGCAAAACAACCGCTAATGGAAACCCTGGTGAACCG
>JAYTDC010000029.1:0-18740 GCA_043736115.1 Segetibacter sp. | reverse complement strand
TGTATTGCTTGTAAAAATTGTGTTTGGTGAACTATTGTACACACCAATGTTGTTGCTATTTCTGAAGAAACTATGCGTAATGGAAGGCGAGCCACCTTTGATATACACGGCAGCATCGTCGCCATGATAATTATAGCCCCACGAATCCATTGACACATAATCCAGCAAACAGTTGGTACTGCCCGTCTCCAGGAAGAGGGATCCAAGTTTTGAAAGCCCATATCCATTTCTATTGATAAACCTGATAGAATCAGTTGCAGTTCCTTGTGCTATTAAAGTGCCATTTATCGTGATACGGTCATAGTGGGAAGTTGACCTTATTTCAACACCCGGTTGTAATGTCAATATAGTACCAGCATTGAGCGTAAATCCACCATCCAAATTATAGTAAGACGTACCGGTGTGTTTTTCAAACGTACCACTTGAATCTATAGCTGCATTTCTAAACGTAATGATAGCATTGTTGCAGTTGGTTATTCCTGAAACCTGCGACGCATAATTGTAAACAGAAATGGGAATACCTATAAAACTTGTTTGGGATATACGAGGCCTTGAATTACCATTAGTGAAGTTAAATCCAAGATTGGCATTATTGATAAGCAGGTCGGAGAAGACAGGGTTTCCGGCAGTACTGCTTACAATGGCAATATTGTTTGAATTAGAAATGCTGCAATGCGAAAACACAGGTGAACCACCTTGTATATAAATGACTGCATCGTCACCATGATAGTTGTAACCCCAGGCATCCATAGACACATAATCAAACACACAGTTGGTACTTGTTGGTCCCAGGTATAATGATCCCAGTTTTGCCAGGCCATAGCCATTCCTGTTGATGAACCTGATAGAATCAGCGGCTGTGCCTTGCGCTATCAGCGTACCGTTTATTACTATGCGGTCATAGTGGGTAGTTGACCTTATTTCTACGCCAGGTTCAATGGTAAGTGTATTGTTGGCAGCCAAAGTAAAACCTGCTTCAAGGTTGTAATAGCCTACTCCGGGGAACTTTGGAAATCTGCAAGTGGAGTCAATAGTGGAGTTCTTGAGAGTAATAACTGCATTGGTCAGGTTGCTGACCCGAGGCATGTTGCTGGCAAATGTGTAAATGGATAAAGGCGTGTTGGTGAAGTCAATGTTTGATATAAAAGGATTTGCAGAACCGCTTGCCACATCTATACCCGCTGCGTTGCTGTTGACAATAGTAAGATTGGAAACATGGGGCGAAATGCCGCCACTGTTGATATATAATGCCCGTGGGTTATTGTAAAATGATACATCAGCAACATCAAGCGATGTGGAGGCACCACTTGTAAAGATAGCTGCATTATTAGCATTACTGAACCTGCTGCGGGTAATGACCGGAGAACCTCCCTGAATATAAATACCTGCATCATCGCCGTGGTAATTATAACCCCAGGCATCCATGGTGAAATAGTCAAACACACAGTTGGTACTGTTTGGACTCAAGTACATTGACCCCAGCTTTGCCAGTCCATACCCATTCCTGTTGATGAACCTGATAGAATCAGTTGCTGTTCCCTGTGCTAGTAGAGTACCGTTTATAGTAATACGGTCATAGTGGGTAGCTGACCTTATTTCAACACCAGGCTGCAAGGTCAATGTTTTGGAGGCCGCAAGTGTAAACCCCCCTTCCAGGTTGTAGTAAGAAATACCGGTGTGCTTCGCAAATGTTGAGTTGCTATCAATCGTTGTATTTTTGATGGTGATAACTGCATTGTTGCAATTGGTAATGCCACCAATTTGCGAAGCGTAAGCATAAACAGACAATGAACCTGTGGTGAAATTAATGTTAGAAATGGTGGGTTTGGAGGAAGCCGTTGTTGTTTCTATTCCTACGGGATTATTGAAAAAATCATTGTTGGTGATAGTAGGCGAACCAGAACCTGCAGTTATGTAAATAGCCCTATTGTTACTGTTACGTATACTGCTATTGGTTATAGATGGAGATCCGTCCTGTATATAAATAGCGGCAATATCGCCATAGTAATTATACCCCCATGAATCCATAACTACATAGTCCATTACACAGTTGTTGCTTCCTGCTGCAAAAAATAGAGCACCTTCTTGCGCCAAACCATAATAAGAACTATTTACAAACCTGATCGAATCTGTTGATGTACCCTGTGCTACCAATGTACCGTAAATCCATATCCTGTCATAGTAATTGGTTGACCGGATCTTTACACCCGGCTGAATGGTAAGTGTTTTAGATGCCGCAACAGAAAATCCTCCTTCTAGGTTGTAATAAGAATTGCCGGTGTGCTTCGCAAATGTTGCATTGGAATCAATAGAAGAATTTTTAATAGTAATAACTGCGTTGTTGCAATTGGTAATACCTCCTATCTGTGATGCATAAGCATAAATAGATGAGGGTGTACTTACAAAGTTGATATTAGAAATTGACGGGAGTGAGGTCGCTGTTGTTGTTTCTATTCCCAAAGGATTATTTACAAAATCTACATTGTTGATTATGGGTGTACCGGATGTAGCAGAAATATAAATACCACGACTGCTACTATTGCGTATACTGCTATTGGTGATAGATGGCGATCCATCCTGTATATAAATAGCGGCAATATCGCCATAGTAATTATACCCCCACGAATCCATAACTACATAGTCCATTACACAGTTGTTGCTTCCTGCTGCAAAAAACAGAGCGCCTTCTTGCGCCAAACCATAATAAGAACTATTTACAAACCTGATAGAATCAGCAGCTGTGCCCTGTGCTATGAGTGTGCCATAAATCCATATTCTATCATAGTAATAAGTTGACCTGATCTTAACTCCCGGCTGTAGCGTAAGGGTTTTAGATGCGGATACAGAAAATCCACCTTCTAAATTATAATAAGAATTTCCTGTGTGCTTCGCAAATGTTGAGTTGGAATCAATAGAAGAATTTTTGATAGTAATAATTGCATTGTTGCAATTGGTAATTCCGCCAATTTGTGAGGCGTATGCATATATTGAGCTAGGAGTATTTATAAAGTCAATCCCCGAAATGGTGGGAATAGAAGTAGCAGATGTTGTTTCAATACCCAACGGGTTATTAAGAAAATCTACATTGGTAATAGATGGAGTTCCTGATGTGCTAGTGACATAAATACCACGGCTATTGCAATTTCTTATAGTGCTATGAGATATAGATGGAGAACCAGCCTGAATATATATGGCGGCTAAATCTCCGTAATAATTATATCCCCATGAGTCCATGATGACATAATCCATTACACAATTGGTATTTCCGGTGGAAAAAAACAATGCACCTTCCTGGGCCAATCCATAATTGGAACTGTTTACAAACCTGATAGAATCTGTTGATGTACCCTGTGCGACTAAAGTGCCATAAATCCATATTCTGTCATAGTAATAGGTTGACCTTATTTCTACACCCGGTTCAATCAGGAGTGTTTGCCCATTAAGCACAGTTATTCCACCACCGTCTAATATATATGGACTGTTGGCTTTGCTCCACAAGCCACTTTGGTTTCCCGTTACATAGGTATCTGCAAGTGCATTAGATACTGTAAAGAGTGTAATTAATATTGCGAAAAATAATTTTAAACAATGGCTAAAATTATTCTGTGTATTTAGGTAAGGCATAAGCAGAGTTTTAACAAATACTGTGTAAGCAGAATACTGGAGAAAGGAAATTCACAGAAAGGAACATAAATTTAAAAAAAAAGGTGCATTTTAAAAAATTGATTAATTACAACTAATTGATTTTAAGCAAAAAATAATGCGGCATGAGAAACGGCATTTCTAATTAATCTGTGTTAGCGGAGTTCTGAATAGAGGCTAATTTGGGTTACTGCTATCAGGAAAGCCATTTAAATTAATCTGCAACAAAACCATACATCTATTTATGCCCTATTACCATAAATTACTTTTACGAATATAAATTGGAAATGACCCTGCGAAGTAAAAAAACAGTTCTTGCTTTAATTTATGAAACTTACGTATTACAAGAAGTTTTAGGCTTTTTGCAGGATACACTATGTGCACAAAATAAATGAAGCTATCCTTTCTATTGTATCCAACTTTTTAACAAATAATGGAAATAAAATAGTATCCTTATTTTACTATTTAATAAGTTTTGTAAAATAATATTCATTTTTTAACCTTCTTATTTTATAATTTTGCCGAAAGGCATAATAATGAAAGATAAATCCAGAAGTGGGCATTATGAACAATTTGGTGAAAACAATCACTTTATACCAAGGTCTTTGCCACCATTACCAACACTAATATTAGATAATGAGTTGGTAGAACTTTATGGTGAAGCACTACAGAGTTTAGGAAAATTTGCTGAAGCGCAAAACCGAATTCCAAGCAAAAGGCAATTTCTTGATGTTTATATTGCCAAAGAAGCAATTTTTTCAAGTCAGATAGAAAACATCAATACCACTTTGACTCAGGTTCTTGAATATAAATCAAAAGAAAAATCGGAAAATAAAGATGTTCAGGAGGTATTGAATTATATAGGTGCGCTCCACTATGGCATTGAGCTTATGAGGAATAAAAACATTCCTATTTCGTCGAGGTTAGTAAGAGAGTGCCACAAAAAATTATTATCAGGAGTAAGGGGAGAAGGAAAAGCACCCGGAGAGTTTAGAAAAGTGGCTGTTTTTGTCGGAAAGCTGGTACCCCCACCTGCAAATTATATTGAGGAACTTATTCACGATTTAGACAGATTTGTAAATGAAGATAATAGCATTCTGCCCCTAATGCGCATAGGTCTTGCACATGTTCAGTTTGAAACGATCCATCCTTTTCTTGATGGTAATGGGCGTATAGGGAGATTATTAATAGTGCTTACGATGATGGATTACAACATTATTAGTGAACCTGTCCTATATCCATCTTTCTTTTTTATGAAATACCGGAGCGAATATTATGACAGGCTTGATGATGTAAGAAAAAAGGGTGATTATGAGGGATGGCTCAAATACTTTCTAAGGGGTATAAGGGCAAGCACAGACGATATTGTTAAACGGGTTTGGGCTATTGATGCTTTGATACAGGAATGTTCAAATAAAATAGACGATAACCTTTCTCGTGTAAGAAAAAATGCGAATTTGCTATTGGAACAACTTTGTCATACGCCTGTAATTGCAATTAACGATGTTATGGAACTAACCGGAAGCAGTTACCTGACTGCACAAAGACTTGTTATGAATTTTGTAGAACAAGGAATATTACAACAGGATAATCAAAAACAAAGAAATAAAACCTATAGTTTTAAAAAATACTTAGGCATACTGGAAAAAGAATTTACCGGATAAGTATGCAGTTTTTACGGGTGGAGGTTTCTTGCGGGGGACTCAAGAGGGAATAAAATACTTCTATTCTTACCGGTTTATGACCTGCTTTTCATTTGCATTGAGGTTACGCTTTGATTAAACTTCAAGCTCAACTAACACTTACTTTAGTTTAGGATAAAACCAAGAAACGGCAATACTGCAACACCAACGCAAACTCAACTTATTGATTGTATTTAATAAGTATTGATACAATTCCCCCTTTTATATCTTCATTAAGCTCAATGCTTCCCCACTGATAAATATTCTCACCGCCCATATCTTCCAACTTTTGTTTGACTAATTTTATTTCTTCACGGGTAATAACAAATGGAGGAAAATTGTAGTTCTTTCCTAGGCTTATGCTTATCCAATTCAATTTGTTGTTATTAAATAAGCAAACAAGGCCAAATTCTCCATAATCAATATCACTAATAGTATAATAAGTAGAATCGTTACTTATAGGCTTTACCTCAACAAAATAATTTCCGCTAAAGCCACTTATTTCGTTTTCATTAATCCCAACGCCAAAACTACATTTAGCATCAAGTGTAAGTTCCCCTGTTATATGATTTAAGAAAAGCATTGTATTTCAGATTTTTTGTCTTAGTGGAATCGCCCTCCAGAAACCTCGCTATTAGTAACTGCTATCAGGAAAGCCCTATAAAAGAATCAGCAACAAAACCAAACTTCTATTTCCGCCCTATTGCCATAAATTACCCTGAAAAATGTAAATAAGAAATCCCTCTACGAAGTAAAAAATCGTCCTTGTAATAATTTATGGAGCCCAAGTATTGCACGAAGGATAGAAACGCATTCAGAACACCATAAGCGGATTAAAACGTATGTTGTTGGTAGGCTTTGCCATACCAACAACGGCACAAATAGTTCCCTACAAAAAAATACCGGAGAAAACCCCGGCATTTTTACATAATTGACTTAATGACTCAATGACACTTTGACTATCTTCAAACAAGGTCAATATCAAAATTTACCAATTGCACAAATTCTTCTAACCGTGCATCTATATCAGCTTTTGTAATTTCGGTAAGGCGTTGTGTACCAAACTTTTCTACACAAAAACTTGCCATAGCACTGCCCATAATAATAGCAGTCTTCATGTTATGAAAAGAAATGTCTTTAGTTTTTGCGAGGTGGCCAATAAAACCTCCGGCAAATGTATCTCCTGCACCGGTTGGGTCAAATACTTCTTCTAAGGGAAGTGCGGGTGCAAAGAACACATGGTTCTCATGAAACAACAATGCGCCATGTTCGCCTTTTTTAATAATGAGATATTTAGGCCCCATAGTTAATATTTTCTTAGCGGCTTTTACCAGGCTATACTCATTGCTTAACTCCCGTGCTTCACTATCATTTACCATTAATACATCTACCATAGTCAATACATCTTTCAGATCGTCCATGGCAATTTCCATCCAAAAATTCATGGTGTCCATTACTATCAGCTTGGGGCGTTTTTTCATTTGCTGAATTACGCTTCTTTGCACTGCGGGAACTAGATTTCCCAACATCAAAAACTCACAATCCTGAAAACTTTCTGGCACTACAGGCACAAAATTTTCCAATACATTTAATTGTGTGTCCAATGTATCACGGGTATTCATGTCCATGTGGTAGCGGCCACTCCAAAAAAAAGTTTTTTCATCTTTTTTGATCTGTACCCCTTCTAAATTAACCCCACGGCTGCTAAGGGCATCAAGTTGTTCCTGTGGAAAATCTCCCCCGACTACAGATATTTGCTTGATTGGTTTTGTAAAATTGGAAGCACTCCACGCAATGTAAGTACCTGCACCACCAATTATTTTATCTGATTTTCCAAAAGGTGTTTCAATAGCATCAAACGCCATAGACCCGACAACGACTAAAGACATAGAGAGAGTTTTTTATTAATTTGATTAGTAAGAATAGAGTATCTTATCGGGGTGCGAAACTAAGAGAAAAGAATCAGGTAAGTAGTATTTAGTAGTAAGTATTTAGTATTTAGACCAAGAAACCTGATTTTATCAGCGTACAAATGTCTGATCTTTAAATTTTTGAAAAAAACTGCATTCAATTAAGCAAAAACATATACTTTTGCTGCCCTTTCACCATAGCAGTACTAATGGGAAGTACTGCTGATGTATGAAAACCTTATTTTTTGGCTTAGTAAAATTATTAAAAAATGAAACGTACATTCCAACCACATCGTCGCCGCCGTAAATCTGTTCACGGATTTCGCAAACGTATGGAATCTGCAAATGGTCGCAAAGTATTGGCAAGCCGTCGTAAGAAAGGCCGTGTAAAGCTGACTGTTTCTGACGAGAAAAGATTGAAGTAAAATTGAACCTTTTTCATTAATAAATGAAAAAGTCTTTATACTGATTAAATGCCCCGTTTATAAAAAATCGGGGCATTTTTATTTCAATAAATAATTTCTATGCCATTTAACCAAACCTCTATAATTAATCCCGGTTATTTGCCAGAACTTGCCGTCATTCATTAAATCGAATGTTTTGAACAGAATATCTCTTCTTGCATGGAGTTTCTTATCTGGCATCTTATTAATCTTTGCGTGGCCTGTCTCGCAACTTACGTTGTTAATTTTTATTGCCTGGGTACCCTTATTATACATTAGCGACCAAAACATAAAGCGTAACCGGTTTTTCCTATTTTCATATATAGCAATGCTTATCTGGAATGCCGGCACAACCTGGTGGATTTGGAATTCAACGGCACCCGGCGCTATAGCAGCTATTGTTGTTAATAGTTTTTTTATGTGTATTCCGTTATATGGCTTTTATGTTTTCAAAACAAACTATGGACAAAAAACCGGGGTTATTGCTCTTATCACTTTTTGGTTAGGTTTTGAATATATACATCTAAACTGGCAATTGAGCTGGCCCTGGCTTACTTTGGGAAATGTATTTGCAACGCATACAAATTGGGTTCAGTGGTATGAATACACAGGCGTTTCGGGTGGTACCCTTTGGGTATTGTTGGTAAACATACTGGTATATTCAATTATTAAAACAAAACTAAACAAAGAAAAAGTATATTACTCAATAGCCGCTGTTGTTATACTTGTATTGCCTGTTGTTTTATCATCTGTTATTACACCAAAGTCTAATGCTTCTTTTGCTATAAATAATGTGATTATTGTTCAGCCCAATATTGACCCTTACAACGAAAAGTTTGACCCAAACAGTACCAACAGGCAACTTGAAACGCTTATAAAATTATCCGAGCAAAGCCTTGATAGCAATACCCGATTGGTGCTTTGGCCAGAAACGGCATTGCCCGTAGCTGTTTGGCAAGACCAAATTAGTGAAAGCCCACATTACAAACCTGTATTTGAATTTGTAAATCGTCATCCTGCAATTACTCTCCAAACAGGAATAGAGACCATAAAAAATTATGGTACTGAAAAAGTGACAAATACAGCCAGAAAAAACCCGGCCTCAGGATCGTATTACGATGTTTTTAATGCTGCAATCATTATAAAAGCAAATGAACCTCTACAATTATATAACAAAAGTAAATTGGTACCGGGTGTGGAAACTTTGCCCGATTTTTTTATATGGATGGGTGCAATTTTTGAACAGTTTGGGGGTACTGCAGGCGGTTATGGACATGATAAGGAGGCAGTTGCTTTTAAAGAAAACGGTAACCCTTACATTACTGCACCAATAATTTGCTATGAAAGCATTTATGGAGAGTATGTAACCAATTATGTACAAAAGGGGGCTAACCTGCTGACCATAATGACTAACGATGGATGGTGGGGCAATACAGCCGGGCATAAACAACATTTACATTATGCAAGATTAAGAGCTGTAGAAACCCGAAAATGGGTAGCCCGCAGTGCCAATACAGGCATTTCGGCTGTTATTGATAATACCGGAGAAATTGTTGATTTGCGTAAATGGGAGGATGCATCTTTTATAAAATATTCAATCCCGGCAAACAACGGTACCACGTTTTATGTACAAAATGGTGCTATCATTTATAAGCTGGCCATTTTTATGCTGGTTACATTGTTAACTTATCACCTTGTTATGCTTCTAAAAAAGAGGATGATCAAAAAGTTTATATGATGTTCAGATGGCAGGATTGTTTTCGGTAATGAATATTGATCAAAATAATTTGAAGGAATAACTAAGATACTTTTTTGAATTTCATCATTACTAATTTTAATTTTTATGGAAAAGAATTTTCAATATAAGACTGCTAATGTCAACTATACAATTACAGGCAAAGGTGCAGTTGTAATGTTATTGCACGGTTTTGGAGAAGACAGTTCAATATGGCAAGATCAAACCCACTTTCTTAGAGAAAAGTATAGGGTAATCATACCTGATCTTCCCGGTAGTGGCAAGTCTTCAATTTTAGAAAAAAGTGAAGTATCCATAAGTGATTATGCATCCTGCATCTTTGCTTTGTTAGAAAATGAAAGAATAGAAAAATGTTATTTGCTGGGTCATAGTATGGGAGGTTATATAACTCTGGCATTTGCCGTTACTTATCCTGAAAAACTTATTGGTTTTGGGTTGATTAATTCTACAGCTTTTGCTGATAGTGAAGAAAAAAAGAAAAGCAGGTTACAAGGTATAGAAATGATAAAGGAACATGGTGCATATTCATTTTTAAAGACAGCCATTCCTACCTTATTTTCCAAAAAATTTAAAAATGAACAACCTGAAATTGTTGCAACCCTTATAGAAAAAAGTAGGCAGTTTAGCAATGAGGTTCTTATGCAATATTACAATGCCATGATGAACAGACCCGACACAACTTCGGTGTTACAGCATACACAGGTTAGGGTATTATTTGTTATAGGAACAGAAGACAATGCAGCACCATTAAATGATCTCTTACAACAAATTCATTTACCTAAAATAGCTCACATTAACATTTTAGACGGTATTGGACATATGAGTATGTTGGAAGCCTCTACAAAATTAAATAATTGCCTTCTTGAATTTCTTGGTGAGGAAACATTAAGATGAAATGAATTATTTAAAATGTTCTTAACACTTTATTAGCAGGTATTCATCCAACAAAAGAATGATTTTTTTAATCAACATTTTGTATTTTCACTATTAATAAAACATTCACCTTAAATGATTGTATTACCAAAATTGCAGAATGTTACACAAGCTACAAAATGAAGAAATTCTATTTTATCATATGCTCTATTTTGTTCTCTTTTCCTGTTATAGCAAGTCATATAGCCGGGGGTGAATTATTTTATGAATATGTTGGTCCGGGAACATCGGGAAATTCCAGTAGATATAAAGTTACCATGCGGCTTTTTAGAGATTGCAATTCAGCAGGACAAACTTTAAATAACGAAACCGTAACTATAGGCTTTTATAACCGGCAAACAGGCAATTTAGTTTCCCAAATAGGACTTCCACTTCAAAACATACAAACCATACAATTAAATACTGCACTTATACCATGTTTAGTAAATCCACCCGATGTTTGTTTTCAAATAGGAATATTCACCAATACTATTGAACTTACAAATATTGACCCGGGTTACACGCTTATCTGGATCAGATGTTGCAGATCAGATATGATTGCTAATATGGCTCTAAACACTGGTGTGGGGGCAACTTTTGTTACCAATATTCCGGGCAACACAGTATTACCTACTGGTCAAAATAGCAGCCCACAGTTTTTGGTAAAAGACACGGCACTTGTTTGCAAACAAAAGAGTTTTATTTTAGACTTTGGCGCAACAGATGCCGATGGCGACTCATTAAGCTATGAGTTTTGCGATGCATATGGCGGCGGTACCTCTTCAGCTCCCAATCCAGGGCCTTCACCTACACTTCAGCTAAATGGAGTTTCTTATAAATCACCCTTTTCAGGAAACAATCCGTTGGGGGTTGCAGTTTCAATTGATCCTAAAACAGGTAGAATTACTGGTACTGCGCCTAATGCCGGCAGATATGTTATTAACGTTTGCGTTAATGAATGGAGAAATGGTGTTATTTTAAATGTACACCGCAAAGATTTTATACTTCAGGTGGGTAATTGTGACTATGCTGCTGCAAACCCATTACCACAGGTAGGTGAACCATCTATACCACAGTTCAATTATGAATTTATTTCTTGCAAAAGTTTTACTGTACATTTTATAAACAATACTAATTCATCTGTAATAACAAGTTATCATTGGGATTTTGGAGTAGACACAACCTTAAGAGATACCTCAAATCTTGCTACTCCGTCTTATACCTATCCTGACAGTGGTACGTTTACAATTAAACTAAGAGTATCAGGATCCAATAGCTGTATTGATAGCAACAGTGTTACTATTGGTATTTATCCGGGGTTTAAAGGAGACTTTAATGTAACGGGAAATTGTTTCAAAAACCCATTTATTTTTACTGATAAAAGTTCAACGACTTACGGTACTATCAATACCTGGCGCTGGAACTTTGGAGATTTGGCTACACTTGCCGACACTTCGCGGCAACAAAACCCATCTTACATTTATCCCAGTCAAGGTACCCGAGATGCTACGCTGCTTGTTACCGATAGCAAAGGATGTATAGATACCGTTACAAAACCAATAATTGTTAGAGATGTTCCTTTTCTATTTCTTCCCTTTCACGATACTATAATTTGTAGTATAGATACCTTGCAATTAAATGCACAAGGTACAGGAATATTTTCCTGGACACCGGCATATAACCTTATTAATGCGGCAGACTCAAACCCATTTGTATATCCAAAAATCACCACCACGTATCAGGTATCCTTACTGGAAAATAGCTGTATTGCAAAGGATACTATTAGGGTCAATGTAGTGGATTCCATTTCAATAGATGCCGGACCGGATACAACAATTTGCAGCAGTGATATTGTTATTCTAAACCCGTCAAGTGAAGGTTTGGCTTACTACTGGACTCCAACTACCGGAATTGTTAGCAATCCTAACATTAAGAACCCTTCTATTAGTCTGGTATTTAATCCATATGCCAGGAAAGATACTTCAGTTGTTTATTCGGTAAGGGCTACCCTGGGAAAATGTGAAGCAAAAGATCAAATAAAAATTAAAGCTGTCAGATATCCAATAGCAAATGCAGGACTCGATGATTCTATTTGTTACAAACAAAAAATTAATTTGTCTGCAACAATTTTAGGCGCTGATTTTGTCTGGTTTCCTAAAAATAGTTTGACCAACTCCAATACACTTACGCCTACAGCATCACCACAAAATACAACTACTTATAAAATAACCGTAACAGATACTCTGGGATGCCCAAAACCGGTAAGCGATGAAGTGATAATTAAGGTAATACCGCAAGTTATAGCTTACGCCGGTCATGATACCAATATTGTAGTTAACCAACCGCTGCAACTACATGCAGAAGGTGGAACCAACTATGCATGGACTCCCACAACGGGCCTTAACAATCCATTTACATCTGACCCTATTGCCATATTGGGTCCCGGTATAGACTCAATCAGATACACCGTTAGAGTAACATCAGGGCCTGGATGTTTTGGGGAGGACAATGTAAAAGTTGTTGTATTTAAAACATCACCCGACATATTTGTTCCATCTGGGTTTACGCCTAATGGAGACGGAAAAAATGATGTTTTAAAACCAATACTTGTGGGACTAAGGGGACTTGATTATTTTAGAATTTACAATAGACTGGGTCAACTATTATATTTTACAAACTCTGTTGGAGAGGGTTGGGATGGTAAGTTTCAGGCAACAGAACAAGCGACTGGAACTTTTGTTTACATGGCCCAGGCCACAGATTACCTTGGAAAAACAATTTTTAGAAAAGGTACTGTGGTGCTGATTAGATAGCTAGAAATCTAACAGATATTTTTATTCTAACCCAACTCATTTTGTTTGAAACGCATTAAGGATTTAAGATGAATAGCAATTAAAAACTACAAAAGTAACAATGGAAAAAATTGTACTAATAACAGGCGCAACATCCGGTTTTGGAAAAGCAATGGCAGAAAAATTTGCCCATGGTGGATGGAATTGTATTATTACCGGCAGAAGGGCTGATAAACTTCATGCATTAGCAGATGTGCTTAGAGATAAATATCAGGTTAGAGTATTAAGCTTGGTTTTTGATGTAAGTAACAAACAAGAGGTAAATCAAAATCTTGAAAACTTACCCAATGAATGGCACAATGTAGAATTGTTAATAAACAACGCAGGCCTTGCTTTGGGAAGAGATCCAATAAACAAGGGCAATACAGAAGATTGGGATACAATGATTGACACTAACGTAAAAGGATTACTTTATGTAACACGTGCAATAGCACCCTATATGGTATCCCGAAATCATGGACACATCATCAATATGGGTAGTATAGCCGGCAAAGAAGTGTATGAGAATGGAAATGTTTATTGCGCTACAAAGTTTGCAGTAGATGCAATAAGCCGTTCAATGCGAATAGATTTATTACCTCATAAAATAAAAGTAACCAACATAAACCCGGGTGCTGCTGAAACAGAATTTTCTATAGTACGCTTCAAGGGTAATGAAGACAAAGCTAATAGTGCCTACAAGGGTTATATACCCCTACAAGCTGCAGACATTGCAGATATTGCATGGTATTGTGCAAATTTGCCCGCACATGTTTGTATAAACGATATACAGGTTACTTGTACTGCACAAGCTAATGTAGTAAATTTTATGAAAGATTAATAGAGAATATATTCCCCCTTATTAGTTCCATGCTTATAAAATTTATAATCAGGCTGTTGCCATTTTAGCTATTAATTCAGCCTGCTGCCAATCTTCAGGTGTATCAATATTTACATGCCATGGGCTGTCACTTTCCAGATAAGAAATTGTTTTGCCGTAAATAGTATTTTGAAGTAGAATGTTGTTGGCCTTAAAAACATATACACTTCCATCTCTTGCATAGGCCGGTGGAAGTAGTTGTCTGTTTGGAATGATTGATTCCTCCCCTGTTGAAATTTGCAGAAATCCATCTGATCCGGGAGTGAAAACCCAGTGAGGGTTAAACTCATGAGGAACCTTTTTTACTGAAAAAAGGCAATCGGCTCCTGAATCTTTAAATGCTTTAATACATTTATCAGTAAAGCCTTTACTTCTAAATGGACAGGTAGCCTGCAAGAGACAAACTGTATCATAAATTTGTCCTTTTCTGATAAAATAATTAAGTGCATGCTTTATGACTTCTGCTGTAGGGGTATGGTCAGCCGATAAATGCGAAGGCCGTATAAAAGGTACTTCTATCATTGTAGAGGCTGCAAGTGCTGCAATTGAAGTTGAGTCTGTACTTAATATAGCACGGTCAATCAATCTACTTTCTATAGCTGCATTAAAAGTGTAGGATATAAGCGGTCTTCCATTAAGCAGCTTGATATTCTTGCCCGGAACCCCCTTTGATCCCGATCTTGCCGGTATGATGCACAATGTTTTCATCTTCCTGAAATTGAAGTATTTTACTGAATCTTAGTTGTACCTGAGATAAGACATCTGCCATACGTACCCCTGCATCTCCTTTACCATATATAAAGGACTGAAGAGGTCTTTTGTTATGTTTCCAATATTGTATTGCATTCAAAATTTCATTCTTATTATGATCTACGTCAATTACATTCCCCGCTCTTTCTCTTCCTGACTGACGGCTTCCAATATTAACAACCGGAATACCCATAAATGAACATTCTCTTATGCCCATACTGCTATTGCCGATCAGACATTTTGAGTTGTAAACAAGTTTTAGAAAATCAGTAGGCATCATGTTGTCAAAAAAGTGTACATGACTCATATTTGCATCATTGCGACAGGCACGTATGCTGTATGAAAATGCATCTGATCCTGCGTCTGCATTGGGAGAAAACCAAAATACAGGCATATTGATTGTTTTTATTGCCTCCAGGGTTTCTTCTGCCTGAAATTTAGCCTCATTAAATTCTGTAGTGACCGGATGCTGCATTACAACCATATATCCCTTAGAATAGTCTGGATTATTGCCAGAGCCACCATACAATTTGTAGGGGTCAAAATTTAATGCAGGATTTTCCAGTACTTCTGCCGCAAGGTCTATAGAGGGGCAACCTGTATTGAAAACAAATTTTGGATCCTCGCCCAATTTTACAACTGTCTTTCTTGCAAGTTCATTGCAAACAAGGTGAACATCAGCAAATTTGGTATTGGCATGGCGTACCTTTTCATCTATACTGCCTGTTATTTCTCCACCCTGAATATGTACTAGTGGAATATTTTGATAAGCTGCTGCTATAGATACTGCAATAGTCTCAAATCTGTCTGCTATTACAACTACCATATTTGGTTTCAACTGGTAGAATACATTTGATAACTCAACAAGACCAAGGCCCACGGTTTTGGCCATGCTTGTAAGGTTTTCAGAATCTAATACAGTGTAAACCTTTTCACTTATAATAAAACCATCATCCTGAATAATATTTTCAATATTACCATATTTATTAAGCAAAGCAGGTCCTGCCAATACAATTTGTAGTTCTAAGTCCGGATGCTGCTGTATGGCTTTTAGTGTAGTTTTAATACGGCTGTAGCTAGGCCTTGCTGTAATGACTACACAAACTGTTCTTTTTTTCATGACTAGGAATTTAAGTCCTTATTGGTTAAAAAATCCCATTGGTTTTTAGCTACTAATAGCCTTTTTCCAATGACTTGTTTATAATCCCTCGGAGCAATTCCAAGCCCGGCGGGTTTTTTTGCCTCCAGATCGTCTATAGTTAAAACGTGTCCGGCGGTTAAATAATTATTAATACAAAGTGACTTTCCGAATAAATTTTTCAAATCCTGTTTATTAGCTACCTGCTCATTCTTTTGCTCTTGACTTTTAATAGAGCTTTTTATTTGATTCACTCCACTAACCAACATTTTTACTTCATCTATTTCTAAAGAAGCCTTAGCGTCGGGGCCAAACATCCGCTTGTCAAATACAACATGAAACTCTAAAATATCTGCTCCCAATGCGGTGGCCGCCAGACAAGCATAAACTCCACCACTGTGGTCAGAAAAGCCTGTTGAAATTTTATAACGGTCTTTAAATTCTTTTATTGTGTGTAGACCCCAATCTTTAGGTTGTGATGGATAAACAGTTGAACATTGCAATATACTAATATCTGTATTTTTTTCTCTAAATAACTGAATAGTTTCGTCTAGTTCTTCTATAGTACTCATACCACTCGATACAATAACCCGTTTACCCGTATTGGCTATTTTTTCTAAGAGAAGATGATTACTGACCTCACCCGAACCTATTTTATAAACATCTACACCTGCAGCTTCTAATACATCTACAGCTTTGCAGGAAAAAGGGGAAGAAATAAAAAGCAAACCAACTTTGTGACAGTGTTCTTTTACTTCTATCCATTGGTCTAAGGATAATTCCATTCTTTTCCAATAATCATAGCGGGTCTTATCAACATAACTAAAAGGAATACGGAAAGCCTCATGAATGCTACTTTCAGCTTCGGCTATATGAGTTTGAAATTTTACAGCGTCAACACCTGCATCGGCCAATGCATCTATGTAGGAATGTAAAATGCCTATGCTTCCATCATGCGCTTGTGCTATTTCAGCTATAATCATGTATTATAACAGTTAAATTTTGGATTAAAATCTCCTTAAAATTAATAAAGTATTTCTGAATTCCCTTTTTCCCTAACGAAAAGTTTAAATCCGGAAGTATGAAAGTGATGAACAAAATAATTGATGATCGAAAATATTACCATTTTTCATCTTCCGAAATATCTCCATCCTGCCTAAATTTCTTTCGGGATTCAATTTTTTGCATTTGTCTTTCAATAATCATTGTAGCAATAACGTCGCCGGCCGGTTTGTCGGAGGCATAGGCCAAAAGTTCTTTTAATTTATTTTCAGAAATGTCAAGCCGATATAGAATACCTACCAATTTTGAAAAATTAGTATTGATGAGTATATTGATTTTTGCAGCAAGTAATTTTTTGAACTCATCGTAACTATAGCCTGCTGAATTCAACTCTAATTGAAATTCGGGGATTGCATTGGCCATTTCCTGTAATGAATTGTCTTCCAATTTTTTTGAAATCAAAATTTTTCTACAACTCCCAGTCCAAACAATGCAAAATCGTATTTGGCCGGGTCGGATTTGTCAAATTTACGAAGATGGGCCGTGAGTTCAAGACCTGCCTGCCAATCTATTTGTTTGCGTTGTAGCAGATTGAAACGATGCGCCACTCTTGCCACATGCACATCAATCGGGCAGACCAGTTTTGCCGGGGAAATGTTTTTCCAAATGCCGAAGTCCACACCCATGTCATCATTGCGCACCATCCACCGCAGAAACATGTTCAATCGCTTGCAGGTGCTGTTTTTAAAAGGCGCAGCAATGTGTTTTTGTGTTCTCCTCGGCGCATCTTCTAACGAAAAAAAGTATTCGAAGAAATGATTGAGACCGTTTTCTATTGTTTTGTCTTTGGGTTGTATGCCTTCGGCAAATGCACTTTCAAGTGAAATGTTTCGGCTATAATGATGTTGTAAAAAGTGAACAAAGTACAGCAAGTCGGTATCATTGAAAGTTCGGTGCTTGAAGCCAAGCAAAGCCTTTAAATCATTATCAGAATGATGAAGAATAAACTGATGCGGCGCATTGTCCATTCGTTGTAGTAGTTCGCGGCATTTGTTTATGATGGTGGTACGGTTTCCCCATGCAAAAACAGCGGCAAACAAAGCCGCAATTTCTATATCTTGTTGTTTTGAGAAAATATGCGGAATGCAAATGGGGTCATCTTTGATGAAGGTGGGGGTATTGTATTCGGCTACTTTAGTGTCGAGGAATTCTTTTAGCGATTGCTTTTTCACACAACGAAACTAAGGAGACAATTAATAGAAGTAATTAAAATGAAGGTTTCAAAAGATTTTACTTAACATTAAGTAATTTTAAGTAAATGATTATTAATAATTGATCTGATTACAATGAAATTAGCCCATATTCTTTTTATCAATTATTTTCATGTCTAAAAATTGAAAAACGAATGCCACACAAAAACTAAGAAGATGTAGAGCATTGTAGAACCAAGTAAAAATTAAATAAAATGTTCTTTATTAAATTCTAAAAATTAGATACATGTTTACACTATTAATAACTGATTTGCTCTCAAAATTGGGCCTCAATAAAAGAACTATAATAAGTATTATATGCATCTATTTAATACTTGTGTATGGAATTCTTTATAATTTTTTTATAAAAGTTTTTCCCGGCCAAATCATGTATTTCCTATTCGCAATGGTTTTCATTGTAATGTTTTTTCTTAATTTAAAATATGCCAGAAGAATCATAAAAATATAAACTTTACCCCACTGTACCCAATACATTAAACAGCCCAACAAAATATATTTTGTTGGGCTGTTTAATGTATTGGGT
>JAYTDC010000028.1:0-3840 GCA_043736115.1 Segetibacter sp. | reverse complement strand
TAAATAATGAATTTGACATATTGAATTATATAAAAGACCAAATGTAAATAAAAAAAAGCAAACCAAAAAATTGGTCTGCTATGAATTTCAAATTGGTATTACAGACTTTTGAGAAAAAAACTTTACAACTTAGGCAATAAAATTCTTCAAAGTATTACGTGGACTTTGGCAGCAATAATAACTATAGTTGCAATTTTAATTGTAATAACATCCCATCCGGTTATTCATGTAAAACGTACATATGAATGGCAATTGATAAGCAGTGGATATCAGTTTATATGGCAGACCAAACCAAGACCCCAATCAATTAATCTTGAAACCCATTGAACATTATAAAGTTTTTATGAAGAGGTCAAAGGCATTCTATTCAATTGATAATGCAGTTATGAAGTTACTTGTTTTTGTGAAAGTAAAAAACGCATTCTATATGCATTCATTGCTGTTGTACCCAATTTTTTTAAGTCTGTAATTTACAAAAGCACCAACAGGGGCACCAACAGGGGCACCAATAACAGGAATCAGCTGTGCCATTTTTGCAATATCTAAATAATCTCTGTACTCCTGCTGAAAATTACGCCAATCAAACTCCTGCAAATCTTTACTTCTTGTATCCCAATCAACCATTTTTATATAAACCTACGATCTGTACTGCTTACTGGAAAATGCCAACTCAAAAATATATAAGATGTACAAACGTTCTTTATAATCCTTAATATCGTAACCATACATTGCAGCTATATCGAATAATAATTTCAATTTTATACCAATCAATAATGGGAAATCTGCTAAGTCTGTTAAAATGCCGCCTGCCCCAGTAATTCCACCTTCTATGGCTGCAGTATTTCGGTAGTTTTTGATTCGTTCAAGTATTGCAGCTTCTATTATTTCAATATTTAAGTTTTTATATTCTAATTGTTTTGCAGTAGTATGTGTAGCACCAAAAAGAGTTAGTCTTACCATTTGTTTTATTACTACGGTTATGACATTGTGCACTTTTTCAGGTAACCATGAGTTAATCTTGTTCTGCATTTTTTTAGATAATCTATTGAATAAGCTAGGCGACTTCTGCATTTGCTTTTGCCATTTATTCAACTCGGCTTTTATTATACCTTCGTAATTATCCATTACACTAAGATAGTGGTTATTAAGTGTATTAACTTGAAATGCTTAAAGGTATACCATCAATTTAATTTTTGGGTTTGTAAAAACATGAAGCGTTATAGTTTTAGTCAGAACAGATATTTCTATATTTTCTTAGCCAATATTAAATACAGCAACATAAAATAATATTTTTCTGCAAGTAAATTTCTTTTTTAAGCACATGAATAAAATATAAATTACATTTTAAAATTTAGAATTCCATCCTCTTCAATTATTATAATTTTTATGGTAATTGAAGTTTAAATGCTCTAACTTCTAACCCGCAAATACAATTTTCGATGTCAAATTATATACTAGCATTAGACCAAGGTACCACAAGTAGCCGAAGCATTCTTTTTGATAAAAGTGGTAACATGAAATCTATTGCTCAAAAAGAATTTACACAACACTTTCCCCAACCCGGTTGGGTAGAACATAATGCAGAAGAAATATGGAGTACACAATTTGGAACCATGGCCGAAGCGGTTGCCAAGGCAGGTATTAATATGAAACAAATTGCTGCAATTGGTATTACCAATCAGCGGGAAACTACCGTAGTTTGGGAAAGAAAAACAGGTAAACCGATTTACAATGCAATTGTATGGCAAGACAAGAGAACATCTGACCAATGCGATAATTTAAAAGCAGCAGGTTATAGTAAATTAATACAGGAAAAAACAGGACTTATCATTGACTCGTACTTTAGTGCTACAAAGCTTCAATGGATTTTAGATCATGTTCCCAATGCCCGGCAAAAGGCTGAAAACGGGGAATTGGCTTTTGGCACCATAGATACATGGCTTGTTTGGAAACTTACCGCAGGTGCTGTACATATTACAGATGTAAGCAACGCCAGCCGAACTATGTTGCTAAATATACATTCCTGCAAATGGGATGATGAGTTACTTCAACTCTTTAACATTCCACAAAGTTTATTACCCTCGGTACAGCCTTCAAGTGCAGTATATGGTTATACAGGTAATATTATACCGGAAAGCAACATACCAATTGGAGGAATTGCAGGCGACCAACAGGCAGCATTATTTGGCCAACAGTGTACTAAACCCGGCATGGTAAAAAACACATACGGCACAGGTTGTTTTATGCTAATGAATACAGGTAACAAAGCCATAACCTCAAAAAATAATCTGTTAACAACCATTGCATGGCAAATAGACGGAACTACAACGTATGCCCTTGAAGGAAGTGTTTTTATTGCAGGGGCTGTAGTGCAATGGCTGAGAGATGGACTAAAAATAATACGCAACTCTTCTGATGTAGAACAACTGGCTGCAACTGTTACAAATGCAGAGGGTGTTTATATAGTTCCTGCCTTTGCGGGTTTAGGAACACCCTATTGGAACCAAAAAGCAAGGGGAAGTATTTTTGGATTAACCAGGGGTAGTACCGATGCCCATATAGCACGGGCTGCATTAGACAGCATTGCTTTTCAAACATCGGATGTATTAACGGCTATGAATGCAGATGCCGGAATTCCCATTGCAGAACTAAGGGCCGATGGTGGTGCAACCATCAACAATCATTTAATGCAGTTTCAGAGTGATATACTAAACACCAATGTTATTTGTCCGCGAATTACCGAAACCACAGCATTGGGGGCAGCTTATCTTGCAGGCTTGGCTGTAGGATTTTGGAAAAATACCGATGAGATAAAAGAACAATGGCAAACAGAAAAAAGATTTACTCCAATAATGACCGAAGAAGAAAGAGCAGCACTAAAACATGGATGGCAAAGGGCAGTAAAAGCAGCTATAGCATGGGGCAATGAAACCTAAACCCTTAATAATCCAAAATATTCAGACTATATCTGTATTATGAATAGGCAATCATGTATACAAACTATTGAATCAAATATTGAATTTGACATTTGCATAATTGGTGGTGGTGCTACCGGTTTAGGTATTGCTGTAGATGCTGCCAGCCGTGGATTAAAAACTATTTTGGTAGAAAAAAATGACTTTGCCAAAGGCACATCGAGCCGAAGTACAAAATTGGTACATGGTGGTGTTAGATACTTACAACAAGGCAACATTAAATTGGTTATGGAGGCCTTAAAAGAAAGGGGTATGCTGTTAAAAAATGCACCACACCTTGTAAAAAACCAATCTTTTGTTATTCCGAACTACAAGTGGTGGGAAAATCCATTTTATGGTATTGGTTTAAAATTGTACGATTGGATGGCAGGTAGCATGGGGTTTGGCCCCTCGGTTATGTTGAGCAAAGAAGAAACACTACAACTTGTTCCAACACTTGATACGGAAGGATTACAAGGCGGAGTGCTGTATCACGATGGTCAGTTTGATGATGCAAGATTGGCTATACATTTAGCAATGACGGCAACACATTACGGTGCTGTTGTTATTAATTATGCAGGGGTAGAAAAATTATTAAAATGCAACGGTAAAGTTTGTGGTGTGCTTATTAAAGATAATCTAAAGAACACATGGTACGAGATAAAAGCAAAAACCGTTATTAATGCTACAGGAATTTTTGCTGATAATATCAATCGGTTAGATGACCCGGCATCTGAACCACTCATAACCCACAGTCAGGGTATACATTTGGTTTTTGACAAGGAGTTTTTGCCTTCCGATACGGCCATTATGATTCCAAAAACTGATGATGGGAGGGTTTTATTTGCTGTACCATGGCATACAAAAATTATTGTTGGCACTACAG
>JAYTDC010000027.1:0-13114 GCA_043736115.1 Segetibacter sp. | reverse complement strand
TGCCATCCTTAGGTCCGTTATTGACACCACCATCAAAAATGGAAATAACGTCCTGAACGCTTTACAACTAATCGCTACTTTTGGAACTGAATAGTTACCTAATATCTAATATCTCCTCCCCAAAATGTGTATAAGTTTTACTTTGTTAGCTAAATACTAAACTATTAAAACCCAATTAGGGTTTTAATTACATTTACCAGTATAAATATTTAAAGCTAATGAGTTGGATTTTTCTCCAGGCTATTCCCCAGGTAATTGCAGATACTTCGGCGTCTGTTGTAGCAGCTGCACAGGCTCCTCAACAAATTTCATTGTGGTCGTTGCTTGATAAAGGTGGATTTATCATGTACCCGCTTTATTTCTTATTGGTACTTGCCATTTTTGTTTTCTTCGAAAGATTACTTGCAATAAGAAAAGCCAGTAAGATCGATGAGAACTTTATGAGTATGATACGGGACAATATTGTTACCGGCAATCTTTCTGCGGCCAAGACCCTTACCCGCAATACTAATAATCCTGTTTCCAGAATAATAGATAAAGGTTTGCAACGTATAGGAAAGCCAATAGACTCTATTGAGAAAAGCATGGAAAATGTTGGTAAGCTTGAAATGTATAAAATGGAGAAAAACCTGAACATACTTTCGCTTATCGCCGGCATTGCTCCTATGTTTGGCTTCTTAGGAACTATTGTAGGAATGATACAATTGTTTTATGGCATTAGCAGTTCGGGGCAATTTACGCTGAATGATATTGCGGGTGGTATTTATGTAAAAATGATTACTTCGGGTACGGGTTTAATCATAGGCCTGCTTGCCTATATCGGACATAATGTATTGACTGCTCAAATAGATAAAACAGCGAACAGGATGGAAGTAGCAAGTGCAGAATTTATAGATGTTTTACAGGAACCAACAAGATAAATACAAGTCATAAAGTCATTAGTCAAACAGTCATTATTTAACAATGAATTTTCGTAACAGATTAAGGTCTCATCCAGAAGTGCACACCGGTGCATTGAACGATATATTGTTTATACTGTTGCTGTTTTTTCTAATAGTTTCTACGTTGGCTAATCCTAATGTTATAAAGGTTTCTAACCCCAAGGCTAAAAGCGATACAAAGTCTAAACAGACAGTTGTAATTACAGTTGATAAAGACCAGAACATTTACCTAAGTCAGAAACTAATAACCATGGATCAACTGGAACCGGAGTTAAAAACATTTCTATCAAAAGATACCACTACAAAGGCTTCGGTAGTAATTAACGGCGATAGTACTTCTCATCTGGGTACTGCTATAAGAGTTATGCAGATTATTAAAAAATTAGGCGCAACACCTGTTATGGCTGTTGATAATAACGGCAACAAATAGTAGAGTTTTTTCTTTTAAAATTATTGTAACTCCTTCTTCATCAAAATGTCAGTTTGTTCGTCTTCGCCCAGTTTGAACATGTGAGTACCAAACTCTATCAAACCATTTCGTTTATAAAAATTAATGGCTTTTAAGTTCTTTTCCCAAACCCCTAACCATAAGTATTGCATGTTGGTGTCTTTGGCAATTTGCAATGCTTTATCAAAAAGTAATTGCCCGATTTTCATATTCTGATAATCTTTCAAAACATAAATACGTTCAATCTCTAATCCATTATCATCCTTAATATCTGTTTGTGCTGTTGAGAAATTTACTTTCAGGTAACCAACAGCATTTAGTCCAATTTTTACAAAATAGAATTGCGCATCGGGATTATTGATTTCATCAAACAGCCTGTGGTAAGTTAAGTATTCACTTAAATACAATTGTAGGTTTGCATCTGTATTTTGAGCACCAAAACTTTCGACAAAAGTTTTTTCAGAGAGTTGCTGTAAAGCATGGATATTGACAGAAGTAATTTCCAATAATTCAATGGAAAGTTTGCCATCCATGTTGTTATAATCAAATATAATTATTAGATAAAAGAAGAGGGTAACTAATCTTTCTTCGTAAGTTCTTCTTCAATCATTTCATTTAATAAGCCTTCATTTTTTAAAATCCAATCAGGAAACTGATCGCTATCCTGCAATTTCCAGGCATTTTGCTCTTTTTGCATCTTAAACATTTTACGGTTGCCCCTGTCGTCGCTTACATCTACAGAAAATAAAACACTACCCGGACTGTTAATTTTTCTAAAATTAAACTCTCTTAAATGCCCGTCAGCCTTAATCAATTTTGTAAACTGTATATTTTTATTAAACTCTATTTTCATAAACTATTAGATTTGTGCAGGCGGTGAAATTAAAGATTTATAGCTGCACTCAAGATTAAAGTTGGTTTTGAAATTGATTTTGTGGAAAAATTTTGACTTTTATAACATTACAAAACAAAGCAGTTTCATCATTGTTTAAAATGTGCATTTTTAGCCGCTCCAACTCACATTTCAATCTATATTTGCACCTCTAAACGATTTTTACCCCATGAAAAGTATATCAGTAATAGGTGCAGGTACTATGGGAAACGGCATTGCACACGTTTTTGCTCAAAATGGATTTTCAGTTACACTAATTGACGTTCAACAAGCACAATTAGACAAGGCTTTGGCAACTATTGCCAAAAATATGGACAGACAAGTTGCAAAAGGCACATTAACCGAAGAAAGCAAAAATGCTGCTTTGGCTAACATATCAACCAATACCACTGTAGCAGAAGGAGTTAAACATGCAGAATTAGTAGTAGAAGCCGCCACAGAAAATATTGATCTAAAACTAATAATATTTCAACAATTAGACGATGCTGCACCGCAGGGTTGCATTTTAGCATCAAATACTTCTTCTATTTCCATTACAAAAATAGCAGCAGTTACCAAAAGACCTGACATGGTAATTGGTATGCACTTTATGAATCCCGTGCCTGTAATGAAGTTGGTGGAAATAATAAATGGTTATGCTACAAAAAAAGAAGTTACAGATAGTATTGTAGAGCTTAGCAAGACTTTAGGAAAAGTACCATGTGTGGCAAATGATTATCCGGGTTTTATTGCTAACCGAATACTCATGCCTATGATAAATGAAGCCATCTACAGCCTTTATGAAGGTGTTGCTGATGTAGAAGCAATAGATACAGTAATGAAGCTTGGTATGGCGCATCCTATGGGGCCGTTGCAATTGGCAGACTTCATTGGTCTTGATGTATGTCTTAGTATTTTAAATGTTTTATATCAGGGTTTTGGCAATCAAAAATATGCTCCTTGCCCTTTATTGGTAAATATGGTAACCGCGGGTTATAAAGGGGCAAAAACAGGAGAGGGATTTTATGTTTATACAGCCGGCAGCAAAGATTTGGTGGTGAGTGAAAGATTTAGGTATTTTTTTAGTGTAGAGTTATGAGTTTATCGCTTTTTGATAATAATATAACCACACAGGAGATACAAGAATTTTTCGCAGAGAACACAGAGTAATTTCTCTTCTTTACTCCGTGCAGCACTCTGGTTTTCTCTGTGGTAAAGAAGGTATTAGTGCAGAGTTATGAATATTGAATTTATTGTGAAGTGAGTATTATAAACATTGACTCATAATTCTCAACTACCAACTCATAATTCTTAACTAACCTCCACCGTTTGCAGTTCCTTTATTTTAAACAACACTTCATTTACCCTTCCTTTAGGAATACCAATTTCCATTTGACAAAACAGTTGGCTTTCCTGTTTAAAAACTTCGCATCCAAATTGCCTGATGATTATCATTACATCATTCATGCGGGTGTAATCAAATTGTAAATGGTGTTTAGAAAGAATCTGCTTTTGTACTATTGGAGTAAGTTGCAAAGCCAATACTGTAGCAGTTTTGTAAGCATTAATTAAGCCCGTAACACCAAGAAGTGTTCCCCCGAAATACCGTACTACCACTACCAATACATTTATCAATCCTTTGCTGTCTATCTGTCCGAGTATTGGCCGTCCGGCAGAACCTGAAGGTTCTCCATCATCGCTTACGCGAAAATTATTTCCATCTAAACCAATGCGATATGCAAAACAATGATGATTGGCTTTAGGATGTTCTTTTTTAAGTAACTGCAACTGCTTCTTACATTCATCAGCCGATACTACAGGATATGCATATGCAATAAAGCGGCTTCCACGATCTTTATATTCTGCCATTGCAGGTGATTCTATAGTATTGTAATGCAGTCGCTCAATCATGGTCATAGGAGATTCACAAAAGGGTAAGATTACAAAAAAGTAATCAACAAAATTTAGATAACCTTACATAAAATGAAATAGACTATTGCTCAACTGTATTTTTATAGTAAGAAATAGTATCTGTAAAAACTGTTTCAGTATCAACTAATTTTTGATCGGTTAGGACAGGTGCCCTAAGTCCGTTGTCAATAATCATTCTGCTGTTTTCAATCACCCGGGCTTCGTCCCATGCATGCTCAATTATAAATGATTCAGCAAGCTTATTACCTCCTTCTATAATGATGCTTTGAATATTAAGTTGATAGCAGGCTTTTAAAATATTTTTTACAAGAGAAGGTTCTTTTTCAATTTTGCAAAAAACAAGGTTTTCATGCTCTTCATTTTTAATTCCATTGAAAACAACTGTCGGTTGCTTTTTATCAAACACTTGCAATGTGGCAGGTAGTCGAAAATTCATATCCACAATTAATCTGACCGGATTAGTTCCCGTCCAATGCCTTGTATTAAGTGCAGGGTCATCTTGCAGTGCAGTGTTGGTACCAACCATTATTGCATCTTCTTCACTTCGCCACCTATGAATAAGACGGTTACTATACACATTCGTAATCCATACCCTTGAAAAATCTGCATTTGCTATTTTCTGATTTTTACTTTGTGCCCATTTCAAAATAACATAAGGTCGTTTAAGGGTATGAAAAGTAAAAAAACGTTTATTCAATTCTTTACATTCATTATCCAAAACACCCACCATTACTGTAATACCCGCCTTTTTTAATTGATCAATACCTTTACCATTAACTTCGTCAAAAGGATCATTGCATCCTATAACAACACTTGGTATTTTATGCTCAACAATAAAGTCTGCACAAGGGGGTGTTTTACCAAAATGCGCACAAGGTTCAAGGTTTACGTATAGGGTTGATTTGCTTATTAAAGATTTATTGGCATCGTTTACACTATTAATACAATTTACCTCGGCATGTGCTTCACCATATTTTTGGTGATAACCTTCGCCAATAATTTTATTATCATACACCAAAACAGCCCCAACCATTGGGTTTGGTGCTACAAAACCTGCACCTTGCCTGGCAAGTTCAAGGCAGCGATTCATATACAATTGATGTTGCTCCATAATTATCAATCAAAATTAAATTAAAAAAACTGTAGCATTGCATAATGACTATTCAGCAGGCTTATCTACAATTGTTACAACAGCTTTCAACACTCTATGATAACAGAGAGTCGGGAAATATTGCTGACCTTGTAATAGAAAAAATTACAGCTCTGCGAAAGATAGACAGAATTGTTTACAAAGACACTATAATAAGCCCCGAAGAACAAAATCTTTTATCGAAAATTACATCAGAACTACTACAACATAAACCTGTGCAATACGCAATTGGGGAAGCATGGTTTATGGGAATGAAACTATTGGTAAATGAACAAGTACTGATACCAAGACCAGAAACTGAAGAGTTGGCAAACTGGATTATTCAGGATATTAAAACCAATAAAAAAAAGGAAGTTTCAGTGTTGGATATTGGTACAGGAAGTGGTTGTATTCCGATGTCGATAAAGCAACTACTACCCTATACATACGTCACAGCAATTGACATTTCAGAAGGTGCATTACAGGTTGCCAAAATAAACTCAGTTAATCTAAATGTTTTAATAGATTTTTTACTGTTGGATATTCTGGATGAAAATACATGGAAGCAACTCGGACATTTTGATATTATAGTTAGTAATCCCCCATACATCAGAAATAGCGAAGGTCTTACCATGCGAAAAAATGTGATGGATTATGAACCGCATCTGGCATTGTTTGTTGAGGATAATGACCCTTTGTTATTTTATAAAAAGATTGCAACATTTGCAAAAACACACTTACAGCAAACCGGGAAAATCTATGTGGAAATAAATGAAGAATTTGCACAAGAGGTTATTTCTATTTTCCAACAAAATAGTTTTTTCAATATAGAACTAAGAAAAGACATGCAGGGGAAGGACCGTATGGTATGCGCCAAGAGGAATGAATCGGATTAGGTACACCAATCGCAAAACATACTCAATTTCATATAATAGCTGAAGCCGTCCGGATTCTTAGTTTCAACGTAACTGAATTCTCGTGTTTCTAAAACTGTTAGGCATGTTTCAGAATTCCTTAGCTTCGATTGGAACCCAGGAAAATAAGTCTCCTTATGCAACAATTGCTGTAAGGTGTGAATTACATTATTTGTTTTGTCTATTGAAATTTTAGAAGCTTTTACTTAATCCGGAAATTAATTTGAAACCTTCAATTACTTTCCAAATACATCAATCATTACTGATAAAAACTAACCTCTATAGGAAACCTTGCATCCAATATTCCGAGGTAAGAAGCTGCAGCATTGCTAACCCTCAAAAGCAGTCCATTGTTTTCTTTCATTTCAGGAATACTGCCCAACACTTTTGCATAGATCACTTTGCTGTTGCCCGATTGAAGCTTCAAAATAGTACCCGGAGCCACATCATTCATAAGTACATAGTACTTTCTATCTTGCCATCCGCTTGTTGATTTAAAAGTAGCCGCTTCGCCGGATTTTTTGTTGAGAGATTTATTAGATACATCTTTAGCAAAAAGGTTAGAAAAAGCACCCTCGGCTGTACTTGCCGGCGTTGTAGAAATGTCTATTGTTTTATTATTTTTTGGTGTTATTGGGGGCGGAGCAGTTGTTCCTGATGAAGCTACACCGTAACCACGAGATGGTATCTCTACACCCGGCACCTGTGGACTATTTTCAACTCCCTTGTTTTTTGCCGGTGTATGTACAATAGTTACTACTTCAGTATTCTTTTTTGGTTCAACTGTAGCAGTAACTGCATCATTTTTCTTAGGGGCAGGTGGTGGAGTTGAACCAACGGTTACAGCTTCTTCTTTAACAGGAACTGAAGGTAATTCTTTTGGAACATTTGGCGAAGTTGGTTTGGGAACAACAGGTGCAACTGAAAGGTTTTTGCCTGAAGCCAGCTTTGATTCTCCTGCCTTAACTTTGAGACGACCAATAATAATAGGAGCTCCAACAGCTACAATGTCAGATGAAAGCAGATTCCACTCACGGATAGATATTGCAGTAGCATTAAATTGTGTGCCGATTTTAAAAATATTTTCTCCCTTGGCTACAACATGTTTCAAGGGAACCAATACCTCACCATTTGTTGGTTTTTCAACCGATTCAAAATTCTGTGCATTTAGTGGAATTTTTATTTTCTGTCCAATGCTTAACCCCTTTTCCATAGTCAGGTTATTGAATTCGGAAATTGTTTTAGGAGATTGGTTATACAAGCGACCAATACTGTAATAGTTTTCCTTTGCAAAAACTGTATGATTGATGTACAGGTTAGGAGCTACCCCTTCTACTATTAGATTTTGGGAATAGCTATAAGCCATCATAAACAAAAAGGACACAAGAATAATAAGTCTTTTCATACCATTAGTATTTCACCCGGTGAATTATTGTAGAATAGGGTTTGAAAAACAAAATTAAAGTTTTAATATTCTCCAATTGACCGGATAGTAATTATTAACACGATTGGGTAAAACTTTCATCCACCCCAGGTTGATATCCTCATATCTGCAAATTGTCCAACCTTTTTGCGATATTTCTTTATTTAAATCCTGACGACGTAAATAACGTAAGGCCTCTTCTTTATCCAAATCTGCAACGGTAATCGTGGATGCAACTAACTTAGATAATGCCAATTCATGATGAGGAATCAAATCTTTACCTTTTATCTCACCCACTGCAATGCCCGATTTTCTTAGATTTAGTGTTTTATGAAGGGTTGAAATTTCTTCTTCCCACTTTTTTGGAGATGCGATTATGATTTCTTTATAACCTGTTAAAATATAATCATCAGTTTTTGCAAGATAATTTTCTACTAAAATTTTATCTTTTTTATTAATGGATTCGAGAGTTGTGTTGTATCCGTAATATGAATCAACAGGATTGGGTTGTTTGAAACAAGCCACAAAAAAACCTTCACCCTCAACTTTGTCAGGATAAAATCGGTAACCCGAGGCACCATGTTTTTCACTTTTAGTTGCTACAATTCCCCAACTAGAATCAATTGGAATAGGAACCGGCTCTAAGCCAAATTGTTCAACAATCCAATCGCATATAACTTCATCTTCCTGCATGCTATAGCTGCAAGTGCTGTATATGAGATGTCCATTTTGTTTAAGCGAACCTATTGTATCGGCTATAATTCTTTGTTGCCGCATACTGCACATTTGCACATTGTCTTGGCTCCATTCTTCTATTGCATTTTTATCTTTTCTAAACAAACCGCTGCCACTACAAGGTGCATCAATAACCATAAGGTCAAAGTATCCTGGCAATTTTTGAAAATCCTTGGGATCGTTATTGGTTACCACTACATTTTCACTTCCCCATTTTGCAATATTTTCTGCAAGCACACTTACTCTCGTTTTAATTACTTCGTTGGAAACAATAAAACTGTCAGGCAATGCAGCGGCCAACAATGTACTCTTTCCTCCCGGTGCAGCACACAAGTCCAAAACCCTTTGTGGAGCCGGGTTTTCTTTATAGAGT
The DNA here is from genome assembly GCA_043736115.1 of Segetibacter sp. Taxonomy (GTDB): domain Bacteria; phylum Bacteroidota; class Bacteroidia; order Chitinophagales; family Chitinophagaceae; genus Segetibacter. The sequence continues at coordinate 4,348 of JAYTDC010000027.1, read as the reverse complement.
ATTGATAAGGTATGGTCAATGAACATGCTACTTGCTTCCTGCACATAGTAGGCACCTCCATGAAATATGGGATCGAATGTAAAAGATGGACGTTCTGATAAATACCTACCATTAGCGCACCACGGCACAATTGATAGAATGGGTAAATCATCAATTGCAGAGGAAGGTTTTAAAGGATTTAATCGAATGCTTGTAACCTGTCTTCCTGATTCATGTGTTTGTATAAATTCAGTTTCATCAAAGCCCGGTGTGGCTTGGAGCGATTCAAGGAAATTTATGGGTAAATACGTGGACAATGATTATGGTTTATTTTGTAGGCAAATATTTTTTTAATTTTAAAGTAGCAACAAAGTCTTACCAACTGCATCCCTCAAATCTGCCTTTACATTTGTTTGGGCTGCAAAATCGTTCCATCTGCTTACAACAGCATTAACCTGGTTAATGATTGTATCAGCTTTTTTGATGTTCATATTTTTGGCAACTTTCATTAAATCATCACGGGTAATATTTAGCCGCTTACCATTTATACTTAAAGAATGCTGGCTCACCCATGTACTGCCCGGACGGTAGGAATGGCAAATATCAAAAGCAGGAGCTAGTTTCCATTGGCTGGTTTTGTCCATTCTGAATGAAAAGTTCTTGGTATGGTCATCACAGTTCCTTGCCATTACATTAAATACCATTCTTCTGTATAGTTGTTCTGCATCAGTATATGGCAATAATAGGCGCCGCATGGTTTCAAATAATTGTTCATAGCTAAACGATGTAACCTCATTAAAATCATAATGAGCCATGGCACAAAAACTTTGTACATGTAGCTTGCCTTTACCATGTTCCCGGTCAAAGCGCCGGGTCATAAAATGAGCCCTTCCGTTTTCTTCCAGCAACCTGCATTCGGTCATTTCTATTCCCGCTTCTTTCGCCATCAGGTGGTAAGCCATTTCAACCCGGCCATAACCCGATGATATACCTAATTGCTGATCTGTAACGCCATCAAATTTCAGCAGCCAATGGGTGAAACCTTTTGGTGAATCTGCCTGTCCGGAACGAATTTCCTTTGTATCAGGATTAAATGCTATCACTGCTTTAGCCCTCGCACCACCAGCAGAGGAACCAATCTTTAAAATATCACTCATTGCTTTTGCTTCACCGCTGGAAAGATTGGTATTAAAATCCTGCCTGCCAGATAGTATTTCCTGGGCAATATTTATCAAGCTATCTAATTCAATTTTGGTAGCCCCGTTATTTGTTTTGGGAACTATTGGTTCAAATTCCAATGCTCCCATACCTCTTTTGCCGATAAAGCAAAGGAGTTCTACAGGGTTCATGCTATCGGTAGGCCGGCCATTTCTCGAAAGCCAGGCATTAATCAGGCTGTTACCATATTTATCCGGCAATACATCTGCCAGCAAGCCCGGTAAGCCTTTGAATGTAGTTGTGCCTCTTAATTCGGAAAAAGAAAACACCCTTCTTTCGGCTCCTTCAATCGGCATTTTCAATGGCGATAAATCCCATTTATTTGTAAGAAATGAGGATTCAAATTCAAAGGAAGCTAACTCTGTATCCACATCCCAAGCTATGGCTCCAATCCGTTTGTTCCAGATGTTGATGAATGCTGTTGTTATCATTACCAGTCGCTTTTAGGTTTTTCGATTCCTGCGGCTTTTTTATTGCTTGCCCTTTGCCGCTTTTTCTGGTCAATTTTAGCCAATTGCAATGGACTGAGCTGTTGCCTTATTTCAAAACTTTGCAACAATTGGAGCTGCTCTAAAGCCCTTATTATCTGAATAAAAGAAAGCAAAGTGCCGCCCCGGCCATTTTCTACTTGTACCATTGTAGAACGGTTAACCCCCGCCGCTGTCGCCACCTGTTGTTGCGTTTTATTTTGCTGTAGCCGGATTTGTTGAATGAAATGACCCACCAGATCCAAAATTGCCGGGTCACTCATTGCATACCAATTTTTGATGGCTTTTTCCATCTTTAAATGTATTATTTCTAAATAATGTTGGGAAATACCAACAACTTAATCAATCTATATTGTTGGCAAATTCCATCACAAATATACCAAACTATATTTAATGGTGGAAATATCCGACATTTTGGAGGAATATTAAAACCTAACAGAAAAATGCTGCGCAACCTTTTGTTCTTTTCTAAAAAAAATCAATCCTATAAAAAACAAATCAATGGTCAAGGTTACTTCGGGGTGCTGCTGAATTTTTTGCCAGGCTTCTTCCATTCCTTTGCTCCAATGTATATCGTCAAAAATGAAAATAGATTTTTCGGTTTTCTTTTCTAACAATTGGTTGAAATATTGTAGTGTTGGTTCTTTGCGGTGGTTCCCATCTACAAAAGCCAAATCAATTGTAGTGGTTTTATCTAAAGTATTTTTGAGTGTATCATCAAAATTGCCTTCAATAATTTCTATGTTTTGCAACTTAAGTTTTTCAAAATTTTGTTCTGCTACATTGGCTATTTCGCCGGAACCCTCTAACGTTATCACCTGTCCATTTAAATTTCCCGAAGCAAGATATGATGTAGTGATACCCAACGAAGTACCTAACTCAATTGTGGTTTTAATGCCATAGTAATTAACCATGCGCATCATGAGCTGACCAAATTTTTTAGGCTTAAGCGAAGATTTTGCAATAGTGCTGATTTTTCTTTGATTACTTTTTATTACTGTTGAACCTGCACCAAAGTCCTCTATCTGCAAGACTTTATCATTGGTCAATAATTTTTCCCTAACTCTTTCAATAGCATCATAAGCATAAAAATGACGATGATCATTTAATACATTTTTTATAAAATCAAATACAAATGGTGAATGCACACCATGTCCTTTGCCATTGGAAGCTGCGAAATAATACTTTATAAATTTTGTTGCAAGTTTAGGTAGGGAATACATTTTCGTTGGGCGTTTGTTTGTTTCTCGTTTTCTGGTTTCTCGTTAGGAATGTAAAAATGTAGTTGTTTGTGGAAGTAATTAGAGTATTCATATTTTACTGTTCATTATTTACTGTTCATATTCACTGTTCATTATTCATTATTCACTACCCCCTCTCCCACAACTGAAAACTATAATCGAACTTATTTTTCTCATCAACTTTGCAATCTCTTTGGCTGGTTAGTTTCCATTTTGTTTTGTCAATTTCAGGAAAAAAAACATCGCCATCAACTACCGTATGTATAAGTGTTCGGTAAAGCCGATCAACTTTATTAATGGCCTCTGTAAAAATTTCACCTCCACCAATAATAAAAGCTTCTGCACTGTCCGTTTCTGATGCAACAAAAATTGCATCGCTTAAACTTTTCACTACAACTGCACCTTCTGCTTTCCAATCATCCTGACGGGTTATTACAATATTGGTGCGGCCTGATAATGGCTGCCCTTTCATAGATTCAAAAGTTTTACGACCCATAATAACAGGCATTCCCCATGTAGTGTTTTTAAAAAACTTCATGTCCCCGGGCATTACCCACGGCAGGTCATTGTTACGGCCTATCACATTATTTTCTGATGTAGCTACTATTATGGAGGTGGTCATGGAGGAAGGTTTAGGGTTTAATGTTTAGGGCTTAGGGTTTGATGTTTGAGTCTGCAGTTTTAAGATTTAATGTTTAGCTCTCTCGCCTTGATACTTACTACTAAAATCTTGCTACTTTTCTTTACACTGCCACCACTGCCTTTATATGCGGGTGCGATAGATAATTTTCCAATGTAAAATCTTCGAATCCAAAACCGAAAATATCTTTCACTTCAGGATTTAATTTCATTGTTGGTAATGGAAAGGGAGTTCGGCTCAATTGTAGTTTTACCTGCTCCACATGATTGCTATAAATGTGTACATCGCCAAAGGTGTGTATGAAATCACCACATTCCAAATCGCAAACCTGTGCTATCATCATAGTCAGCAAGGCATAGCTGGCAATGTTAAAAGGAACCCCCAAAAACACATCAGCACTTCGTTGATAAAGCTGACACGAAAGCTTACCTTTCCCTCCCCCTTCGGGGGAGCCGGAGGGGGCTACATAAAACTGAAACAATGCATGACAAGGCATTAAAGCCATTTCTGAAAGTTCTGCCACATTCCATGCACTCACAATTATTCTGCGGCTATCGGGATTGTTTTTCAGCTGCTTAATTACATCACTTATCTGATCAATTACTTTTCCATCTGCACCTTCCCAACTTCTCCATTGTTTACCATAAACAGGGCCTAAATCACCATTTTCATCTGCCCATTCATCCCATATTTTTACGCCGTTATCATTCAGGTATTTTATATTGGTATTGCCTTGCAAAAACCAAAGCAATTCGTAAATAATACTTTTTAGATGAAGCTTT
>JAYTDC010000026.1:0-28689 GCA_043736115.1 Segetibacter sp. | reverse complement strand
TATTTGGTTATAGCACCACCGCCGGGTCCAACTTCCAATAATTGAGTAAATGAATGTTCTTTTATAGCATCAACAATTTTGAGGCATACGTTTTCATCTTTGAGAAAATGTTGTCCAAGCGATTTCTTGAGTGTATAGTCCATTGCGTTCAAAAGTAGAAAATAGTATTAAGTATTCCTGACTTAGTATTTTTAAAAAATAAAGTTGAAGAAATAAGAAAGTTAAAAATATACAACATATTAAGCATAAGACATAAACATTCTACTCTAAACCAATTACAGTACTTACTTTTACCTTTCTAAAAAATGAATCAAGAATATGAGTAGCGAATTGCAAAAACCTGTTATCGGATTTAGCTGTGGCGATTTAAATGGTATTGGAATAGAGTTAATTATCAAATCATTAGCTGATAGCAGGATCCTTGAATTTTGTACACCGGTAATTTTTGCGAATAATAAATGCATTAATTTTTATAGAAAAACATTGCCCGATATCAATTTTTCATTCACCATTGTAAAAGATTTAACCCGTTTAAATCCTAAACAGTCCAATGTGCTAAACTGCTGGGAAGAAGATGTGAATGTTACTCCGGGTGATCTTAATGAAACAGGAGGAAAGTATGCTTATCTTTCGCTGATTGCAGCAATAGAAGCGCTGCAAAAAAATCAAATCCATGGATTAGTTACCGCTCCTATCCACAAGAAAAATATACAATCAGATGATTTCAAATATAGCGGTCACACCCCCTTTTTAAAAGATGCATTTGGTGCAAACGATGTGCTGATGCTGCTTACATCAACTAACTTAAAAGTAGGGCTGCTGACTGAACATGTACCTGTTACTGAATTGGCAAGCCATATAACTTCCGCTGCTATTTTAAGTAAGCTTAGAATAATGAATGGCTGCCTGATTGAAGATTTTGGAATAGTCAAACCGAAAATTGCTGTGCTGGGGCTTAATCCTCATGCAGGCGATGAAGGGCTAATTGGAAAGGAAGAGGAAACAATTATAAAACCTGCAATTGCAGAAGCTAAAAAAAATAAACTACTGGTTTTTGGCCCTTATAGTGCCGATGCATTTTTTGCCCGAGGACAATACGAAAAATTTGATGCGGTACTTGCAATGTACCATGACCAGGGATTAATTCCATTTAAATCTCTTGCCATTGGCGAAGGGGTAAATTATACAGCAGGATTGCCAATTGTAAGAACAAGCCCCGACCACGGAACAGCCTTTGATATAGCGGGAAAAGGCGTTGCTGACGAAGCCTCATTTTTAACTGCAATATTTGAGTGTATAGATATTTTACATCGCCGCAATGTTTATCAGGAGAATAACAAAAATCCGCTAAGGAGAATGAGCGCAAGGGTGTTTGCCAATGTGGTAGATGAAAAGATTTTGGAAGAGTAGGGTGGAAGGTTTGTGAGGTTCAAAGGTTTGTGAGGTTCAAAGGTTTAAGAGGTTTGAAAGGTTTAAGAGGTTATAAGGTTCAAGATGTTTGAAGGATTAATTGACTATTAAAAATTTAGTGGGATGCACTTTTTATCAAACGAGGTATTGTCTGTAGAAATAGCTGCTAAAGGTGCAGAGTTGCAAAGCATTTATCATTTACAAAACAAACTTGAATACCTGTGGAGTGGTGATGCAAAATATTGGGCAAAGAAAAGTCCTGTACTATTCCCATTAGTTGGAGGTTTGAAGAACAATCAATACAATTACAACGGTAATGCTTACCAACTTGGTCGGCATGGTTTTGCCAGAGATAATGAGTTTAATGTTTTGGAAAGAACCCCCGACTCTATCACTTTTTCTTTGCGAAGCAATGAACAAACCAAAATCGTTTACCCTTTCGATTTTTTATTTAAAGTAAAATATTCGCTGAAGGATTCCCAACTTACTGTTGCTTTTATAGTCGAAAATACCGGTGATTATGAACTGTTATTTTCTGTTGGGGCACATCCTGCTTTTGCAGTACCGATAGATAAAAATCTTCAGTACGAGGATTATTATCTTCAATTTAATAAGACTGAAAATGCTGGGCGTTGGCCGCTTTCAGCAGATGGACTAATAGAAGCTAATTCAATTCAACTGTTGCAAAATGAAACCAAACTACCACTGAATAAGGAATTATTTTATAAAGATGCTATAGTGCTTAAGCATCTGAAATCCGATAGTATTTCTATTGTAAGCGACAAATCTGCTAAAGGTATAAAGGTGAGCTTTGATGGCTTCCCCTACATGGGTATTTGGGCTGCTAAAGATGCAGATTTTGTGTGCATTGAACCTTGGTACGGCATTGCCGACAATGTAAATTCAAATGGTAAATTAACTGACAAAGAAGGAATAATTAAGTTACCATCAAACCAAATATTTGAAGCTGCATACAAAATTGAATTGTTTTAAAAGTTAACAAACATTCTACTTAAATTCTGAATCAGCAATCCCTTTGTTAATAGCGTAAGAAGTATAAACAATCTCTACTTTGCCTTTTTTGTTTTTCAAAGTTTGCTTTGGTGCATCACCGGTTTCAAACTCCAGTGTAACACCTTTTGGCAGCTTGTAATCTTTGGTACTGAACGAAAAAATAACTTTGTCGGGCAGGCCATAAGAGGCATAAGTACTATATTTCATTTCCATTTCAAAAGTGCCATTTTCTTTGGTATTTGTTATTGATTTTTTTATTAGCAACTCGACCTCATCAATATACAAAGTCGTCAACACAACATCTCCGCTTTCGTCTGTTGGTAATAGTTTTACTACTTTAACAGGTTTCCCATCTACAATACTTTCGCCACTCGGTATCACTGAATAGTTTTCACCTGCTAAAACTGAACTCATGTTAACTGATACACCGCCTTTTGGTAAAATTGAAATGCCGTTTTCGCGTTTTAATTTAAAGCTGTTAGGCTTTCTGTACAGGACTTTTACTTTGCCGGCGGGAGCTTTTATGAAGGCTATATCAGTCTTCATTTTCCCATATGCTGTGTAGTCATTTACCTTATCCAGTTTTGCTTTTACTTTTTTTACAAGTGCCGTCACATCCTGGCAAAATGCATTGATGCAAATCGACATCATCAATCCAATTAAAATAATAACTTTTTTCATTCGCTTTTATATTTCTTCTTAAAAATTTGTTTCGGCTAATTATGAGATTTTAGTTAACTCAAAATATCCTTCCTCTTAAATACAAAAATAGATGCAGCCACCAACCCAACAATATGCAAAACCAATACTCCGGCTGCTTGCAACACCTTTCCCATGTTTTGCACCGACCCGGTAATTGCTTCGTTATTCTCTGTTACTTTCACATCAAAAAATCCTTTCCAACCAATCATGTGTGTGGTAAACAGGTAAGGTTTAATGGCATCAAAAACCGGAATATCTAAAGTGCTAAGAATTGTAAATACTACAATTACACTCATGGTAGCCACAATGGGACCAATTGAATTTTCTGCAAAAATTGAAAGGAAAAACCCAAGTGCAGCTACTGTAAGCATTGCCAATGCGGCAAAGCCAAATGCACAGGCATAGCGCCACATGATATCACTTCCTTTTAGCTGAACAATGTAGCCACTTTTCAGGTTTAGCATGTCACCCGGGCCAAACACTAACAGCGACAGAAACAAGGCCAATACTGCCATCCAAACCAACAACATAAAGGTATATATTGTAGCTGCTAGAAACTTTGCCACTACAACTTCTGTTCGGCTTACAGGCTTTGTGAGCAACAATCTAAGTGTACCCATATTGGCTTCACCGGAAATAAGGTCTGCTGCTACAATTGTTATGAGTAACGGAACATGAACCAGCAATAACTGAAGTATGATGTAACACACAAGATATCCATTGAGCACCTTGCCTTCAATGTCAAGTGTGGCTGACAAATCCCGAAGCATGAACTCTATATAGGTATTGCCATCAACCTTTAGCCCAAACTGTATAACACCCACCAATGCTGTAATTGCAGCAAAGCTGATATAGGTACGGGGCCGTTTAAAAATTTTATACAACTCAATTTGTAAAAGCTTCCACATGCTGATTTCCGGTTGTTACTTGTAAAAAATAGTCTTCTAATGAATGTCTTGGCTGTAGTGATAATACAGGAATATTTAACTCAACCAACGTACGGTTTAATGCTGGAATATTGTCGCGGTGTGTTTTAAATACAATGGTGTGTTCCCTGACAGGTTGTAATATGGATGCTAAGGTGCTTTGTTGCAATATCGACAATGTTTGGTTGTTGTCAGGAGTTTCTAACTCTACAATAGTTTGAGCCGGGTCAAACAAATCTGCTGCATTACCTTCTATAATTTTTTTGCCTTTGTCTATGATCAGTAGCCGGTTGGCTATCAATTGTATTTCGCTTAACAAGTGCGATGAGACAACCACGGTTTTGCCCAATTCCTTGCTTAGGTGCAAAATGAGATTGCGAATGTCAGCAATGCCTTGTGGGTCAAGACCATTAACAGGTTCGTCTAATATAATTAGTTTGGGATTGTGTATGAGCGCAATGGCAATGCCAAGCCTTTGTTTCATGCCTTGGCTAAATGTTTTCACTTTGCTTTCGGCACGTTCTGCTAGGCCCACAGTTTCTAGTTGAGCAAATATTTGATTGCGGTCTGCCACCTTTCCACCACTTATTTTGCTGAAGAGTTGTAGGTTTTCGTAAGCAGTTAAATATTTATAAACATCAGGCTTTTCGATTACTGCACCTGTTTGCTTCAAAATTTCAGATCGGTGCGAAGATAATTTCATTCCAAAGATTTCGATGCTTCCTTCAGTTGGTGTGATTAGAGATAGCAACATCCGAATGGTAGTAGATTTTCCTGCACCATTTTGTCCTAAGAAACCATAAATGTCACCCTGATTTACGGTAAAGGATAATTCACTGACGGCTTTAAAATCTTTGAAGTTTTTTGATAAATCTTTGACTTGAATAACAGGCTGCATGGGGTGTATAACAATGAGAGGCGAAGTTAGTTCACTCGCATTAATAAAGTCATTAAGTCAGTGGTCAATAAGTCATTTCTTTTTCTACGCTTGTCAGATTAACAAAAGATTGGAAAAGTTGAGTAGCATTACCCAAAAGTACAAGAGTGTCCCGAAATGAAATCGGGATAGACTGACGCAACCGGAGTTAAAACGGAACTCTTCTGCCCCGACAAAAAACTCAAGTCATTAGTCATTTGTGGCCATTGAGTCATTGAGCAATTGAGTAATTTTCACATTAGCTAATTACTTCCCTACCTGCAAATATTCTTGCAATGCTTTTACGTATTCATCAAATGCCTCTATTCCTTTAGGGGATATTTTACAAGTTGTAAGCGGATAGTTATCCTTGAATTCTTTTTTTACATCAATATAGCCTGCCTCTTTTAGTTTTTGAACCTGTACGCTTAGGTTGCCTGCCGTTGCATTGGTCTTTTGACGAATGAATGTAAACTCTGCTTCCTTAACCGCAATAAGTAAACTCATTACAGCCAACCGGAGTTGAGAATGTAATATGGGATCAAGTTCTTTAAACATTGGCCGCTTTTCTTTTCATAAATTTCCTTCTCAAAATAACTCCAGGAATAAACCAGCAGAAAAGTGCGGTAGCAGCAGATAGCAACATGTCATACTTAAATGAGGTAAAAAGCGATGCAAGAAAAAAACCATAAGATAATACGGCTCCCCAAATCATGGGTTTAAATTTTTTTATTAGCCCTGTTATTAATGTTGGAAAGGTGTAAACAAGTATGAAAATGGAAGTGGCACTTAATGTAAACGGGGTAATTACCACATCGGGTAAACTTCCATCAGTCATGTGTTTTAGCATCTGCCAACCTTCTTTGGCTATAAGCCTTTTTGTTACAAACGGTACTATATTTTGATAGGCAATTAATCCAAAAATGGTAATACCATAAACTGTCCATACTATGTCAACAGAACGGTCATCATAGTTAATGACTTTTCGGCTTTTTGATTCTTTAACAGAAATAATAACCTGCGGAATTATTGCAAACAAGACAATGAACCATATATCAAAAGGGAGCTTTAAACCGAGCTGTTCTTTTGTAAAAGTAACCATAGCCGCTATAAAAACCACACTACCCCAAAGTAGAGAACTTATACCTTTATCATGGTAGCTCGTTTTAGCTTTTTGAATCATTTCGGATATGAGTTTCAGACTTTCCTGTTCGCTCATTTTTGGTTCTGATAATGGCATTAAATAACTTTTTTGTGGTAATAATTTCTTAATAAATGACCCGGAATTATGTAGCTGATTAGGATTGCAAAAGCTGCTGATAAAATTTGTTCTTCATAGCGTAAATAGGGGGTTATAACAACTAACACAAGGCAGGCAGCGCCACCATAAGCCATCGGTTTAAAATTGATAAGACTACCGGAAATATACGTGGCGATAGCATATAGCATTATATAAAATGGGAAACAATATTGCCAGCCGATTTTTGCAAATACAAAACTTAATGCAAAAAATGAAAAACCAATAATCATCCACAAATAACCTGTAGCATCACTAATAAATGTTTTGACATTTTCTTTCTTATTATCTTTATAAAGGAAGATAAAATGTAGCAACAATGCAACAGGAGTTACAAACCATGCATAATAGTGATGCTTATAATTAATCACCACCAACAGAAAATATTGGATAAGACAACCTATCATAGTTGCCCAACCCCACAGCAGATAATAATGACTACTGTCACTCATAGAGTTGCGGGTAGTTTCTATCATTGATCGTATCAGTTGCAGGCTTTCCTGTGGAGAAAAGTCGGTATCGTGTGAATCCATTTTGTAGTTTTTAAATGAAGTTTTGCACTGTAAGCAACAAAGAATACAATAAGGCAAAGCAAATATTACTGTGACAAATTGTATCCTTTGTATTGAAATTCGTAAATCAATTTATTCAGATTTGCAGGCCTCTAACATTTGTTTGCTTACACCCTCGCCCCATGTTGGAGATAAACTGTCTGCGGGTTTGAAAGAACTGTATAGCTCTATTGCTTTTTCGAATAAAGGTTTTGCTTTAGCTTTTCCGCCCCCAAATTGTTCTGGAGTTCCCATAAGATTTTGTGCTTCCCAATAGTAAGTTCTTGGATTGTTGGGATCTAACTGTCTTGCAGTCATCATTGCTTCACGCATATCGGCACCATATTTTTGCCAACGGTTCATTGGGTCTACCATCATGTGAAGGGTTGCAGACATGCTTTTTACCAACATGACTTCAGAGTTTTTAGGTTGCAGTGAAGTAGCTTTTGAAATAAATCCATCTGCCTTATCTGCAAGTGCGTCTTTGTCACCTTTTTCATCTCTAAAACCAATAAAGATATTGGCCAATGCGGCATAGTAATAAGGTAGCCATTTTGTGGTTTCTGCATTGCCTATTCTTTCAAAAGCAGAGGCTACGCTTGTAAGGTCTTCAATTGTTTTAGCTGAATCAAGCATAGTGATATTCTGTTGCATAGCTTTCTGAAATTTTTCATCTTGTGCAGAAGTTACAGCAACAACAATAAGAAATGAAATTGATAATAATAACCGTTTCATAGTTTTTGTTTTTTTAATTAGAAGATTTGTTTTTTAATTTTTCATATTCATTTTGGACTGAAAAAAATTGGTTGCCATGGTAAGCTTCAAAATATTGTATAGCTATACCAAGTCCCCAACCTAGCATAGGCCAAATGGGCCAGAAATAATTTTCTTCTCCACTTGTAAAGTACCAAATGCCTATCAGCATTAGGTTTACCAATACATACATCAGAAAGCTCCACTTAAAACCAGCTCTTTTTTTAGCCATTTTCCAGAGCATCTGATCTTTCATTTCGGGTGGAATGTTTGTTTCCATGATGAAGTGTTTGTTGTTAAAAGTTTAGTGTTTAGTTTTAGTATTCAGTACTTAGTAATCAGACTAGAGATTTCTTAATTTTCTTTTTAATTTATTTCAATTCCTGTCGAATATCTAACATCTTATTTCTAACGTCTTGCTACTAACATCTTACTATTATAAATTACCATTAATAGCATCCTGTGTTCTGTCAATACCCCAGCTTAAAAATACTCCAAGAAAAAAGAATTGTTTGGCGGGTGGCCTTATAGCTTCTTTATATAAACCACTGTATGAATAATTATAACCATAGATCTGATCGTAATTGAACACATTGGTTACCGATGCTACAATAACTCCAAAAGCTTTTCCAATCTTTCTTACATGATTCATGCTAAAACCAAGAGAGTGATAATCTTTAGTTTCTCCTCTGTCTGCAATAATATACTTTCTGTTACCTGTATTGTCTAACTGAAAGTTGTAATAGGGTCGGCCCGTTGCATATGAATAAGTAAAATTAAATCCAGTTGAAATTTTGCTTACCCATCTTTTTGTTACTAATGAAGCTGTATGATTGGCTGCAAAGCCCGGTTGTAATTGTTGAGGATAATTCAGGTAATCTCTTTTGGTATCAAGGAAAGAGTAGCTAAGCCAGTAATCTAAGTTTTTAATTGTTTTTCTATCTCTCCAAAATAATTCTATCCCTTTTGCATAGCCACTTCCGTTGTTATTGATAGCAGGATATGTTTTTATGAGGTCAAGGTATTCTTTGTAAAATGCTTCAATTCTGAATGTATGTTTTACATTAGTTTTTTGATAATTTACTATATAATGAATTGCTTTTGTGTAACCCAGGTTGTTTGGGCTGATGAGTTGTTGATTTTCGGGTTTTTGATAAAATATTCCGTAGGCCGCAGAAGCTTGCGCATCTTTTCCTGTTTTATATGCCATAGAAATGCGTGGGGCAAAATTGGTTTTATCTATGATAGATGAATGCTCAAACCGGCCACCAATTTTAGCGGCAATGTTGTTGGTAAGATAAATGTCAGTTTCGCCAAATACAGATTGGTAGTGGTCTTTTAGTGTGTAATTGTATTGATTGAAAGTGCTGTTTACATAACTAAACATGTATTCGGCACCCATACGTACAGTGCTTATTCCCCTGAGCCTTTTTTCAAAAACAGCACGTATTTGCGATAGGTCCTGTCGGCTAGCCAATGTAAAGTTTTTGTCATTCATCCAAAAGGCGTTTGTAAATATTTTGGGTTTGTTGTTTTGATCTTGTAATTGGTTATTTATTTCATCGTGATTGGTGCTGTAACTTATGCCTGTATTCATTTTCCACCCTTTACCCAGATTTTCGCGGTAGCTTAGATTATTGTACCAGTTGGTACTTTTTATACCAAAGGCATTTTTCACTTCAAAACTATCTACATCCTGTCTGCGAAGGCCAATTTTGCTGGATTGTAATGTTGTATAGTATTTAATAAAACCACCTCGTTTTGTTTTCATCCGCCAGTTAAAATCTGCGGTATGAAACTCCGGCATGTGAAAGTAGTCCGGCTTTTGTTTTACAATATTGAAATAAGCAATCAGGTTGGTGTAACCATAGTTAAAGCCCCAACTACTTTTTTTCTTTTTGTCAAGTTTCTGTATGCCGCCACCAAGAAATATAGGAGATATAGAAGCATTGGCTGCTGATTGATCCGGCAGATCTATAGATTCTAAAATCAATGCTGAAGACAGTGCCTGTCCATATAACGCTGAATAACCACCTGTACTAAAAACGGTTCCTTTAAATAAGAATGGAGCAAACCTGCCACGTTGGGCTATGTCGGGAACACTTGTGTAAAATGGGTTATTTACCAGCATTCCATCAATAAACTGTTTGGTTTCATAACCTGCCCCACCTCTAACAAATAATCCTTCGCTTTCTCCCACCTGTTGTGCACCCGGCAATGTTTTTACAGTGGCCGAAATATCAGCATTAGCACCACCGGTTGTTAATACGTCCATAGTACTTAAAACTGTTGCAGCACGTTTTTTATCACCGGCTTCAAAAGTGCCTGCAGTAACGGTTACTGCTTTTAGTTCATCCAATTTTTCTCTTAATGAAAATGTAAGAACCAGGTTTTCTTTGTCAATGACTATCTTTTGTTCTTGCTCATTAAAACTAATGCTTGATGCTACAAGGATATGTTCACCCTTTTCCGTTGTTTTAAAAGAAAACTTACCCAGTGAATCTGTCGTGCCCCCATCGTAAGAATTTTTGATGGAAACGCTAACCCCCGGTAATGGCCGATTCTTATTGTCTGTTACTTTTCCGGTAATTCTAACTTGAGAGTAAGCAACTGTTGTGAGTAAAATTGTTATTAGAAGTAAGAAATATTTTTGCATTGTATTTTGGTTTGGAAAAACAAATGTAGAGTAGTTTATAAAATAAACCAAATTATTTTAGAAGTTTTTTTTTGACTAAAATTAAATGAAGCAGAGTAATGCTTAGATCAAATTAGATTTCTAAGGTAAAGCCAATTGTAGTTCCCACGTCGGGCTTGCTGCGTACATGAATATTTTGTCCATGCGCCTCAATAATGTGTTTGCAGATGGCTAGTCCCAATCCTGTACCACCCACATCGCGGCTGCGGCCCCGGTCGGTACGGTAGAAACGTTCAAAAATTCGGGGTAAATGTTCTTCGGCTATGCCTATACCATCGTCACTTATTTCTACCAACACATGTTTGCCATCTGTTCGGTAAATACTTGCAACTATATGTCCGCCTTCTTTGCCGTACTTGGTGGAGTTGCTTACGATATTAATAATAACCTGACGTAATTTTTCCTTATCGGCAAAAACCGATATTGGTTGTTCGCAGCCCTTTTTAATGCTGCATTTTATATTCTTTTTAGCAGTTTTAATAGAAAGCGATTCATACACATCTTTAAGTAAATCCTGAATAATAAAATGAGTTTTGTTCAGTGGTTGTTCACCACTTTCCAGACGGGTTATTTCGTCCAGGTCATTTACCAGTGTAACCATTCTGTCCACATTTCGCGAAGCATTTTCCAAAAATCTTTTACTGACTTCCGGGTTTTCAATAGCGCCATCTAAAAGTGTAGAGACATATCCTTGTATGGCGAAAATGGGGGTCTTAAATTCATGCGCAAGGTTTTGCAAAAATTCTTTACGGTAAGCCTCGTTGCTTTTCAGCACTTCTATCTCCTGTTTGCGTTGCAATGCCCATTGTTCCACATCTTCCCTTACTTCATCAATACTTTTTTGTGGCAAAATGTACTTGTAATAAGTTTCTTCCCGTAGTGAAGCTTTAGTCTGAAAAATGAACTTATAAATGAGTTTTATTTTTCGATAAATAAACCGCTGCAGCGTAAACTGAATAAGAAAAAAACTACCCGCAAATATGATGATAAAAACAACAAGCGTAATCAACCAATCAGGATGCAATACATAGTAACCCACTCCAATAGGCACAGACAAAATAGCAGCAGTAAACAATGAAAGTTGTTGTGGGGTAAAGCTTTTGGTGTTGAACATGGATTATAAAGGTAGGGAAATGAAGAATTAAAAAATTAGGTTAGAAAAGAATAGAAAGCTTTTAAAACCTCAAAAACGTATAATTTTGAAGTATGACAAGCACTTATCGTTTAAATGTCAATGACCTATCAATGGACTTGCTAAGTTCTATCAGGGCAGCATTCAAGGATAAAGAGATAGAAATCACTGTGACGGAAGCAATTGATGAAACTGATTATTTATTGTCTTCAGAAAAAAATAAGGCGCAACTACAAGATTCGCTTCTTTCATTAGAAGAAGGTAAGGGGGTTATTTTTACAGTGGAGGAATTAGAAGAAAAGTATGGTGCAAAATGAAAACCATTACTTTAAGTTCATAGGCATTGGAGCAGTTAGAAGATTGGAAAAAATCGGATCCCAGGACACTTGCAAAAATCATTTCCCTGATTGTTGAAACAGATGCTAGCCCTTTCTCCGGCACAGGAAAACCTGAACCATTAAAGCATTCGTTAAAAGGAAAGTAGTCAAGACGAATAACCCAGGAACATAGATTGGTATATGAGGTGAAAGCTGATACTATGTGGATTGTATCATGCAGATTCCATTACGATTGATTATACTTCCTTGCCCCATTTTGTTATCACTAGATTGAGAAACCTAAAAAATGTTATAAACCCTAAACTCTAAACTCCCAATCTCACCCCGGCATATCAAACTTATACCCCACACCTTTTACAGTAGTAATACAATCAATTCCCAACTTTTGCCTGATTTTGCGTATATGAACGTCGATTGTTCGGTCGCCAACTATAACCTCAGCACCCCATACCTGACTTAGAATTTCGTTGCGGAGAAACACACGACCCGGTTTTGCAGCAAGCAGATATAATAATTCAAATTCTTTTTTTGCAAGAATAATTTCAGTACCGTTTAGAATGACTAAAAACTTAACAGGATCTATAACCATGTTGCCCAGCCTGATAATTTTACCATCTTCCTTTTGTAATCTGCGAAAAACTGCATTTACCCGGCTTATCAAAACTTTTGGGCTAATAGGTTTACTCACATAGTCATCGGCACCGGTTTCTAATCCTTTTATTTGAGATGCTTCATCGCTAAGGGCAGTCAGAAAAATGATCAGCATATCGTTGTATTCAGTCTTTGATCGTAGAATCTGACATACCTCTACACCCGTCATTTTGGGCATCATTATATCCAGTAAAACCAGATCAGGCTTAAACGTGGAAACCTTTTCCAGAGCCTCTATACCGTTTTTAGCAGTTTGAATATCATAACCTTCTTTTATGAGGTTGTACGACACTATTTCTAAAATATCGGGTTCGTCATCAACTATTAATACCTTCTTGAAGTTGGGCTCCATTTAACAATATGTTTACACAAAAATAATTTTATGTCTATAGCCAAAACACTTTATGGCATTATATTATTGTTAAGTCCAAATACTCCTTATCTTCAAAACAAAATCCTAAAAGGATGTGTAGGTTGGATAAGTTACTTTAATAAGCCCTTATTTTTGTTATCTATGCAGAATATGTACAAATTTTTATTGCTATCAGTTTCTTTAATTGTAGGTTCACAGTCTTTTTCCCAGCCAAAGCCTGTTATTCCTTTGATGCGCAGAATTTTTCATGAAAATGTTGACCGTACTCAAAAATGGATTGATAAACTGGATAAAAAAGATGACAACGCATTTAATCCTACGTCAGATACTGAAGTCAACCTGCAAATCAATTATTCGCTGTATAACAAAGTTGATCAAATACAGAATGACCTGGAAGCTGACACAACAATTGACTCTAATGAAAGAATAAAATTTCTTCGTGGCCTAAACGATGCTTTGGGTTCTTTTGAAACACAATTCAAACAACGCCGCATTAAAGGTGAAAAATTGCCGGAATTGGTTAATGGATTTAGTGATGCAATGGAACTGGATAAAAAAGGGGGGTCAATTGCACCTGTTATAGAATCAACCGATTTGGACATTGGAAACATTCTTATAAAATGTTTTTCTTTTCAGAAGAATGTGGGCCTTGATAGCAGTAAAAATATTCTGACCCTAAAAACGATTACAAAATATCCCGGTAAAATAATGGCAATTCTTCGTAACAATCCCAATGCAGATTATGCAGATAGTTTGTTGAAAATAGTAGCCCATACCCAACAGGAAGAAATATATACTTACGCACAGGCGCCCAATTCTGAATTAGGAAAGAAAATCATTAGTATGGATGACCCTCTCGTTCAAACCATTGTTAAACTTGCAAAATTGAATGAAGGACGTATATACTTTCCCTTTCTTGATAATTTGTACAGAGGTAGGGTAACTATGGAAGAAATTGACCAACAAAAACAAGATGTATTTAAGTATTACCGGTTGCTGGTAAATACACAAATAGACTATGCGGAAAGGGTGCGTAAAAGGGACACCCCTATGGCTATGGAAGCGCTTACGGATATGCTTAGACAAAAGGCATTGGATGAATTTATCAACATCATCAACGGCCTGCATGATTCGCCTGATAATATCAGGATGAAACAAGTAGAAACCCTTAACCCGCAGGAGTTGTACTACTTGTGTGTTATGGGCGAAAATGAAATATACACCAGTAGTTACCTCAAAGTATATGACCGTATTTTTCAAAGGTTAAAAAATCCGCATGGTGATACACTTTTGTTGTCGGTAAACTTTGACCATTTTAAAAAGTTTATCAAAATGGCTGCTAATTATAACAAGCTCGATGATTTTCTAAAAAGAATGAACAAGGGCAATGCAGAAATATTGATGCGTTCATTTGCCGCAGGCCTGGATAAAACACGCAGTCTGGAAGATGCAGTTGATGTGGCTGATAGCTATGCAAGTATATCTGACCCTGCCTTGCGCAAACTTATTTTGGAAGAAGTGCAATCAAACATTACACAGGAAAATAAAGAAACGAACAAGAGAGGTTATGCTATTTATGACTTAATGAATACCATATTTCTAAGTCTTGATACAACCAATAAAACAAACCTTTCGGAGAAATTTGGAATACCACCAATTTTTTCTGTTAACAATGCAGAGTTGCGTACAGAGAAAAATAAAATAATAATTCAGCAGTTTTTTTATGGTGATCAGGATGGGGCATGGCAATATGCAAAATTCAAATCCTCATTCAGAATACCCAATTGGAAAATTACTGAAAAGTCTGAATGGTTAGAGGTTACCTCAACAAAAGGAACACCCATTACAATCTACAGTAATAAGGCGTTGGATGAAAAATTGGGCCTTGATGAAAAAGCTCAACAAGATCTAAATGACTATCTCATAGAACAGGAAGTGGATCCATCTATTATCATTCATCGCGGACACAGTTATCATGTATCAAGTACCATACAACAGTTGGTCCCTTTGGTTAAAATTGTATTGTTAGGAAGCTGTGGGGGTTTTCAAAACGTAAATAGGGTTTTGGGTATTAGTCCTTATGCACACATTATTGCAAGTAAGCAGGTAGGTAGCGGTAGTGTAAATGAACCCCTGATTATGGCTATTACAGAAACCCTGCGCCAAGGCAAAGACATCAATTGGCCCGAGATGTGGAAGGGGTTAAGTAAATCTTTAAAAGGAAATGCATTGTTTGAAGATTATATTCCTCCTTATAAAAATCTGGGAGCTTTATTTATAATGGCTTACAATAGAGTTATGATGGAAGGAGCAGGGTAGGTTTTTTAAGTGTGAAGTGTTAGGTGTAAAGTATTAAGTTTTTGAAGCAACATTTGTACTTCATTAGAATTCTTATATTCAACCGAAAAATATCCTTACCTCACTTGTCCATTGCCTTTGATAATCCATTTTTCAGTAACTAATTTTTCTAATGCAAAAGGTCCACGGGCATGAAGCTTTTGGGTGGAAATGCCGATTTCAGCGCCAAGGCCAAATTCTTCACCATCTGTAAATCGTGTAGAAGCATTAGAGTATACTGCTGCCGCATCCACTTCGTGAAGAAATCGTTCGCACTGTTTTTTATTTTTGGATATAATTGCTTCCGAATGTTTGGTTGAATACTCTTGAATGTGCGCAAATGCTTCATCAATATGCTTTACTACTTTAATTGAGCATTTAAGACTTAAATATTCCCGGCCAAAATCTGATTTTGTGGCTTTGTACAAATAAGGATAATTTTTGAGTAAGCGATAGGCCTTTAAGTCAGCATATATACTCACATGATGTCCCTTAAATTCGAGTCCTAATTTTTCTAGAAATAGAGGGGCTATCCTTTCATCAATTAATATAGTATCAACAGCATTGCATACCGATGGTCTTGATACTTTAGCATTCACAACAATCTTCACGGCTTTGTCTATGTCCGCATCTTTCTCAACATAAATATGGCACACCCCTGCTCCGGTTTCAATAACTGGCACAAGACTGTTTTTTCGTACAAACTGTATCAGGCTTTCTGAACCACGTGGTATTATAACATCAATAAATCTTGTAGCAGTAAAGAGTTGGTTAACAACCTCCCGTTCTGACGGTAATAGTGTTACACACGCAGGATTTATTTCATTTTCTTTCAGTGCTTTTTTGATAATTTTTATAGCGATTTTGTTAGTTTCGTCAGCATCTATGCTGCCTTTGAGGAGGCAGCCATTTTGACTTCTTATGCACAATGCTGCAATATCAAAAGTTACATTTGGCCTTGATTCAAAAATGGCTCCTACAATACCAAGTGGCACTGCTATTTTCTCTAGTTTTAAACCATTTGCAAGTGTTCGTTTCTCCAATACTTTGTTAGATGGATTCGGTAGTTTGCTTATGTTTCTTATACTTTTTGCAATATTATTAATCCGCTGTTGTGTTAGCAACAAACGGTCATTGTTGGGGTTATCAATTGGTTGCTTCGCAATGTCTTTAGCATTTGCTTTCAGCAAAATTGTGGAGTTTGATTCTAACAGATTGGCTAATGACAATAATGTTTTTTTTATGTTATTGTCGCTGACATTTCTAAGATTGGAAGCAGCTTTGTAAGTGGCAATAATAAAGGGTTCTATATTTTTCATTTTTTGTAAAAGTTACAAATAATTGGTTCGTAAAAAAAGTGGTATTTGCTGATCCTATAATTTGGTTAAATCAGAAAACAACAATGTCATTGGCATGTGCTGCAAGGGTATTTTTTTCTGATAGTCTTTGTAAAACTTCATCAGCTGATATTTTTGATTTTGCAACGCCGATAATATTTTTCTCCTCATCCATCAACTGTACTACTTCGCCAATGCCAAAGTTACCAAGGACATTTTTTATACCAACTGTTAACAGACTGCGACCTTGATTTAATGCTTTTACCGCACCTGCATCTATACTCATACTGCCTAATGTGATAGACCCGCTAACCAGCCATTTTTGCCTTGCTTTTAAATTGCTGGATTGTGCTTTAAAAATAGTACCATTATTACCCGACATTGCAGCTGCAAATGGTTCTTTGTGATTAAGTCCACAAATGATAACCCTTATACCAAGAGAAACGGCTAGCCGGGCAAAAGTTATTTTTGAAATCATACCTCCTAAACCGACACTGCTTTTATCTTTGCTTACATAACCCATTACTCTTTCATCTATCTTATTAACCTGCGGAATGATTTTCTTTTCATGGTTCATAAATCCTCCTACAGAGGTACAGATAATGAGCGTTTCCGCATTGAAACCTATTGCAATTAAAGTTGCCAGTTCGTCATTGTCAGAAAATTTTAATTCTACATTACTTACCAAATCATTTTCATTCACAATCGGGATGATATTGTTGTTCCAGAAAGCTGCAAAGGTTTCTTTTAATTGAAGAAATTGTACACGGTTACTAAAATGATGGCGTTCGCACAATGCCTGCGCAACCGGGATTTTATATTGGGAAAAATATTTTTGATAAAGATTGATCAGAACAGGATTGCCGACTGCTGCCGCAGCTTTTCTTTCTGTAAGTGTTCCTTTGTAGTTCTTAATAAATGCTTTGCCGCTTCCTACCGCGCCGCTACTTACCAAAACTACATTGTATTTTGTTGCTAACGTTGCAATATTCTTCGCTACTTTTTTTATGATATTGAGGCTAATAATTCCTTCTTTATCTGTAATAACTGCCGTACCCAATTTAATTACCAAAACCTGCTTTTGCATAAGCGCAAAAATAAGTAACTATAAAGTATATTAGTTTACCAGGTTGATTAGTTAAACGAATAAAAAAGTTCAGAGCAAATGTTCAACCCTAAAATCATATTTCAGTCAGATAGGTAAACAATTATCAGGGGTATTTGTTATTCTATTTATGTCTTCAAGCATGCCCCTCCCTAAAACATTTCTCTCCGCAACCTGGCAATACCTCGCCATGATTAATTACGAAGTTGATCCGGCCATCTTGCAAAGGCATTTACCACCTTATACTGAAGTTGATTATTTCGAGGGTAAGGCTTTGGTGAGTATTGTTGGCTTTTTATTTAACAACACAAAAGTGTTTGGAGTAAAATGGCCAATGCATACAAATTTTGAAGAGGTTAACCTTAGGTATTATGTAAAGCACATTGATGGTAATAATTCGAAAAGAGGTGTAGGTTTTGTTTCAGAAATTGTACCCAAGCCGGTTATTGCATTAATGGCAAATACACTATATAATGAGCATTACAGTACAGCCCGAATGCGTCACAAAATAAAGGAAGCAGATGGTGTAATTAAAGTTGATTATGTATGGAAGAAGCCATTTCACCCCTGGAATCTAATATCGGTTGAAGCTGAAAACGTTCTGCAAAATATTGCAATAGGAAGTGCTGAAGAATATATTTTTGAACATTACTTTGGTTACAATCAATTAAACAAAAATACCACTATTGAATATGGTGTTGAGCATCCACGTTGGCAAGTGTATCCCGTAA
The DNA here is from genome assembly GCA_043736115.1 of Segetibacter sp. Classification (GTDB taxonomy): domain Bacteria; phylum Bacteroidota; class Bacteroidia; order Chitinophagales; family Chitinophagaceae; genus Segetibacter. Next base: position 10,421 of record JAYTDC010000026.1, on the reverse strand, counting down.
AGAATTTTGAATTGAATTGTGATGTAGCAAAACTATATGGACAGGAGTTTGTTCCGTTTATTCAAAATGTAAAACCCCATTCAGTTTTTCTTGCAAAAGGTTCAGAGGTAATAGTGAGGAAGCCGAAATACTTAAAGGGATAATGTTTAATTATTTCAGATTTAGCTATATTCTTAAGAAAATTTTACTCTGAAAATACAGATATCAATAAATCAGACATCACACATTCACCCTACTTTTGCACCCTATGGCGGATGATGTAAAAAAGAAAGGATTCAATATTTCGCTTTTGGGCAGAGTTTTCAGGTTTGTCCGGCCCTACAGATCATTTTTTATTTTAAGCGTTTTACTATCTGTTTTATTGGCCGTGCTATCACCTGTAAGGCCCTTTTTAATAAATCTTACGGTCAATGTAGCTACAGGCAAGGCAATTCATGCCCCCGCATGGCTAAAATTCTTATTGTTTAATACAGACCTTTCAGATGCAACCCGATTTATCATTGCGGTTACCATTTTTCAGATTGTGTTTTTGTTTTTGGAAACGGCTTTAAGATTTATTTTTTCATTCCTTACTTCATGGTTGGGGCAGAGCGTAATTAAGGATATCAGGGTGCAGGTTTATCAAAAAATCATGGGCTTGAATCTTTCTCAATTTGACAAAACACCTATCGGAACCCTCACTACCCGTACCATAAACGATATTGAGAGTATCAACGATATTTTTTCAGACGGGCTTATTCCTATTATTTCAGATTTACTGTCCATAATATTTACGCTGGCTATAATGTTGTACAGCGACTGGCAGTTAACCTTAGTGAGCATTATACCATTTCCTATTCTTATAGTTGCTACTTATTATTTTAAAGAAAGTGTCAACAAATCTTTTTTGAGGGTAAGAAATGCTGTAGCAGCACTTAATGCTTTTGTGCAGGAACACATCACCGGAATGCAGATAGTGCAGGCTTTTACCGCCGAAGACCGTGAGTTTGGCAAATTCCAAAAAATAAACCGGGAACACCGCAAGGCCAATGTACATGCCATCTTTGCTTATTCTATATTCTTTCCCGTGGTGGAAGTTATTCTGGCATTAAGTATGGGTTTATTGGTTTGGTGGATTGCTGGCAAAAACCTGGATGCCGGGTTGTTGGTGGCTTTCATTCTTTACCTAAACCAAATATTTAGGCCACTACGGGTAATTGCTGATAAGTTTAATGTGATACAAATGGGTCTTGTAGCAAGTGAAAGGGTATTCAAAGTACTCGACAATCCTGATTTTATATCAACCGAGGGCACATATGCCCCACTAACCATAAAAGGGAAAGTCAGTTTTGATAAAGTCTGGTTTGCTTATACAGCAGAACAGTATGTGCTGCGCAATGTATCTTTTGAAGTAAAAGAAGGACAAACTGTTGCATTAGTTGGTCATACCGGAAGTGGTAAAACAAGTATAATAAGCCTGCTAAACAGATTGTATCATATACAGAAGGGAGAAATTAAAATAGATGATGTTTCAGTCGAAAATTATAAACTGGACATATTACGAAGCAGGATTGGTGTTGTATTGCAGGATGTGTTTTTGTTCTCCGGCAGTGTATTGGATAATATTACACTGCGCAATCCCTCTATAAGTAAGGAACAGGTAATAGAGGCTGCCAAAATGATAGATGTACATGATTTTATCATGACACTACCTGGCGGTTATGATTATAATGTAATGGAGCGGGGCAGCACACTAAGTCTTGGGCAGCGGCAGTTGTTGAGTTTCATCAGAGCCTTGTTATACAATCCAAGCATTCTTATTTTGGATGAAGCAACATCTTCCATAGATACCGAAAGCGAAATGTTAATTCAACATGCAATTGATAAAATGATTGCTGGAAGAACTTCTATTGTCATTGCCCACAGGTTAAGCACTATACGCAAAGCCGACAAAATAATTGTAATGGATCGTGGTGAATTGATAGAAGTGGGCACCCACACAGAACTCTTAATTAAAGGCGGGCATTATGCAAAATTGTACAACATGCAGTTTGAGAAGCAGAAAGAAACTTTTTCTGAGGCACCAAAAATCAATTTTTAAGGCCTCATAAATAATTTAAAATGAATAAATTATGATGTTTTAATCTTGCTTTTGAAAAATAAAAACTCAACTTTATAGTACTGTATTCTTTGTCTCTTTGAGTGAAACTCCTATCTTCGCCGCAAAATTGAGAAAAAGCATGTCATTTGTACGGACAAAATCTTTATTGGTAGCGGTTTTTAGCCTTTTTATATTGTTTTTTTCAAATTTTTCATATTCCCAGGAACAACATGAACAAAGCTCAAATACTGCGGAACATAAAGAAGTTGAAGAAAAAAAAGGTTTTGATGCCAAAGAGGTAATATTTGGACACGTATTAGATGCTTATGAGTTTCACTTTTTATCTTACAAAGGAAAGGATGGTGAAGAACATGAAGTGGCTATTCCTCTACCTGTAATATTATATTCTCCTCAAAAAGGGCTTTCGGTTTTTATGTCGTCTGCATTTCATCATGGTGAAGCACCAAATGGCTATATTTTAAAGGAAGGGAAAATATCTAACGAAGACGCCTCTGTAAAAATTTATGATATCTCGCTTACCCGAAATGTGGTACAAATGCTATTGTCACTCACTCTTTTGGTTGTATTACTAATAGGAATAGGAAATAAATACAAAAAAGGTCAGGGATTAACTTCTGCACCAAAAGGGTTTCAAAATGCAGTAGAACCGGTTATTACTTTTATCCGTGATGAAGTAGCAAAGCCAAACCTTGGTCATAAATATGAGAAATATCTTCCTTACCTGTTAACAGTATTTTTCTTCATACTTATTAATAACATCATTGGTCTAATACCCGGCACCGCCAATGTAACTGGAAATGTTGCCTTCACAGGTGTATTAGGAATTATATCTTTTATAGTAATAAACATAAGTGGTAATAAGCATTATTGGGGACATATAATAAATCCTCCTGTACCATTAGGTATCAAATTTATTATGGTTCCTGTAGAAATTATGGGTATTATAACCAAACCACTTGCGTTAATTATTCGTCTGTTCGCCAATATGTTGGCAGGTCACATTATCATCATTTGTCTTATATCGCTGATATTCATTTTTGGTTCTATCAGTGTAGGTGTGGGTTGGGGATTTTCTCCTATTTCCATTGCTTTCTCGGTATTTATCTACTTAATTGAAGTATTAGTTGCATTCATACAAGCATTCATTTTTGCAAATCTAACTGCTGTGTTCATAGGGCAGGCAATAGAAGATACGCATCAGGATCACCAACACGATCAAGGAAATGGATACGATGATGCAGTAATTATTTAAAAAGTCTTTTTTTAACTTAAATCATAAAAGTACAGTTATGGATTTATTGAATGTTCTATTGAGCGCAACTCCCTGGGCAAATGCAGGTGGAGCTATAGGTGCAGGTTTGGCTGCAATTGGCGCTGGTATCGGTATTGGTCAGATTGGTAAAGGTGCAGTAGAAGCTATTGCCCGCCAACCCGAAGCTACAAATGATATTCGTGCAAACATGATTCTTACTGCGGCCTTCGTAGAGGGTGTTGCACTGTTCGGTGTTATCGCAGGTATATTGGCAATGTTTGTTTAATATACAAGCATGTATTGTTGCATGCAGAGCATTAGCTTTGGATGCAACAATACAATTTAAAGTAAAAAACTCTAAAGTCGAAAACTAAAGTTGAAATAATACTTTTAGTGGTTGACCTATAAATTTTGTCTTACTATGGAATTGTTAACTCCAAGTTTTGGGTTACTTATCTGGACTTTGCTTGCTTTTTTAATCGTGTTTTTCATACTTAAAAAGTTTGCATGGAAACCTATTCTTTCGTCATTGAAAGAAAGGGAAACCGGTATTGCTAACTCATTGGCAATGGCAGATAAAGTGAAAGCTGAAATGGCTTTGATGAAAAGTGAGAATGAGACACTATTGGCACAAGCTCGTGAAGAAAGGGCACAAATGGTAAAGGATGCAAAAGAAGCAAGTGCAAAAATGATTAATGAAGCCAAGGATAAAGCGAAGAACGAATACGATCGCATTATTGCAGAAGCTCAAATAGCCATTCAGCAACAAAAAAATGCTGCACTTACTGATGTTAAAAATCAGGTAGGCAATTTGGTGATAGAGGTGAGTGAAAAAGTTCTTCGCCGCGAATTAGCGAATAAAAGTGAGCAGGAGAATTACATAAAGCAATTGGCAGAAGTAGTAAAACTCAATTAATTAGAAAATTGGAAAATGGCTTAATGTGAAAATTGCATTGAGAAATTTTCAAATTTTCAAATTTTCAAATTAATATGCAAAATCCACGGTTAGCAGGTAGGTATGCAAAAAGCCTCATAGATCTTTCTACAGAACGAAATGAACTGGAGAAAGTATATGCTGATATGCAGTATTTGCAGGCTGTTTGTAAAGTAAGCAAAGAGTTTGTAGGATTGTTAAAGAGCCCGGTAATACCTATTGATAAAAAAAATGCAGCCCTTACAGCTGTTACTACAGGAAAAATAAGTGAATTAACTGCACGATTTAACCAATTGCTTATTAACAAAAACCGCGAATTTTTTCTTCCGGAAATAGTTGAAGCATTCATAGATCAATACAATGCAATCAAAGGAATTCATAAAGTAAAATTGACCACTGCTACACCTTTAAGTGAAGAAGTGAAAAATGCAATTGTTGCTAAAATGAAATCCGAAACCAAACTTCAACAAATAGAGTTGGAGACAGTGGTAAAAGATGAACTGATTGGCGGCTTTGTATTGGAGTTTAATAATAATCTTGTGGATGCCAGCATTCAAAGAGATTTGCGTGATATTAGAAAGCAGTTTGAGAAAAATATTTACGTTCAGCAGTTAAGATAATCAAGTGTAAATTTTATTGAAAAATAAAAGCAACACTTCTGAAAATCAAACTTGTTGTCTGTCGAAAAAAAATAATTTCTAACAATTTCTTTCGCTTAGGCGGAGAAAGAAAATTTAAAAAATATGGTTGACGTTAAGCCAGATGAAATATCAGCGATACTTAGGCAGCAGTTGAGCTCATTCAATGCTTCTGCAGACCTTGAAGAGGTTGGAACAGTATTGCAGGTGGGAGATGGCATTGCCCGTATTTACGGATTGAATAATGTACGTAGTGGAGAGTTGGTTGAATTTGAAAGTGGTGTAAAAGCCATTGCCCTTAACCTGGAAGAAGACAATGTGGGTGTAGTATTGATGGGTGCACAGGAAGGTATTAAAGAAGGTTCAACTGTACGCCGTACCGGCAAAATTGCCTCTATTAAAGTAGGTAACGGGGTTGTAGGCCGGGTTATAAACATGTTGGGTGAACCTATAGATGGTAAAGGACCATTGTTAGGGGAACTATACGAAATGCCAATAGAGCGTAAAGCTCCGGGTGTTATCTTCCGCGAACCGGTAAAAGAACCACTACAAACAGGTATCAAAGCTATTGATGCAATGATTCCTATTGGTCGTGGACAAAGAGAGTTGGTAATTGGTGACCGTCAGACCGGTAAATCTGCCATTTGTATTGACACCATCATCAATCAAAAAGAATTTTACGATGCAGGTAAGCCTGTATATTGTATATATGTTGCAATTGGTCAGAAGGCAAGTACTATTGCGGGTGTTATGAAAACATTGGAAGAAAACGGAGCAATGGCTTATACTACCATTGTTGCGGCTTCAGCCAGTGACCCTGCACCACAGCAGTTCTATGCACCATTTGCCGGAGCAGCTATCGGAGAGTTTTTCCGTGATACCGGTCGTCCGGCTTTGATTATTTATGATGATCTTTCTAAGCAGGCAGTAGCTTACCGTGAGGTATCTTTATTGCTAAGAAGACCACCGGGACGTGAAGCTTATCCGGGTGATGTATTCTATCTGCACAGTCGTTTGTTGGAAAGAGCTGCAAAGGTTATTTCTAAAGATGAGATTGCTGCTAAAATGAATGACTTACCTGAAAGTATCCGTCATTTGGTAAAAGGTGGAGGTTCATTGACTGCCTTGCCAATTATTGAAACACAAGCGGGTGACGTATCAGCATACATTCCTACAAACGTAATCTCTATAACTGACGGTCAGATATTTCTGGAAGGTAACCTGTTCAATGCAGGTATCCGTCCGGCTATCAACGTGGGTATATCAGTAAGCCGTGTGGGAGGTAATGCACAGATTAAGTCAATGAAAAAAGTAGCAGGTACACTTAAACTTGACCAGGCGCTATACCGTGAGTTGGAAGCCTTCTCTAAGTTTGGTGGCGATTTGGATGCTGCTACCAAAGCGGTAATTGATAAAGGTGCCCGTAACGTGGAAATATTGAAGCAGTTGCAATACTCACCAATGTCGGTAGAAAAGCAGGTTGCAATTATTTATCTTGGAACACAGGGTTTGCTAACTGCTGTACCTGTAAAAAGAGTAAAGGAATTTGAAGAACATTTCCTTACAGAAATGGACAACAAAATGCCTGAATTATTAGCCGATTTCAAAAAAGGAAATCTACCTGAAGAAGGATTGAAGAAAATGGTAGATATGGCAAAGGGGTTAATGGCACAGTATAAGTAGATTTTAGATAGTAGACAATAGATTTTAGATATTAGAACGCCACGCTGAAGAGTGTGGCGTTTTTGTTTTTGGAATAAGTAGCAAATATTCCTAACGGTCTTTGAAAAAAACCGAAAAAATTTACAACTTTGTTTTTTGCAATACCTTTATAACATGACAAACAAGCCCAAACCCATTTTCAACAAACGCATCTTTTGGGATGTAGTATTTGAAAACATAGACTACGATGCAAAGGCCAACTTTGTAATAGAACGGGTTTTTGAACGGGGAGATGTAGACGACATCCGCCACTGCCGCCGATATTATGGTGATGAAAAAGTAACGGAAGCCTTATTGAACGCCAAGTTTTTACCCGAAATCACCATGTATCTGGCAAGTGCTGTCATAAACCGACCTTTAAAAGATTTCAGATGTTACACTTTGAGACAGTTGAACCCAACACTCTTTCCGTACTAAATGAACTAATGAACATGCCCGAACTAATGGACTTTTCATTAGTAGGCTGTACAGCATTGTCTTTGTTGTACGGTCATCGCATATCTGTTGATCTTGATTTATTTTCTCACCAACCATTTGAAAATGAAATTATCATTAAAGCGTTGGAAAGGAAATTTGTTAGTTCATTTTCTTACAGATCAACCAATCCAAGGTTCGGCATCTTTTGTTTTATCAATGATGTAAAGATTGATATTGTAAGACACCCGCATCCCATTATAAGGCCGCAACTTTTGTTTGATGGAATAAGAATGTTTTCAACAGAAGATATTATAGCCATGAAAGTGCAGGCCATATTAGGCAGAGGAAAGAAAAAAGATTTTTGGGACATAGCAACTCTCTTAGAACACTATTCTATTGCAGATTTTATTCAACTGCATAAAGAAAAATATGCCACACAAAACCTGTTGATAACTGTACCACAGGCTATCACCTATTTTTTAGACGCTGACGAAAGTGAAGAACCAATCAGTCTAAAATGCCAAACATGGGATAGTGTGAAGGGGTTTATTTCGGGTAGAGTGCGGGAATATTTGAGGTAGTTTATTTGAGGTTATTTAAAATTCAAATATTTTGTTATAAAAATGAAAGTAATAATTGGTATTTTTTGACCCAGTACAATGTGTAGATTTGCATGTGAAGACACCTGCAAAAAGAACAAACATTATATTTACTAAAATAAAAAAAACAAACATGAAAAAAGTAATTGGAAATCTAGGGTTTTTACTTTTCAGTGTAATTGGCATGGCGCAAAATGTAGGTATTGGTACGACGACACCGGTTGCATCCGCGTTGCTAGATTTAAGCAGTACAACCAAAGGTTTTTTGCCACCGAGAATGACGACTACCGAGAGAAATGCCATCGTAATCCCTGCTACTGGCTTGATTATTTATAACACCACTACTAATAGTTTGGAGATCCGAAACAGCTCGGCCTGGGTCTCACTGAGTCCGGCAGCTGACGCACTGCCGACGATCCAGATCGGCACTCAAAAATGGATGAGTAAAAACCTGGATGTAGCCTTCTACAGAAACGGCGACCCTATACCACAGGTTACCGACTCCACAGCATGGCCAGGATTAACCACAGGGGCTTGGTGTTATAATAATAATGATCCAATCCAGGGTAACAAGTATGGAAAACTATACAATTGGTATGCTGTAAATGATCCAAGAGGGTTGGCACCACAGGGTTGGCATATCCCTAGCGATGCAGAGTGGACAACATTGGAGACTACTTTAGGTGGTTCTTCAGTTGCCGGAGGCAAAATGAAGGAACCCGGAACGCTTAATTGGACAACCCCTAATACTGGAGCTGATAATAGCAGCGGCTTTGCAGGCCTGCCGGGAGGCGACCGTAACAGCGTTGGAGAATTCGGTTACGTTGGCTTCGCCGGCAATTGGTGGAGTTCTACGGAGAGCAGTTCAACATTCGCCTGGAACCGTAGCCTGGACTTCAACGTTGGCACCCTACTCAGACTCAGCAACTTTAAGCAAAATGGGTTTTCTGTTCGCTGCCTCAGGGATTAATTTTTTGTCCTGCCGGGGCAATGTCATTAAGTTAAGGACTTCTTATCCTAAAAGAGAGTTATTTGAATAGCCGTGGAAGCAACCCACGGAATGAATATCAATGGGATTTCTCATCCTTAAAAAAGGGTTTACAACACAAGGTTGCTTAACTTAATGACATTGCCTGCCGGGGTCTTCTTTCTTAGCCTTGTGTGCTAGCTAAGAGACCCCGGCTCGGTTAAAGGATCCACGAACTTCCATTTACATCTTTTATTTTTGCAATTAATTACAATCTATGTAAACAGCGCCGGTTCTCTTTCAGTAGAGCCTAACCGGATAAAGAAGCAAAAAGCTTTTCTGTTATTTGTAATTTCTGCTAGCTTCTTAGCTATACAAAAAAGCAATCATAACAGGCAGACGCATAATTGCCGCCGTTGTTGGTATGGCAACGCCTACCAACAAATAACTTCACTCCACAATTCCCCTATATCACCGGATGCCTCTCCACAACCTTACTCCTGTCAAAATTATACCGGTAAGTAACCATTCTGCGGCTTTGGGTGCCGCCAATGGCTTTGTAAATGCCTACCATTTTTGGGTTCCAATCGCCGGCCCAACCCATTTCTATAAGGTCGTATTTGTTTTCTTTTCTGATTTGTAAAGCACCTTCGTAAATCATAAAAGCATCTATGCCGAGTGCCTGAAACTTGGGTACAATGCCAAACGCCAACCCGTTTATTTTTCGGCTATGCCGGTACTTTTGCAACCACAACAGGCGCAGCTTTTGCCACCAACCAAACTTGCCGTTAAAATATTTAAAGTATTGGTTCAGGTCGGGGATGTTTACCCACATACCTATTGGTTCATCTTTGTAATAGGCAAACCATACAAGGCTTTCGTCCATCACCGGCTTCATTTTGTTGAAGAGTTTCAGGGCCGCTTCGTAGCTGATTTCTTTGCCTTCGTTGTGCTGTGCCCATGCCATGTTATAGACTGTTGAGAAGTCTTTTGCAAACCTGGGCAGGTTGTTTTTTTCTACATGAATGGCTTTGTAGTCGGGTTTAGTTGCAAACCTTGCATGCCGTTCAGGGTATTTGTCGCCAAGTGTGCCGTGTGCCTGTAAGGTATAGTAATACTGATTGTAAAAATTCTCAAATCCATAAGCCTCAAACAACTGTTCATAATAGGGTGGATTGAATGAAATGCCATACAAAGGTTCTTCGTTAAATCCTTCTACCATTAAACCCCACCATTTATCCCGTTCACCAAAGTTTACCGGGCCGTCCATAGTTTCCATTCCATATTGCTGTAGCCAGTTTTTTGCGGTATCAAACAACAATGTTGCTGCCTTTTTGTCATTTATACAATCAAAAAAGCCACAGCAACCTACCGGGATGGTATCTCCATGATTTATGTATTTTGAACTTACGAATGCTGCAATGCGACCAATCAGTTGATTTTTATCATCTTTCATGATCCAACGTTTGGCAGTACCATATTTGAAAGCTTTGTTTTTTTCCGGGTTAAAAACATCATTCACTTCATTGTCAAGTGGTTGAATGTATTTAGGGTTCTGCTTGTTCAGCAGCACATTTACCTTAATAAAATCCTTTTCCGTAGATGTATTATTTACTTCTATAACCTTCATTGTTGTCAGATGCTTTGTTTTATAATTAGCAATGCTAATCAAGGGTTCATTATGTATTTTTTGTGTCGTTAGGCACAGGATGTCGGTAACAGGCAAAACCAATCACCAATTAAAAGTCCCGTAGGGACGATATGTGTTTGGAAAACCATTTGGCAAACCTG
>JAYTDC010000025.1:0-1817 GCA_043736115.1 Segetibacter sp. | reverse complement strand
ACAAGGTCTGTTCCCGGAAATACGGTTTCGGTATCGTTTAGAGTTTGGATTAATTCTGATATTGCTTTGTTGTATCTGGGAGTACTCATGGAGTTTATTTTTACATTCAGTTTTTTGTTTTTGTTGTCAACTGTAATATCTGCTTGCGAATTTATGAGTTGTTTGAGTAACATTCTTCCTTCCTTCTCGTTGTTTTTTAAATGTTCGTTTAGGCAATAATATAGGGCTGATTCTGCTCTATAGGCAATCATTTTAATGATATTCATAAATGATTTGCTTTCAGTTTTGAGTTTGTTGAATTTTTTGTCGGGTTGCATTTCTTGTAATTTGATTTTATAAGGTGTTTGTTTTTTTTTTGCTTCAAGTTCTTGTATTTGGTTGCTGTGTTCTTGTTTTTTTGTTAGTAGTTTTTCAATGTTTTTGAGTGTTTTTGGGTCTACTTCTGGATAATTTTCTTGAGCCTGATAAATTTGGGATGTAATTCTTCTCATCTTTTCTTTTTCTTTTTTCAATTGATGGGCTAAATTTCTATACAATGGATTTACTACTTGTAGTTCATCATTGAGGGGTTCGGTTCCGTATTGTATCATTTTATCAAAATCATATTCTTCAATAAGGTATTTAAAGAAATTTTCCTGTTTCCACCTTGCAAACATCTGAAGTGCTGCTTTGTGTGGCTGCTCATGAGGGTTATTGTAGATTATACTGGTTTGGTGTTTGTTGGTCCCTAGACGTCTTACTTCGGTAAATTCTATGTCATTTAGGGTTATTTTTTTATCGCAAAGTAGCATTGTATCTTTTTTGCCAGATGTCTCAATATTAACCTCTTTAAATTCACTTTCATCCCATAAATCTTTGACGTTTTTACGGTAGGTGATGATGCTGATTCGGTGTAGTTCCCATAGCGTTTTAAAAAACGAAGTGTCGTAGGCTTCTCTATCAAAAACTAGCGTGAGTCTGGGTTGGTCACTTTGTGTGTTTACAGGTGTGGCAAGTACACTGGTTTGCTCGAGTTGGGGAACAATATCGTTTAGGATGGCATCCTGAAGCTTTTCGCTTAGTTCGCCTATTGAACATAGAACGGGCAATGAATTGGCGTCGTTGACCCAAAACTCGGTTGTGGCGGCTAGACACAGCTTTTGCCTGCTCACAAATTTCTTTGTCAAATTGGCTTTGTGTCCATTGTAAATCCGCACATGTCCATCTACATATAGTATTTGGGAGGGTTGCAGATCGTACCACTTGTTTATTAGAGTGTGGTTCCATTCTTTGCTTTTATTTTGCTCTGAAATGATTTTTATTTTTTTGCGAAGACAAGTCACTTCGGGTACTCTATCTATGCCCAATAACTTGCCTAAATCACCAGGTTTGTGCTGTTTGATTTGTTCAGGATTTTTGATACGTGCCAAGGCCATGAACGCTAGAAGCGATATGATAGTATCAAAACCATAATAATGATTGGCTGGTAATGTGAAGAATTTATTGGAGCAATATAGCCCGTGTTCTACCAAGGCCGGGATGAAAAACAACAGGCCGCCGTGGTCAACACTCTCATTGTTTGTAAACTCGCTTAAAACATGGCCACCGTAACCAAAAGCACAAGCCGCCCTTTGATCAACATTCGTTGCGGCTATGCTCAAAGGTGCAGAAATGTCTATTGCGTTGCGTTGTGAGGGCGTTTGGGTAACAAAATCAGGTTCTAATGGAGCTTGCTCTACTTTTTTTTTAGCTTTCCTATCTTAATTGAATACCGTATAGAGCCTTCTGAAACCTTGAACTTCTTGGCTATTTCATAATTACTTTTTCCCAAATCCAGC
>JAYTDC010000024.1:0-66520 GCA_043736115.1 Segetibacter sp. | reverse complement strand
CAATTGATTTTAAAAGCCATTCCGGGTGCTTCAGCAACTAATACTATTACATTTAATTGTAATGGTGTTGAGATGGGTACAGCCTTTACAGGTACAACTACGGGTCAACGTGCTATTGTTAAACTGGACGGAGGATCATTTTACCGTATAGACAGTCTGACAATAAATGCCACTGCAGGCGCTACGTATGGTTACGGCCTACAGCTTATTAGAGATGCTGATTCTAATATTATTTCCCGATGTTCCATTATTACAAATACCACTTCTAATAATAATACTAATTATGGTGCTGTTGTTATTAATGGTACAGATGGCGGATTAATAGCAACCGGTAATACATTATGTGATTACAATGTATTCGTAGGAAATAAAATTAAAGGAGGCTATTACGGGGTTACTTGTGTAGGAACTGAACCCGGTGGAACCAATGGTCACAACCGTTTTCTTGGTAATACAATAACAGATTTTTATCAATATGGTTTTTATTTTGCCGGTACATACAACTCTATTATTGATAGTAATATTATCAGCAGGCCAACACGCACAAGTGTAGGTGCATTTTATGGAGTACATATGACAGGCACCAATCAGTTAGATACCGTAAGCCGAAATTTTATTCAACAACCTTTTGACGGGGCACCGGGAAACAGCGGAGATTTTTATGGTATTAACCATGATAATGTAAAACCTCTTGCAGGATTTGAAAATATTGTGATCAACAACATCGTTTCTGCTTCTAAGGGAACAGGAAAAACCTTTGGTATAGCAAATAATTTATCATCAAACATACAGTATTACTATAATACCATTTCTATTGAAAATGAACTTGCAACATCAACACAAGCCTGCCGTGGTTTTTCGCAGACAGGTGCTGCTGATGGTATTGTATTTTACGACAATTTAATTTCTATATACCGCGGAGGAACAGGACAGAAACATTGTATTTATTTAAGTGGTACAAGTGTATCTTTTATATCTGATTATAATAATTTGTTTGTTAGTGCAAACGGAACTAATAATTATATTGGTGCAAAAACTGGCAATAGTGCCACACTTCAAGCCTGGAGAACTTCTACCGGATACGATTTATCCTCCACATCAGTTGATCCAGTTTATGTTGATACTGCAAACGAAAACTATAAACCTCAAAATGCTGCCTTTGATAATAAGGCCTTATCTCTTGCAGGGTTAATAGATTATGATATCTATAATTTTCCAAGAAGTGCTACGCCTGATGCAGGTGCAATAGAATTTGTGCCACCACCTTGTGTAGCGCCACCTACAGCAGGTATTACTTTATTTAATCAAACTACAAAGGTAGATACAACTGTTTGTGAAAATACAAACATGCAGCTTGGATTACTGGGCAATTCTTTTGGTTCTTTCCAAACATTTCAATGGGAAACAGCACCTGCAAGCACAGGTCCATGGACAGCTTTAGGAAATGTTTTAAACCTTCCTGATACCGTTATACTCGCAACTTCCACCACTTTTATTCGTTGTGCTGTAACTTGTGGGGCATCTACTGTATATTCTAATGCTTTGAAATTAAATGTAATAGCAGCATTACCCTCAGGAACTTATACCATTAATAAATTAGGTACACCTACCTATGTACCCGGAGTGTCCGGTGGTAATTTTGTTTCTTTTGCCGATGCTAAAGATGCTATGTCCTGTGGTATCAGGGGAAATGGTCCAATTGTATTTAATGTATTGAACGGACCATCTACTGCACCTTATAAAGAGCAGTTTATATTAGGCCCTATTAATGGCACTTCACCGGTGAACACTATTACATTTAACGGTAATGGAAATACAATAGCATATAGTTCAAATGTTGGTACTCAAAAGGCTGTGATAAAACTAGCAGGTACTAAGTATATTACTTTTGATAGCCTTATAATAAATGCCAAAGCAGACAGTCTCAATGGTTTTGGTGTTCATTTATTGAGCAATGCAGATTCTAATACCTTCCGAAAGTGTACAATAATAGTTGATACTGTAACTACATCTAATTCATTTGCAGGTATAGTTATAAATGGTTCAGCAGGAAGTGCCACAGGTACGGGTAGCTCACTTTGCGATAATAATACATTTGACAGAAACACAATTATTGGTGGTTATTATGGGATTGTTGCCATTGGCAGTACAACATCTGTTATTAACAACAATGTATTTACAAACAACGTTATTAAGGATTTTTTTAATTACGGTATATACCTTGGTTCAGGTAATTTTAATACTATAGTTGAAGGTAACAGAGTATCTAGGCCCGCAAGGTTTACAGGTGCAAGTACTATTTATGGTATTTATGTAAAAGGAGCCGGTAGCGCCTCAACATTCATTTCAAAGAATAGGATTTATAATTTAATGGGTGGTTTGCCTACCGGTACTAATACTATATATGCAATAACCCATGACGATGCTGATGGTGCTACAGGCAATCCTCATACTGTAGTTAATAATCTTATTTTTAACATGACCGGTGCTGGAACAGTATATGGATTAAATAATATTGGATCAACTTTTATTAATTACTATCACAATACTGTCGCAATAGAAAATTTTGGTCAAAACCCGTCAGGAAACTCCCGTGGTATTAGTCAGAGTGGTACTAGTACAGGAACGCTTATCAAAAACAATATGATAACCATTTCCCGTGACGGGGCAGGTACCAAGCATGTAATTTATTTGGGAACACAAGGGGATGTAGAGTCAGACTATAACAATCTTTATATTAACTCAACAGGAGGTATTCAAAATTTTCTTGGTTTCAACGGTATAAACAGATTAGATTTGGGTGCATGGCAGGCTAATACTACTCCTGCTCAAGATGCAAATTCTGCAAGTTACGATCCTGGTTACGTTAATCCTTCAATAGAGGATTACAGAGCAGTAGTTTCACCCCTTGATAATCAGGGAACATCGTTAGGTATTATAACAGATATACTTGATGTGGTAAGAAACAGTCCTCCTGATATGGGAGCGTTTGAATTTACTGTTCCACCTTGCAGCGCTCCAACTATCACAACAGCTACAGTAGTTCCAAATGCCGGTATTTGTGTTGGCGTTCCAATTGTGCTTGATGTACCTGGAGCGGTTTCGGCGTCGGGTCTTACCTATGTTTGGCAAAATAGTCCGGATGGAGTGGGCAACTGGACAAACATAAGTGATACACTGTACTTCCCAAAATTTAATACATTATCACTTCCTGATCGTTTTTATCGTTTGCAGATTATATGCTCCGGGACAGTTTATTACTCTACTGTTGTTTCTATAAATATGAATTTGCTTTTAGTTGGTGGTTCATATACAATCAACAAGAATAACCCAACGAATTATGCGGGTGTTGCAGGTGCTAATTTTAACTCTTATGCTGATGCAATAACACAAATGAATTGTGGTATTACAGGACCAATTACTTTTAATGTTTCTGCTGATACATATACTGAACAGGTATTAATTAAAAAAGTACCGGGCTTAGGTATTGTAAATGCTTTTGGTCGCAATACAGTTACATTCCAAAGTGCAAATGCTGCAACATCTGTTTTAACTTTTGCTCCAACTGTTGCTACTGCTAATTATACCGTTAAAATTGATAGTTCAAAATATGTAACCTTCCGTAATCTTAGTGTTGTAAATACTTCTACTGCTTTTGGTAGAGTATTTGACATATCCGGCACTTCGGGTTTTGATACTGTAATGAATTGTATTATAACCACACCTGCAACTACTACATCTGCCAATACATTCGCTGCTATATATTCTTCAGCAGTTAGTAATTTGTATATCAAAGGCAATACGATAAGTAATGGATCTGCGGGTATTTATATTACTGCAACTGCTGCAAATAATAATACAGGAATAGTACTTGATGGTAATACGGTAACTGGTACATATAACTATGGAATTTATACCGGGTTCTCTAAGAGGGTTTGGCTTGTAAATAATAATGTAACAATAACTTCGCCTATTACTACAACAGCTTATGGTATCTATACTACTGATTGTGACACTGCATATAGAGTATTGAGAAATACAGTTAACATCAATAATGTTACAACGGGAAGTGCTACAGGTATTTATACAGTTAATTGCAACTCACCTCTAAGTGATAGTGGAATAATTGCAAGTAATAAAGTTATTGGTGGTGCAGGCAACACTGCTAATGTTTATGGACTTGTAAACTATACTTCATCTGGTAGTTATACTATTAATAATACTGTTGCAATAAGTACTGCGGGTACAAACTCTTATGGTTTACACAGTTATAATACAGATGATGTTTGTTATTATAACAATTCTGTAAACATGAGTATTCCAACCGGAACAAATACTTATGCTGCTTATTTCAATCACTCTGCTACAACAGCTAATGTAAAAATCAGGAATAATATATTCTCCAATAAAGGAGCAGGAAAAGCATTGTATGTAAACAATGCAACATACTTTATAGGAAACTATAACAACTTGTATACTGCAGGTGCTACATTAGTTCAGGTTCAAACTCCTGCTGCAAACTACGCAACCCTACAGCCATTTAATATTGCTTATAACTGGGAGTTGAATTCAATAGTTTTTCCACCTGCTTTTGTAAGTGATCTTGATTTGCAACCTAATTTAAATAATCCTGATGTTTGGGCTATTCACGGAAGGGGAGTTCAGATTGCAGAAAATGGATATGATTTTAATAATAACCTAAGACCAACAACCTTGACAGCAGGTGTTCCTGATTTGGGGGCTTATGAGTTTCATCCAAATGTAGATCCAACAGCATTGGTTGGTATTCCTTCTGCAACACCTGCACCTAATACAACACAAACTTTCATGTACGGTTCAGACACAGTAATGAAACTAACTTGGGGTTCTACTGCACCTGCTACTGTATTAGTTAGAAGATATTCAGGTGATGCACCGAGAGTGTTATCTCCGGGTACAGACTCCATGTATTTCTATACTAAAGTAGAAACTTCAAGTGGTGGAAACTTTCCTTATTCAATACAACAATTTTATATAGATCCATGGCAAGGTTCCATTCCTGATTTACGTAGGATTGGTTTGGGTAGAACCATTCAATCCAATGCTTGGGTTGTTGGGTTCTCAAGTAGTGCTGATTTCAACAAAAGGGTTATTAGTCAAACAGGGTTAACCTATCTTGACAAGTTCACAGGTTTGGTTAATCCATATGCACCGGTAATAGGACCCGATATTGATAGTTCAAATAAGGGTAAAAGATTTTGGGTAGCCTATCCTGTTAATCAGTTGAATGGATCTCAGGATATGGTATTGTATTTAAGTGCAGACCAAGCTGCAAATGTGCAGGTGAAAATAAATGGCACTACATGGGTACGTAATTATTCAGTACCGGCAAATACAGTTCGGGTTTCTGACATTATTCCTAAAGCAGGTGCTCAAAATGCTTTCATTACCGCACCGGGACTTTCAGATCGTGGTATCAGTATTACAAGTGATGTTCCTATTGTTGCTTATGCACACATTTACGGTTCTGCATCTTCAGGTGCAAGTATGTTAATGCCGGTAGGAGTGTGGGGATATGATTATCAGGCATTGGGAATAACACAGGATTATGGTCTGTCATCTTTTTCTTATTTTTATGTTATAGCGGACAATGATAACACTGCTATAGAAATAACAAGTACTCAAAATATTCCTGTACAGGCAAGCACCCCAACTATTGTTCCGGGAGTGCCAACAACAATAATTTTAAATAAGGGAGAATTTTTTCAGGTTATAGCTCAATCTCAAACTATTGATGAATTGTCTGGCAGTATTGTGAAATCGGTAGCTAATTCACAAGGCAAGTGCTTCCCAATTGCGGTTTTTAGTGGCAGTAGTCGTACAGCAATAGATTGTCCTACCGGTGGCGGTAGTGGTGGAGATTTCATGATGCAACAAAATTTTCCTAATCAGGCATGGGGTAAAAAATATCTTACAGCGCCAAGTTCTGCCAGCACAGCAGCAAATTCTTTGCAACCTAATTTGTATAGAGTTGCTGTTAGGGACCCCGCTACTGTTGTTAGGAGAAATGGTGTAGTGCTTACAGGATTAAATACTGCTGGTAAATTCTATGAATATGTAAGTTCCACAAGTGACTATATTGAAGCAGATCAACCTGTAATTGTTGCTCAATATCTTACAGGGGCATGTACAGGAAATGGCGACCCTGAAATGATTTATTTAAGCCCAATTGTACAGGGAATTAAAAATATTGGTTTTTATAGAAATACGGTACAGGGTATAGATGCCAACTTGCTTACTCTGATAGTTCCTACTGATGGTGTGCCATCATTAAAGATATATGAAGGTACAAATCCAGCTCCTGTAGCTCCAAGTTATACCTATCCACATGCAAGAAATGGTAGCCCGGGTCTTAAGGGTGTGAACTATACTGTAATTGTAAAACGATGGACTGCAGCACAACAACAGGTAAGGGTGACCTGTGACTCTGCATATACAGCCATTACTTATGGTTTAGGAAGTGTGGAGAGTTATGGATATAATGCCGGTACATTGGTTAAAAATCTAAAGATTCTTGACAGTACCAGCATACCGAGTGGTAATGGTTCAGGATTTACCTGTGCCAATACACCAGTTAAAATATTTGCTTTAGTACCATTAGTTCCTGATTCTATTAAGTTTCAGTTAAGTGCAGTACCTGTAACACCAAATGCCGATATTACATTTAATCCTGCAATACCTACTGATACTATAATAAATGCAAATGGAGATCCTTTTTATGTATTTGAATTACCAGGTACATATACTTTTGATGCACCCGGTGTTTATGGTATTCCAATTAAATACTGGAGTCAGTTTATTGAAAGTTGCGATAAGAGTAAGGAAGATGTGATATACATACAGGTATTGCCGGCGCCCCGACCTACATTTAGTGTCACGTCGCCTGTATGTGAGGGTGATACAACATTCTTTAAAGCTGATTCTCTAACTGAAAATGGATTAAGAATTACAAAATGGTTCTGGAGTTTCCACGATGGCACTACTCTTTCGCCAAATACTCTTGATCCGTATAAAATCTATCCAGCAGGAACATATCGCGATACACTTAGAACTATAACTTTTGACGGTTGTATTGGTGATACCATAAGGGATGTTGTTGTAACTGTAAGGCCATCAGTTGATGTAATAAAAGATACTGTAATTACCTGCTTTGATTCATCTGCAACATTTATTGTACTTAATCCAATACCAGGGGCTACTTACAACTGGTACGATAGTGCCAATGGAGTAATTCCAATAGCTACCAATGATACATTTGTAGCACCAAATATAACAGTAGCCATTAATTATTGGGTTGAAGTTATTTATGGTTGTACCGGTGCCTTACGGAAAAAGGTTACTGCACTAGTTCTGCCTGGGCTACCTAAACCACTGCCTGTAGCTACTATTGGTGTAAGTGATATTACTTGGACATGGCCTGCAATTGCAGGTGCAACAGGTTATCAGGTATCGGTGGTAGGTAGCGGCACTTGGGCAGATCCAAGCAGCGGGCCTACAGGGCTAACGCATATTATTACAGGTCTTGCTCCACAACAACAGGTTTGTTTATTGGTAAGAGTTTTAGGTACTACCTCATGTGAGACAAATACTTCAGATCCGGTTTGCGGACAGGTAGGTTGTCCTGTTGTAAACATAACGGTAACACCTCCAACTGATACTGTATGTATAAATCAAACGCTTACATTTACTGCAAGTTCAACACCTTCTGGTTATACTTTTAATTGGTACGATGCATCTACAGGAGGAACATTGCTATTCACTGGTGATACATATTCAATAACAGCAGTAAGTAGTTCAACTGTGTATGTAGAAGCTGTATTTAGTGGATGTATTTCAGGCCGTTTACCGGTTAGCTATGTTGTATTACCTATTTTAGATACTCCTGTAGTAACCGTTACTTCAGTTGGTTCAAACTCTATAACCTACAGTTGGGCAGCAGTACCCGGAGCTATAAGTTATCAGTACTCACTCACAGGTGTTGCCGGAAGTTATGTACCTGTAACAGGTGGCCTAACTCAAACAATTAATGGTTTAGCTCCATTGCAAAGTCAGACTATTTTTGTACAGGCATTGGGTATTAGGCCTTGTCAGACAAGTAATAGCGGACAAGCAACAGGTACAACAATATGCGGAGGTTTCTCTGTTCAGGTTGTTAGTGATACAGTAAGAAACTGCCCTACATTATCTGTAACTATGGATGTATTAAATCCATTACCTCTACCTACAAATTATACATGGTATAATAGTGCTGGTACTGTAGTTGGAAATAATTCAAGTTATACAACCAATGTTGGAAGTACGATTGATTCCTTCTTTGTAGAGGCAAATACAGGAGGTTGCGTTTCCACAAGAACAAGAGTAATTGTATTACCATTACAACAACTGGCGGTACCAACTATTATATTAATTGATTCAACACTTACCACCCTTACATTTACATGGACAGACGTAAATGCTCCGGGTGGATATGTTCTATCTATCAATGGGGGACCATTTAATGTGACACCTTCGGGTCCTGGATTAACACATACCATTACAGGTTTAACACCGGGTCAATCGCAAACTATTCAAGTAAGGGCATTAGGTACTAATCCTTGCCAAAACAATGAAACCGGAATTATTACTGGAACAACTAAAGTTTGTCAATTACCTGCAACGCCTGTAGTGACCGCTATTGATAGTACACAGTTTTCTGTATCATTCTCATGGACAGCAACAGCTGCAACTTATACTGTTACCTATAATTCAGCGGTTGTTTATACTGGTCCGTTGACTACCTATACTGTAACAGGACTTAATCCGGGACAAACGGTATCAATAACTGTAGTTGCTAATGGTGTTGCTCCATGTCCAAACAGTAACCCGGGTACAGGAACTGGATCTACAAAGGGTTGTGTGGCATTACCAGCACCAACTAATGTCAGATTTGTAGATTCTTCATCAACATTTGCAACCTTTAGCTGGCCTGCTGTATCTGGAGCAACAGGATATAAAGTGGAAGTGCAAACCGGAAATCCTCCTGGTGCATGGACAACAATCGCCGCAAATCAAACAGGAACAGTAATAACCATTTCAGGACTTATTACCACCGATTCAGTAAGAGTAAGGGTTACTAGTCTTGGTGCATTAGCATGTGAGAATAGTATTACTGCAACAATAGGTAGGGGTCGGACTGCACTTGATCAGATTTATATACCTAATGCATTTACACCAAATGGTTCCGGTAATCCTGAAAATGAGCGGTTAAGGGTTTATAGCAATATAATAAAAGATGGTAGGTTTTTAATTTTTAATCAATGGGGTCAAAAAATATATGAAGCCATTACAATTGCTGATATGAAATCCGGATGGGATGGCACGTATGGTGGTAAGCCACAACCTGTTGGGGTTTACATATTTGTAGGTAAGTTTACGCTGACTAATGGCAGCATAATTGAGAAAAAAGGGTCTATCAACCTTGTGCGATAATTAAACAATCGAGAAAGAATTTATGCGCAACTTTAATAAATTAGGTTTATTGGTAAGCTTGCTATTAATATGTAGCGCAGCTTATTCTCAAAAATTCACCAATAAAGGAAAAGATTTTTGGGTAGGATATGGGCATCATCAATATATGGAACCGGGTTATGACAATAGCCAACAAATGGTTTTGTATTTTTATACCGGTAGTACTCCTGCCATAGTAACAGTAAAAATAGAAGGCAGCGGTAACGCAATTCCTCCACCCGTAGGTGGCCCATGGACACGTGTTTACTCTATACCTGCAAATACTGTTATTTCTATTGAGGATCCAATGCCGGCGGGAGCCTCTGTTGTTTCTAAAAATCCCAATTGTATTCCTGCTATTGGAGCTTTGCCTAAAGGGTTACCAACAGATTGTGGTTTTGATTCAAGACTTTATACGCTTCCTCCACCAACCGGAACCGGTGGTGAAGGCCCATTTAAGAAAAGAGGAATACATATAACAAGTACGGCACCTATTGTGGCTTATGCACACATTTACGCATCTGTATCCTCTGGAGCAACAATGCTAATGCCTGTTGAAACCTGGGGTTATAATTATACCTGTATTAATAGTGATCAGAATAATACCAATGATGCCTATTCTTGGATGTATGTTATTGCACAACACGATAGTACCTGGATTCAGATTACTCCTTCTGTTCCCTCCCGTAATGGCAGACCTGCAGGAATACCTTTTGATACAGTGTTGAATAGGGGTGAAATTTATCAATTGGTAGGTAAGCTTTATGCGCCCCCTAATGATGATGCGGGATTCAATCTTACCGGAACAACCATCAGATCAATTGATACACATACAGG
Source organism: Segetibacter sp. (assembly GCA_043736115.1). Taxonomy (GTDB): domain Bacteria; phylum Bacteroidota; class Bacteroidia; order Chitinophagales; family Chitinophagaceae; genus Segetibacter. The sequence continues at coordinate 56,158 of JAYTDC010000024.1, read as the reverse complement.
GCAGTGTTATCCAATTGCAGTATTTGCCGGTAGCAGTAGAACAGGGGGTGAGCCACCTTGTCAAACAGGTGGAAGGGATAATGATATGCAGCAGATATTTCCAGAACAATCATGGGGTAAGAGATATTTGACAGCACCCTTTTCTAATTCAAGCAGTGCTGCGAGTACTATGCAATGCGTATATAAAGTAGCCATAAAAAATCCCGGGACTATAGTTAAAAGAAATGGAGTAGTACTAACAGGCCTTACAGGTGGTAAATACTACAAATTTGCCAGTAGTACAGCTGATTACATAGAATCTGATAACCCAATTTTGGTTGCACAGTTTATGGGAGGAGGTTGTGTAAGTGGAGATGGAGATCCTGAAATGGTTTATCTAAGCCCCATAGAACAAGCAATTGATTCTGTTGGTTTTTATAGAAACACACAACAATCTATTGATGAGCAATTTCTAACACTTATAGTTCCAACAAATGGTGTAAGTTCATTAAAAATTGATGGTACACTTTTTAATTCATTGCCGGCCGGTGTAAATAAAGCAAGTTATCCGCATCCAAATTTGCCGGGTTACACAGTCTGTACAAGAAGATGGGCACCTGCAACTAAAGGCGCATCTACTGCATATTGTGATTCTGCATTTAATGGTCTTACCTATGGCGAAGGTGGCGCAGAGAGTTACGCTTATAATGCAGGTACCTATATTAATAACATTAATAGTGTACCTGGTATAAAAAATGTGTTGGATACTTCTCACCCTACAAGTCAATATACTTGTGTAAATACACCTGTAAGACTTGGCATTTCTTTATTTTATAAACCCACTCAAATAACCTGGAAACTATTAGGAATTCCGAATATGACTCCTGCAGTTAATGACACTACTGTAGGAAATGGTTCAACGGTTTTGGTGCCGGCCGATTCATTTTATAATGGTTCTAAATGGCTGTATACTTATTTTTATAGGGCATCAAATAATAAGGATACTTTTTATTTTAGTACTCCCGGTAAAAAATATATAGATGTTTTAATTAGAAATCCAAACCCTGAAACCTGTTATCCTTTTGAGAAGGTGACATTAGAATTTGATGTAAAAGCAAGACCGGTATTAGCCAATCCTCCATTTACTTATACATTAGGCTCATGTGGCATAGTTCCTTTTACTGCACCATCAATAATAAATGGTGATACAGTACAACAGTTCATCTGGACTTTTGGTGGAACAGATGTTACAGGTGTTCAAAATCCTGTTCGTAACTTTAGTGGTGGAACCAATGGTGATAGTTCAGTAGTGGTGAAATTTGCAATTGGAAACTCTGTTGGTTGTTATGTTGATACTACAATTATTATTTTAATCAAGTCAGACACTATTAATTTTAGTGTCAATCCAGATACATTATGTCAGACAGCTACAGGTAGTGTTGTTACAATTACTCCGGGTATACCACCAGTTACTGCAAGTGAATGGTACTGGGATTATGGTGATGGCCAAAGAGACACTTTGTTTAATTCTAATCCCTTTACACACACCTACAACTCTTTTGGAACTTTTACAATAACACATTCAATAAAAAATACAGGCGGGTGTAATCCTGTAGCCCCGGCCAAAATTGTTAAAGTAAACGCTCAACCATTTGCAACATTCAATATTTCCCCTGCAGGTTGTTTGCCCGCTAGTGGATTAGTTCAGTTTACCAGTACAGCTTTTTCCCCAGATGGGCAACCCGTTACCGGGCATCTATGGAATTTTGGGGATCCTAATGCGAATGCAGGTAATCCTAATACCTCTACAGCAGCTAATCCAACTCACACTTATTCAGTAGTAGGACCTTATACAATTATGTATACATCAACAACCATAAATGGATGTTCTAAGGACACTACGGTAAATACTATATTTAATAAAACCCCCGCTGTTGTTTTTGCTCCACTCACTGATGTGTGTGCAAATGCTGCACCATTCAATATAACCCAAGGTTCTGTTACTAATGGAGTTCCTGTGACAGAACTATATGGTGGCCCGGGTATTGTCAATGGCGCTACAGGTCAGTTTGATCCTGCAGTTGCTGGTGTTGGTACGCATACAATTTGGTTTTATGCTACATCCACAACTGGAGGTTGTGTAGATTCTGCTTCACAAACCATTACTGTAAAAAGCTTGTTGGTTGCAAGTTTCTCTTTCCCTACAACATGTTTATCAAATGGTAATGTTCAATTTACAAACAACAGTACTTCAGGTGCAAATTATAGTTGGGATTTTGGAGATGGTAGTCCTTTGGACAATACAATTTCTCCTTCTCATACCTATACGGGTTCAGGGCATTACAATGTTACTTTAAATGTTACAAGTCTAACCGGATGTCCAAATTCGAATACCCAATCGGTAACTGTTAGAGTTAACCCGATTTTTTCTGTTGTTCCTATTGCCCCTGTTTGTGGTAGTGTAGCTGCATTTAATATTTCAAACATAACTGTAACAAATGGTGTTGTTGGTAGTGGAGTATTTTCTGGTTTGGGTATTACCAATTCCACCATCGGAACATTTGATCCAACAGTTTCCGGGTCTGGTGCTCATGTTATTAAATATATATTTACTACATCATTAGGATGTGTTGATTCCGTTTCTCAAACAATTAATGTAAATCCTGTTCCGTTTGCATCATTTACTTTTCCAGCTACCTGTTTACCTAATGGTACTGTTCAATTTACAAATAACAGTACAGGAGGTAATGTTTATACTTGGGATTTCGGTGACGGCAGTCCAGTAGACAATACAATTTCCCCTTCTCATTCTTTTACCGGTTCAGGTCCTTATAATGTTAAATTAACGGTAATAGGTAACGGTTGCAGCAAAGACACTATAATAGCTGTTATTGTGAGAGTAAAACCAATTTTAGCCTATCCTTTATTAACTTCTGTTTGTGCAAATATTCCTTCATTCTCTGTTGATTCTGCCTCTGTAACAAATGGCGTTACAGGATCTGGTATTTATTCAGGAAATGGAATTACAAATGGATCAAATGGTACATTTGATCCGTCAATTGCAGGAGTTGGTACACACTCTATAAAATATGTATTTACTTCAACACTTGGCTGTTCAGATTCAATAACAAGGACAATTACTGTAAAAGCAGTTCCTTTTGCATCATTTACTTTTCCAACTGTTTGCTTACCAAATAGTACAGTTCAATTTACAAATGCAAGTACAGGTGCAACAAGTTATAGTTGGGATTTTGGAGATGGAAGTCCTATTGTCACAGTTACTTCTCCTGCTCACACCTTTACGGGTTCAGGCCCTTATAATGTAAAACTCACAGTTTTATCTAATGGATGTAGCAAAGACACTACAATAGCAGTATCTGTAAGAGTTAAACCTATTTTAACTTTTTCAAACCTTTCATCAGTTTGTGCTAATGTTCCTGCATATTCTATTGATTCAGCTACAGTAACAAATGGGGTAACGGGTACAGGTGTTTACTCCGGTAATGGAATAACTAATGGAGCTGCAGGTACTTTTAATCCTTCTATTGCAGGTGTTGGTACGCATACCATAAAGTATGTATTCACCTCAACTTTAGGGTGTGCGGATTCTATTTCAAAAATAATTATCGTAAAAGCAATCCCTTTTGCATCATTTACTTTTCCGACCAATTGTTTACCTAATAATACTGTACAATTTACCAATGCTAGTACCGGAGGAACAAGTTACAGTTGGGATTTTGGAGACGGAAGTCCTGTTGTAACCACAACGAACCCCGCTCATACCTATATAGGATCAGGACCTTATAATGTAAAACTTACGGTATTATCCAACGGATGTAGCAAGGATACTACCATTTCCCTATCTGTTAGAGTAAAACCCATTTTGACTTACCCCAATCTATCCTCAGTTTGTATTAATGTACCTTCCTATAAAGTAGATTCAGCTGTTGTAACTAATGGCGTAACAGGAAGTGGATCTTATTCAGGAAATGGCATAACAAATAGTACAACGGGATCTTTTAACCCGGCATTAGCAGGTGTTGGTACCCATACTATTAAATATGTTTTTATTTCAACTTTAGGTTGTTCCGATTCTATTTCAAAAACAATTATCGTAAAAGCAATCCCTTTTTCATCATTTACTTTTCCGACCAATTGTTTACCTAATAATACTGTACAGTTTACAAATGCTAGTACCGGAGGAACAAGTTACAGTTGGGATTTTGGTGACGGAAGCCCTGTTAATACATCGTTTTCACCTGCTCATACTTATACAGGATCAGGGCCTTATAATGTAAAGCTCACTGTACTATCGAATGGTTGCAGTAAAGACACAACTATTTCAATAACAGTAAGAGTTAAACCCATTTTGTCATTTACTCCCATTGCAGCTGTTTGTGCTAATGTGGCCCCCTATGCTATTACAGGAGGTAATGTTACCAATGGAGTAACAGGCACAGGTATATATACGGGACAAGGTATAATTAATGGAGTATCAGGTACTTTTAATCCTGCTTTAGCTAATTTGGGTAACAACATTATAAAATTCATTTTTACTTCCACTCTTGGCTGTGTAGATTCTGTTTCACAAACGATTACCGTTAAGGGGGTGCCAAAAGCCGGATTTACGTTTCCAACATCTTGTTTGGCAAATGGCACAGTAAACTTTACAGATACCAGTAAAATGCCATCAGGGGTTCCTGCATATTTGTGGAATTTTGGTGAGCCATCGTCCGGTGCATCAAACACATCTACCATTAGGAATGCACAACATAGTTATAGTGGTGCCGGACCTTACAATGTAAAATTGGTTGTTAACATAAACGGTTGTTCAGACAGCATAACAAATCCGGTAACAGTAAGAATTCAGCCTCAGCTTAATTTTCCTGTTCCTTCCAGTGTTTGTGCAAATGCGCCGGCCTATTCTATTGCTACAGGAACTGTAATCAATGGCGTAGCAGGGGTTTCAAAATACAAAGGCAAAGGAATAACTGATACATTATTAGGCATATTCAACCCTTCAGTTGCAGGAGTAGGAGGACATAATATTACGTACTACTTTATCTCTTCATTGGGTTGTTTAGATTCTGTGACCAAACAATTAATTGTACGACCTGTTCCTATTGCTTCTTTTAATTACCCCACAGGATGTCTGACAACAAATTCTGTTCAGTTTACTAATACAAGTTTCCCTTCTACAGGGGCTACGTATTTGTGGAATTTTGGCGATCCAGCTTCGGGTGGATTAAACACCTCTGTATTATCGGGTCCTAGCCACACCTATAATGTTTTTGGAACTTATCCTGTAATGTTGACAATAACGGTTAATGGATGTTCAGATGATACAGTTATCAATTCTACATTTAGGTTGCAACCTGTCATTAGCTTTCCAACTTTACCAATAGTATGTCAAACTACAGATACAATTTCGGTTAACACTGCCACCATTACCAATGGTGTACCATCCGCTTTTCCCGGATCTTATTCCGGTCCGGGTGTATTTGATACATTAGGATTATTTAACCCTGTTTTGGCCGGATACGGTGCCCATACCATTAAATATACTTTTACCAGCAGTGGTGGGTGTATAGCTACAAAAACATCTACCATTACTGTAAATCCAAGACCAGTAATCTCACGTATTATTTTTAATAACAGACCCGATTCTAATATTTGTTTCAATGATACATTACAAATAGGAAATCAGGTTGCTGTGGCATATGGCAATGTAGTAAAATGGGAGTGGAATTTGGGGGACAATACTGATACTACCTTCACAACAAACACTCTAATTAAGTATACTTACGCAAGAGATTCAGTTTATAAAATAACTCTTGTTACTACTTCAGATAAGGGCTGCGTTAGTTTACCGGTTTCCAGATTTATTTATGTTAGAGCCTTGCCTATTGCCTCATTTACTGCACCTGTAGGGGTATGTATGCCAAATGGGTTAGTTAAGTTTGAAAATGCATCAAGTATTAACAATGAAAATGTAAGCACCTTATCGTATGTGTGGTTTTTTGGAGACGGAAGTAATGTTTCCACTCTGAATAGTCCCACCCATATTTACAATACAACATTATCCCAAACTGATGTAATATTAAGAGTGACCTCTGCTTATGGATGTAAAAGTGAGGATACTTCTATTCTGTATTTTTATTCCAAACCTCTAGCTGATTTCGCAGCTGTTCCTAATGTTGCTTGTCAGGGCAAGCCTGTTTCATTTACTAATTTAACTGTATCGCCCAACATTACGAGTGCATCATGGAACTTTGGTGATGGAAGTGGTATTTCAAATGCAATTGCACCTGTAAAATCATATGCAGGATATGGTGAATTTTCAGCATCCCTCATAGTTACTAATACCAATGGATGTAAAGACACTGCATCACAGAAAATAAGAGTATATCTACAACCAAAAGTTAATGCGGGAAAATCTTTTGTAGTAAATGCAGGAAGTGTAATAACCTTTCAGGGAACAGTAAATGCACCCAATCTTACACTAAATTGGTCACCTTCAACAGGACTCAATAATTCCGGCATATTGAATCCCACAACTACTGCTATTGCAAACAGAAAATATACGCTCACAGCCACAGGTCAGGGTGGATGTACAGATTCTGATACAATGACAGTTAGTATCTTACAAGCACTTAAAATACCAACTGCATTTTCTCCCAATGGTGATGGTATAAATGACAAGTGGGAAATCACAAATCTGAAAGATTATCCGTCAAGTAATGTGGAAGTTTTCAATAGATACGGCAAATCTGTATATTTATCTAATGGCAGATATACGAAATCATGGGATGGTACGTTTAATGGTAATATGCTGCCAAATGGTACATACTATTTTATTATCGATGTAAAAAATGGTACACCACCAATATCCGGGCATGTTTCTATTGTAAAATAGATATAAAAAAGAAAAAGTTGTTTTGTGTATAATATTTAAATGAATAGTCCACTATGAAATGCAAGTTTTTAATTTTATTCATGCTTTCAACATTATCCCTAAGTATTACAAGGGCTCAGGTTGATCCGCATTTTTCACAGTATTATGTTTATCCGTCCTGGTTAAATCCAGCACTAACAGGTGCATTTGATGGTGATTACAGGGTGTCGGGTATTTATAGAAATCAATGGAATTCTATAGGGGCACCTTTTTCTACACCTGGAGTATCATTTGAAATTACTACTGAAAAAAATATCAATTTTGGCGGTAGTATATTAAATCAAACTGCAGGTAATGGCGGTTATAATTATTTAACAGGCTATGCCTCTGCTGCCTACACCGGTGTAAAATTTGGTGTAAATGGTAACCAACGTTTTGTGTTTGCATTGCAGGCAGGTGTCATTAACAGAAGATTTAATCCCTCTAAATTTACTCTCGGAGATCAATGGAACCCGGTAACAGGGTTTAATCCTAATCCAAGTTCTGATTTGCCAACAAAGAATAAATCAATGGTTTTTGATGCAGGAGCAGGAGTATTATATTATGATGCCAATCCAAATCAGAAAGCAAATGTTTACTTAGGATTCAGTGCTTCTCACCTTAATCAACCGGAGGATGCCTTTGCAGGCGGATCAACCAAAGAAAAATTGCCAATGCGCTTTACTGCACATGGTGGAGTTAAGATCAACATTAATGATATGTGGTCCTTTACTCCAAACCTTTTGTATCTTAGACAAGGTACAGCAAGTGAAAAAATGGTTGGTGGTTATGCAAAGGTAAAAGTTATGCCCTCAACAGATTTTTTGTTTGGAGCAAATTACAGATTTGACGATGCAATTTCACCTTATGTTGGATTTAACCATAATAATATGGTAATAGGTGCTAGTTACGATATTAACACCTCAGATCTTGGCAAAATGGTTCGCGGTACCAGCAGTTTTGAAATTTCAATTTCTTTTATTGGAAGAAAATCTGTAAAAATTCCTGAAGAGCATTTTGTATGTCCAAGATTGTAAGGATTTAAAATGGAATAGAAAGTTCAATTTATTCACCGGTTACCTTCCTTTACATCAATGAAAACTATTACAACCATTTCTGTGAAAAAATATTTTCTGACTCTTGTAGTCATTTTTAGCTCCTTTTCATCATTTGCTCAATATGCAGTTGACTATTTAAAGGCTGCAGATAATTATTTTAAAAATGGCGATTATTATACAGCCGCTATAAATTATGAAAAATATTTAAATGGAGCAAAAGGAAAAGGGGGAGAATCTTTTAATCCGTATAACGCTGCTGGAAAGCCAAAACAAAAAAAAGAGCAGGTAGTAAGCCGCGAAGAAGTAAGTTATAAAGCAGGTGAAAGTTATCAATTATTAAATAATTATGTAAAGGCCGAACCTTTTTTTAAAGATGCAGTAAATGATGTTGCTAAATTGCCCTTAGCAAGGTATTGGTATGCTAAAAGTCTTAAATCAAACTCAAAATTTGATGACGCCGAAACAGAGTTCAATAAGTTTTTAGGTGAATACTCTGCAAATGATATATACAGGGACGAAGCAACAAGGGAACTGAAAAATTTGCAATTTAGAAGTGCGCAGTTGAAAAAAAGCGATTTAAAAGCTTATTATATTAATAAGATGGGGATGAATGGTGGTTCTGGTGGTACATCTGCACCTGCTATTGTTGGTAATATTTTTTACTTTAGTTCCACCCGGCCCGATAACGATGGTGATGCTAAAAGTGCCTATACTAATAAAATTTATCAATCTGAACTAAGTGGCACAGGAGTAAATAAACTTAATTTATCGCAGGGTAAAAATGAACACTTAGAGGCGACAACTTTTTCTCCTGACGGCAATAAAATGTATGTTACCCGTTGGTCTTTTAAAAATGAAAAAAAGTCTGCTTCAATTTTTATAAGTTCTAAGCAAAATGATTCATGGTCAGTACTTGAAAACGTAGGAGGTGATATCAATTCTGAAGGTTATAGTTCTCAGCAACCTTCTATATCAGCTGATGGAACAACATTGTATTACTCATCTGACAAGCCGGGCGGATCAGGTGGTTTTGATATTTGGATGACCACCTTACAAAATGGCAAACCCGGTACTTCTATTAATCTTGGTACTACCATTAACACTTCACTCGATGAGTATGCACCATTTTATTTTACTCCGGGTAAATCTTTGGTTTTTTCCAGCAATGCAAGAGTTGGTATGGGAGGGTTTGACTTTTACCAAAGTAAAGGTTCTGGCACAGATTGGGCTGAGCCCGTTAATCTCGGTTATCCAGTAAATTCAGTAAAAGATGAAATTTATCTAATTGGTGTTGGAAAAAAATATTTAATGGATACTTTCTATTTCAGTTCTGATAGAAATTCCGAATGTTGCCTTGAAATGTTTGCTGCAAATAAAATGCGTTCTAAAAAGCGGGTTAAAGGCATTATCATAAATTGTCTTACAGGTGCACCACTTTCAGGAGTTTCTGTTACAGTTTCACAGGACGAATATAATAATGTAACACTTGCTAATAATATTACAGATGAACAAGGTAAATATGAAGTATTATTGGATGAATATCAGCCTTTCAGAATAAAAGCAGAGCATGATGGATTCCTTACCAAGGAAATAGAAGTAACTAAAATTTCTATAAAAGATACATTAATAGTTAGTTCAAGATCATGTCTAGAACCACCTGAAAAGCCTTTTGAGGCCGTTGACAAACCAATTGTAATAGATAATATTTACTTTGATTATGATTCTGCAACTTTAAGACCTGAATCGTTTCCGGTTTTGGATAGTGTAGTAGGTCTAATGGAAAGGTACCCTACTATGGCTATTGAAGTTAGTGGACACACAGATAGTAAAGGAGGACCGGAATACAACCAAAAGTTATCTGAAGCCAGGGCTAAAGCATTTGTAGAATATGTAACTTCTAAAGGCATTGAAGCATCCCGAATGGCAAGTAAGGGTTTTGGTGCCACTCGTCCTTTGGCAGAAAATAAAGTAAAAGGTAAGGATAATCCTGAAGGGCGACAGAAAAATAGAAGAACAGAAATTAAAGTTCTTCATTATTAAGTAGGTTATAATATAATTTAGAAAAGGGGCTGTTGTAAGACGGCCCCTTTTTTTTATCTATTTCCACTGAATAAAATATAAGTGCGATATTATCTCATAATAATTTTGCTTACCTTTGCGCCTCGAAAAATAGGATTATAAAAAAATAAGTAATTAACAACCCCAAATAAACGGTCATGGCGGACTTACGATTTCAAAGGAACTTCGGTATTGCAGCACACATTGATGCGGGCAAAACTACTACTACAGAGCGTATTCTGTATTATACAGGTGTTAACCATAAGATAGGTGAAGTGCATGATGGTGCAGCAACTATGGATTGGATGGCACAAGAGCAGGAGAGAGGTATAACTATCACATCTGCTGCTACTACCTGTTTTTGGAATTTTCCAACTGTACAAGGTGCAAAACTGCCTGATACTAAACTGTATAAGTTTAATATTATTGATACACCGGGTCACGTGGACTTTACCGTAGAGGTTGAACGTTCACTTAGAGTACTTGACGGTTTGCTGGCATTATTTTGTGCAGTTTCAGGAGTTGAGCCACAATCTGAAACAGTTTGGCGTCAGGCTAACCGATATAAAGTACCAAGAATTGGTTTTGTAAATAAAATGGACCGTAGTGGTGCCGATTTCTTAAACGTGGTAAAGCAAGTAAGAGAAATGTTGGGAGCAAAAGCTGTTCCTTTACAATTACCAATAGGGGCCGAAGATAACTTTAAAGGAGTTGTTGATCTAATTACCATGAAAGGTATAATATGGGACGAAGAAAGTCGTGGAATGACCTATAAAGAAGTTCCAATTCCAGCTGATATGAAAGATGAGGTTGACCAATATCGTCAGGAATTAATTGAAGCTGTTGCAGAGTACGATGACAAATTATTAGAAAAATTCTTCGATGATCCTAATACAATTACTGAAGATGAAGTTCATGAAGCAATACGTAAAGCAACAATTGACCTTTCTATAATACCAATGATGTGTGGTTCATCTTTCAAAAACAAAGGTGTTCAAACTGCCTTGGATGCAGTTGTAAGATATTTACCTGGTCCAATGGATATTGATGCTATTAAAGGCATTAATCCTGACACAGATGAAGAAGTAATACGTCATTGCGATCCTAAAGAACCATTTAGTGCTTTGGCGTTCAAAATTATGACAGATCCTTTTGTAGGTCGTTTGGCATTTTTCCGGGCATATTCAGGACGTCTGGATTCCGGAAGCTATGTATTGAATGTTCGTACAGGTAAAAACGAACGTATAAGCCGTATAATGCAGATGCACGCCAATAAGCAAAACCCTGTTGATTTTATTGAAGCAGGTGATATTGGAGCAGCAGTAGGATTTAAAGATATTAAAACCGGTGATACTTTGTGTGACGAAAAACATCCGATTACATTAGAAAGTATGACTTTTCCTGAACCGGTTATTTCTGTTGCTATAGAACCTAAAACACAGGCAGACGTAGATAAAATGGGTATGGCTATTGCCAAACTTGTTGAAGAAGATCCTACTCTAAGAGTGAAGACTGATGAAGAAACTGGTCAAACTATTCTTAGTGGCATGGGTGAATTGCATCTTGAAATCATCATAGACCGTATGCGTCGTGAGTTTAAGGTTGAAATTAATCAGGGAGCACCTCAAGTTGCTTACAAAGAGGCATTTACAAAAACAGTAGAACATAGAGAAACCCTTAAAAAGCAAACTGGTGGTCGTGGTAAATTTGCGGACATATTATTTGAGATTGGGCCAGCAGACGAAGAATTTTTGAAAGAAGGAAAAGGTTCTTTTCAATTTGTAAATGATTTATTTGGTGGATCAATACCTCGGGAATTTGTTCCGGCTATAATAAAAGGATTTGAAAACTCTATGAATACAGGTGTTCTCGCAGCTTACCCGGTGGTAAGTATGAAAGTACGTGTTTATGATGGTAGTTTCCACGCAGTTGACTCTGATGCAATGAGTTTTGAACTTTGTGCAAGAGGTGGTTTCCGCGAAGCCGGAAAGAAAGCTAAACCAGCATTGCTAGAACCTATCATGAAAGTTGAAGTAACAACTCCAGATCAATACATGGGTGATGTAACAGGTGATCTTAACCGCCGACGTGGTATGTTGGAAGGAATGGATAGCCGTGGCGGGTTACAAGTAATTAAAGCTAAAGTTCCATTAAGCGAAATGTTTGGTTATGTTACCCAGCTTCGTTCATTAAGTAGTGGCCGTGCAACATCTACCATGGAATTTAGTCATTATAATCCTGCACCTAACAACGTAGCAGAAGAAGTAATGGCAAAACAAAAAGGTAAATTAAAAGTAGAAGATTAATTATTCATATTTTTTTTAAAAAATTAAGAAAAGCCCTGCATTTGATTGTAGGGCTTTTTTAATATGATGAACAACATTGCATAAATAAAAGCAGTTTTAATTATTATTAATTTTATACCTCAATTTTTTTTGAAAACTTTTCGTTTAGTTTCATTTGTAACCTAAATTATTGGGTTGTAAAATTTATATTTGCTACTAATAAAATTTATTGATTCTCAAAGTGGATACAACACCTATACAATTACTATTTACAAAACATTTCCCTTATCAATTTTAAATTATTTTAGCGTTTTGCGGGGGAATAGAAATCTCCTCAAAAGTTTCTTATTGTATGTTAATAAACTCAATATGTGACTGAGGAGGCGAAGCTGTAATTATTAAAATCATAATCAGATGAAAATGCACTGTTATTTCAATTTTAAAAATTTAATTTACTTAATAATATTGTTTTGTGCAATAGCATGCAATTCAAAAGCAAAGTTGATAAATACCATTTACTTTAACGAAAGAAAAGATTCAGCTCTTGCTACCCTAGTTAATTCTTATGAACCGGTAGTACAGCCGGGTGACAGGCTTTTAATTACTGTATCTGCATTAGATCCGGCTTCCATTGCCCCTTATAACAGAACTAATGTTAATAATGGAATTGGTGGTTCAGAAGGATATTTGGTAGAAACAGATGGAACTATCAAATTTCAGCAATTGGGCAAATTAACTGTCAGTGGTTTAAGGCGATCACAAATAGTTGACACCGTTACCAAAATTATATCCAGATTTGTTAATGATCCGGTTGTTTCTGTTCAGTTTATTAATTTTAGAGTAACTGTTATGGGAGAAGTAAACCGGCCAACAGTACTAAATATTGTAGAAGGAAAAGTTAACTTGTTAGAAGTCATTGGCTTAACAGGAGATATTACACCATTTGGAAGAAGAGATAATATAATGGTCATTAGAGAAAAAAATGGAAAACGGGAATTTGGGCAAATAAATTTACTTTCAATGAATTCTTTTAATTCTCCATATTTTAATATGCAACAAAATGACATAGTATATGTGGAACCAACAAAGGCTAAAGCAATGAGTAATGATCAGGCTTTACTGCGAAACCTTTCTGTAATTACAAGTGTGTTATCGGTTATAAGTACAGTTTTTGTTTTAGTTTTAAATATTTCTAAATAGATTTTCTAAGTGTCAAGAAACAGCGAATATTCCTCCGCAGGTAAAAATGAAAAAGTAAAACTTAGTCCTAAAGAACTAATTTTTAAGTACATCATTTACTTACCCTTATTTGTTTTATCAGTTGGACTTAGTATTTCGGTGGCATATATATACCTGCGATATCAAATTCCCAATTATAATTCGTACATATCCATTCTTATTAAAGACGACAAAAACAGCCGCGGTGGAAGCGGTGGGGCAGAAGCTTTAGACGAGATTGTTATTTATAAATCCAAAACTAATTTATCTAACGAAATAGAAATACTTAAATCATCAACTCTAATGACAAGGGTTGTAAAGGCCTTACAACTAAACACGCAATATATTGTAGAAGGTAATCTAAAAAGGACAGAGCTTTATAAAAATTCCTTTTATACTTATGAAAGTGTAACTAAAAAAGATTCAAATATTGCTTTTGCTTTAACTCTTAAGTTCGATAAAAATCATAGATTTCAGGTGCTTGGTCTTTCTTCGCAATGGTATCAGACAGGTGAATTGATACATGGATGGCAAGGGGATTTTAAAATTAATATAAACAACCCCGCAGCCATAAATCCTGAATATAAATATAACATAGCATGGCAACCTCCATTTCAAACAGCATCATCTATAGCTCCCGGGCTTAATATAAGACAACTAAATGCACAGGCAAGTATTCTACGTATTACAATAACTACTGAAATACCTCAAAAAGGTCAGGATATTTTAAATGAATTAGTAAATGCTTATAATACAGCTACCATAGAAAATAAAAATAAAGTTGTTGATAATACTGTTAGGTTTATTGATGGAAGACTTATTTTATTAACTAATGAACTTGGCAAGGTAGAACAAAGGTTGCAGGATTATAAACAGGGAAATGAAATAGTTGACATCAATATGCAGGGGGGAAGTGAATATGAAGAATATAAAGGTAAAATTGAAAAATTAAATGATCAGCAGGTAAGACTTCAGGTTATTGATATGCTTGATAGATATGTTACAAATTCATCTAACAAATATTCTTTAGTGCCTTCTACTCTTGGTATAGATGATCCTACCCTTGGTGGTCTTGTTATAAACTACAACAATCAGGTTTTAGAAAGAGAAGGGGCACTTAAAAATGGATCAAAAGAAGGAAACCCTCGTATAGCTTTTATTGAGAATCAACTAAATAAAATAAGGATTAATATTATAGAGAATCTTAGCAATATAAGGAAAAATGAATATGCTCTTATAAGAAATCTAAAAAGTGAAGCCAATCTATTAAAAGCCAAAATTAATGAATTGCCATCAAAAGAAAGAGAGCTGAATGAAATTGGCAGGCAACAAGGAATAAAGGAAAAGCTATACTTGTTTTTATTGCAGAAAAGGGAAGAATCGGCAATTACTATGGCAAGTAGTACATCTAATTCTTCATCTGTTGATCCCGCCATTTCTTCGTGGATGCCTATTAGCCCTGATACAGCGGGTATTTACAGAATGGCACTAATATTAGGCTTGTTAATACCAGTTCTATTAATTTATCTAAGAGATTTACTCAATGACAAGGTTACAAGCAGATTGGATATTGTAAGGTATACTGATATGCCCATAATCGGCGAAATATCTCACCATAAAATGAGAGATCGTGAGGTTGTTATTGGCGAAAAAGATAGAAGCATGATTGCAGAACAGTTCAGAGTTGCACGTACAAATCTCCAATATTTCATCTCCAGTATTTCTAACCCGGTAATATTAGTTACATCATCTATGGCAGGTGAAGGAAAAACTTTTACTTCAATGAACCTTGGGGCAGTATGGGCTATTGCTAATAAGAAAACTGTAATTATTGAACTAGATCTTCGGAAGCCTAAAATATCTAAAACATTGGGTTTGTCAGATAGAAAAGGTATTAGTAATTACATAATTGGAGATGCAACCAAAGAAGAATTACCTGTACCTGTAGGAAAAATAGGTAATTTGTATATTGTACCTGCAGGTCCTGTACCTCCTAACCCATCAGAATTATTGATGGATAAAAAAATTGACGAATTATTTGCCTATTTGAAAGAACATTTTGAATTCATAATTATTGACTCTGCACCGGTAGGTCTTGTTAGTGATGCCAAAGTATTGAGTCGTTTCGCTGATACTACAGTTTATTTGGTTAGACAACGCTACACTCCCAAAAAACAAATGGAGTATGTTAATGAATTATACGTTCGAAAAGCTTTTCCTCAAATTAATTTACTGGTAAATGATGTTAAGCTAAGTGGAGTGAATTCATACTATGGTTATGGTTACGGATATGGCTATGGTTATGGTTATGGTTATGGTTTTAATTATAACATGTCTTATAATTATGGATATTCGGAAAAGCAGAAAAAACCCAAATCCATTATTCAAAAAATAGTTGCATTTTTTTCAAAAAAGTAATTAAGAAATACTTGTAAATGGGTTCAAAAAAGGTGCTATTACTTTCACTTAAAATATTTTCAGCAACAGGGGGTATTGAAAAAGTTTGTAAAATAGCCGGTAAAGTATTTTATGAATATTCAGAAGATAATAATGCTAATCTTTTTATATATGCAATGCATGATGATAAAGCAGTGTTTGATTCTAAATATTTTCCTGATAAAGTATACAAAGCCTTTAATGCAAACAAATTATTATTCGGAATAAAAGCCATAAGAACAGGAGTAAGCTCTGATATTATTATTTTAAGCCACGCTAATCTCTTGCTATTTGGTTATATCATCAAATTAATAAAACCTTCGGTAAAATTAGTTTTGTTTGCTCATGGAATTGAAGTTTGGAAACCCTTTAGCAGGTTGCAAAGTATATGGCTTAATAGGTGTAATACTATCATTTGTGTAAGTAATTTTACCAAACAAAAAATGGTAGACATTCATGTGATTGATTCCAATAAATGCACAGTAGTTAATAACTGTCTGGATCCATTCTTACAAAAACCAAATAACAGATCTAAAAATCCTGTATTACTAGAAAGATATGGGCTCACTATGCAAAATAAAATTATGCTAACACTTAGCAGACTTTCTGCACATGACAGGCATAAGGGATACGACAAGGTAATTGTAGCATTAAAAGAGCTTAAAAATAATTTTCCAAACCTTATTTATTTAATAGCAGGAAAATATGAAGAAGCTGAAAAGCAATGGATAGATAAACTAATAAAAGAATATAAACTTGAAAACAGAATTATTCTAACCGGTTATGTTGCTGATGATGAATTGGCTGCACATATAGAGCTTGCTGACTTATATGTAATGCCGAGCATTAAAGAAGGGTTCGGAATTATTTTTATTGAATCATTATATTATGGTATTCCTGTTATAGGAGGTAATAAAGATGGCACAAAGGATGCTCTTGCAAATGGATCATTCGGTCAGTTAATTGACCCTGAAAATCAAATTGAAATAACTGATGCAATTAGAAATACTATTCTTCATAAAGAAAAATATATACCCAATCATAATAGCGTATTAGAATATTTTGGTTATCAAAAATATAAGTCTAATCTATTACAAGCCTTAAGTCTGAACTAATCATATCTTAATTTAATGAGCGATATTTTATCTACACATCCTAAGTCTGAATTACTACATCACGAAAATCATGAACATTGGGATATGGTTTTATCTCCTAAAACCAGTCTTTTTGACATTAATCTTAAGGAAATCTGGCATTACAGAGACCTGCTTGTACTTTTTGTAAAACGTGATTTTGTTGCACAGTTTAAACAAACCATCTTGGGGCCAATATGGCATTTTGTACAACCCATATTTACGACCATTATTTTTGTAATGGTTTTTGGTAAAATAGCAAATATTCCTACAGATGGTATCGAGCCAAAATTTCTTTTTTACATGAGTGGTATCACCATTTGGAACTATTTTGCAAGTTGCCTGAATGCCACCTCAAATACCTTTGTTGCTAATGCAGGTATATTTGGTAAAGTATATTTTCCAAGGCTTGTTCTACCCTTATCTGTTGTACTATCAAACATGGTAAAGTTTGGAATTCAGTTCCTGCTTTTAGTTTTGATGATTGTATATTGTAATTTATTTATGGGTACACCGTTGCATTTTAGTACTGCATTGTTTCTGATACCTGTTTTAGTGCTTATGATGGCGGCACTGGGTTTAGGTGCAGGTATTATAATCTCATCACTAACTACTAAGTATCGAGACTTTACTATATTGATAAGTTTTGCAGTTCAATTACTAATGTATGCAACTCCTGTAGCTTATCCGCTTTCATTTATTAAAGACAAAAGTTATGCTTCTTGGGTACAATGGAATCCATTAAGTCCCATTGTTGAAGCATTTAGATTTGCAATATTCGGACAGGGTAGTTTTAATGTATTCAGTTTAGGATACAGTGCCTTGTTCATTTTATGTGCTTTATTTGTAGGTCTTTTATTATTTAACAGGGTAGAAAAGAGTTTTATGGATACCGTTTAATCTTTAAATTCAAAACTTGTAAAACAATAAAGTCTAAAAAACAAAATTCAATCACAACCATTTTTGCGGCACATATCTTTTGTAATGAGCAGCATAAAAAGTATTTGAAATTTCAAATACCAGTATAAATCATAAATGAGCACTGTAATAAAAGTTGAGGGTTTAAGTAAACAATATAGACTAGGTAGTGTAGGAACCGGAACGCTTAGTCATGATATCAACAGACTATGGCATAAAATACAGGGTAAGGAAGATCCTTTTTTTAAAATTGGTGAAGAAAATGACCGTACTACAAAAGGAACAAGTAACTATGTTTGGGCATTAAAAGATATTAATTTTGAAGTAGAACAGGGAAATGTCTTAGGTATTGTTGGTCGTAATGGTGCTGGAAAAAGTACCCTGTTAAAAATACTAAGCCGGACTACCACACCTACAACCGGTAATATAAAAATCAAAGGTAGAATTGCAAGTCTGTTAGAAGTTGGTACAGGTTTTCATCCTGAATTAAGCGGAAGAGAAAATATTTTTCTAAATGGAGCTATTTTAGGAATGACCCGACTTGAAATAAAAAGAAAGTTTGATAATATTGTTGATTTTGCAGGTGTGGAAAGATATATAGATACCCCTGTCAAGCGCTACAGCAGTGGAATGTACGTAAGATTAGCTTTTGCTGTCGCAGCCCATCTTGAGCCTGAAATATTAATAGTCGACGAAGTACTTGCAGTAGGCGATGTGGAATTTCAGAAAAAAGCATTGGGTAAAATGCAGGATGTAAGCAATAATCAAGGTCGTACGGTATTATTTGTAAGCCACAATTTACCAGCCTTAAAAAAAATATGTGATAAAGGTATTATTTTGGAAAACGGTATGCTTGTACATAGTGGTTCTATCGAAGATTCCATTGATATTTATAACAGAGGTAGTAAAGAAACGAGTATAGACAATATAGCATTCAAAAGTACAGATGTAAGATTAACTGTAGATACAATATTGATAAATGGTTTAACAAACAATCATATTAAACTGGAAAGCGATGCAGTTTTAAATATTAGTATTGTGGGTTTTGCACAAGAAGACCTGCCTATAGAAATGCAGGCTAATTTGTTTGATGATGAGGAGTACCCCTTAGCTTTTTATTCGCCGGGGCATGTAAGTGGTGTTACAAAAAAAATATCAAAGGGCGATTTTCAATTAGATTATACTATCAATTTACCTCAAAATATGAATAGTGGCCTATTTCACCTAAAAATTGGGTTGTCTGATCCCGGACATCATTTCTATGGTGAAACCAGTAATCAAATTGTTATTGCTTTTGATGGAATAACTATAAAATCGGGGTTGGTTTTTAACGCAAAAAAGAATGGTTGGTTATTAATAAATTAAAAAAATAAATTAATACTTATGTTGAGTTTAATAAAGTCGTTTTTTAAAAAGAGTGATAACACTTTAACTCTAAGCGATTGGGGCAAAAAAAATGGAACAGATAAAGTAAATGAACACCATTCATTTGCCGGAAAAAACTATCTGGATATCTACCACCTCTATTTTTCACCGTTAAGATTTGCTAACATAAAAATGTTGGAAATAGGCATTAGAGATGGGTCCTCCCTTCGTACTTTCCGGGATTATTTTAGAAATGGAACTATAATTGGTTTAGATATTAATCCTGAAACTGCTTTTAAAGAAAACAGAATAACTACTTATATAGGAAGTCAGTCTTCACCTGATGTATTAGATCAAATATTTAAAGACCATCCTGAAATTAAAATTGTTTTAGATGATGGTAGCCATGTAAATGAACTTACCATTAAATCTTTTGAATTAATCTTTGATAGAATGCCCAAGGGTAGTTTTTATATTATTGAAGACCTTGCCTGTACATATCTCGAAGAAAATCTTGAAAATGATATAAAGGTTGGCGGTTGGCCTGGAATGGATTTAAATCATGCATCAGTAAAAATGGTAAATCATAGGGCAGATATGAACAATTTTTTTCAATCACTTTTTAAAGATTTGGATTTTGGAAAAGGTAATATAGAGTACATCCATTTTTGGTCGCAAATATGCGTCATAAAGAAAATTGATTAATAAAATTATTTACTTATCTATTAGCTAGTACAGAAGTGAGTATTTCATTAATTTCTTTTGCGGATAAAAAATACTTCAGGAGTCAAAAAATATTAAAGCATTCAGCATTACAATATGGAGTAGACAAGGTGTATAGCTATGATGATGTTTGGGTAAAAAATCAAAAAAATTTTTACGAAGTAAATAAAAAAATACTCAATCAAAAAAGGGGTGCAGGTTTTTGGCTTTGGAAACCCTATATAATTCTGGATAGATTGAATAAAATGGCAGATGGCGACATCCTTTTTTATGTAGATTCAGGATCTCGTTTTGTAAATGATATAACCCCCATTATTAATATTGTACAAAAAAATGGGATAGCATTATTTAGTAACGACAATCATAAAAACAGTACTTGGACAAAGAGAGATTGTTTCTACTACATGAATTGCGATACCGAACAGTATCACAAAGGATATCAAATTGCGGCATGTTATCTGGCATTACAAAAGAATAGTGCAAACATAAAATTAATAAACGACTGGTTATTTTTTGCAAGTGATGAGCGTATTCTTACAGATGAGCCAAATGTATGTGGGTTATCTGATTTTGAAGATTTTAAAGATCATCGGCACGATCAGTCTATTTTATCCTTATTAGCAATAAAAAATAAAATAGAAATATTTAGGGATCCATCTCAATGGGGTAATCCTTACAAAATGAAAGAATATAGAGCAGAAAACGAATTTCTACATAAGAAATATATAAATGGTGTATTTACCAATTCACCCTACCCAACACTCATAGACGCTCATAGAATTATGTATCCTTTGAGTAAGTGGGATAAATTTCATTTACTAATTAATAAAATAGCACTTAAAATAAAAAGCTGACCATAATAATTATGGTTTTCAGCTTTATATCCTTCATTATGATTACTGATTACGGTGCTTGCAAACTTTGTGGAAATAAACGGTTGAATCTTGTTTTGCAAACAAACGATTATCAAATTTTAGAATGCAATAAATGTAAGATAGCCTTTACAAATCCACCACCGGTAATACCTGATTATGAAAATATGGATTTTCATTCCGGGGAGAATAAGGAAAAGGCTGAAAAGTTAACTTACATACAAGACCTGCATACAGATTGGCAAATGCTTTTACGAATGCAGGCAAAAATGATAGCAGAAAATTTTAATAAGGATGCTGAAATACTTGAAATAGGATGTGGTGAAGGAATACTATTAGACGAGGTTAGGAAATTAGGATTTAATAATGTTCAAGGTATTGAACCAAGCACAACTGCAGCTACAAGAGCAATAAAGAAAGGTTTGAATGTTAAGAATGCTTATTTTGATGAAGGGGTTACTGATAAAAAATTTAATTTGGTTATGATGTCTCATGTGTATGAACACATTGAAGACCCCTATGCGTTTATAGAAAAAATAAAACCCATTTTAAAGGGTAACGGCAGTATAATGCTTACCCAAACCAATTACAAAGCACTGCTTCCAAGATTTAGGAAAGAGAAATGGTATGCATGGGTTCCAGATCAGCATTTTTGGCATTTTACACCGGCTGGATTAAAGAAATTATTTAAAAAATTTGGTTTTAATACATACGCTTTAAACTATTGTACGTTAGTACATCCGAGAAGTAAGTTGTATAGAATAGCAAGGAAGCTTCCTTTTTTACAAGATCAGTTCATCATCATAGCAAAACAAAAATTGTAAGCTTTATTAAGTGAACAAGTTTCCAATTTCTGTAATGATTGTAGGTTTTAATGAAGAAAAACTTCTACCCGCATGCTTTCAATCTGTTAGTTTTTGCGACGATGTACATTATACTGACTTGGGTTCTAGTGATGGATCAATAAAAATAGCCGAGCAATATGCGAGTCAAATCTACCATCGCAAACCCGTCCCTAGTTGCGAAATGATACAGACTGAAGTAGTGCATTATACTAAAAATGATTGGGTAGTATTTATTGATCCTGATGAAGTAGTCGATGAAAGTTTGGTGAATGATGTTTTGGCTAAATTGAATGAAATTAAAGATCAACAATCAATTGGCGCAATAAGGGTTCCCTGGCAGTTTTACTTTAAGAATACAAAGCTAAGAGGAACAGTATGGGGCGGTAAAAATCAAAAATTTTTTCTGGTTAATAAGTTTCGTTTTGCTTTTGATCCTATTGTGCATTATGGCCGAAAACTAAAGCCCGGTTATAGCGCAATTGATATTCCGCTCAACAACAATGAAACTAATGTACTTCATCATTATTGGATGAATAGTTGGGCAGTATTTATACGAAAACACAGACGCTACTTGATTAATGAGGGGATAGATCGTTATAATCTAGGTGTTAGAACTACTCTTAAAGATGTATTGCTTGCACCATATAGAGAATTCAAAAAATCATTTTGGACTCTGAAAGGGTATAAGGACAAATTTCTTGGATTTTTCCTCTCTGTTTTTTGGGCATGGTACCAAACATCTGCAATGTATTCTTTGTATAAAATTCAACAAAGAAAATCCTGACAGGCTTAATGAACAACCCACTGATTTCAATCATAACGGTCAATCTAAACAATGCCGCAGGTCTTGAAAAAACAATTCGCTCTGTAATTAAACAGGCTTATTGTCCAATTGAATTCATTGTTATAGATGGCGATTCAATTGATGATAGCAAATCTGTATTGGATAAATATGCAGGACAAATTCAGGTAACTGTTTCTGAAAAAGATAATGGTATTTACAATGCCATGAACAAAGGCATATTGAAATCAACCGGTGAATATTTGTTGTTTCTTAACAGCGGTGATATTTTATTAGAGAACAATCCTTTATCACAACTCATAAATACTGGTAATATTTCAGATTTAATATACGGTAATATTCAAGTTTCGGATGTAGACAAAAAACGGGATGGAATTTTTCCTGATATTTTAAGTTTTAAATTTTTTTATATCAATTCATTGCCGCATCCCTGCACATTAATTAAGAGAAGTTTATTTAATCTTGTGGGGTTGTACAGAGAAGACTTTAAAATAGTTTCTGATTGGGCTTTTTTTGTGCTTGCAGTTTGTAAATACAATTGCAGTTATCAACATGTAAATGTTTTAGTAGCCAATTTTGATAGTGGAGGCATAAGTTCAACACAATTGCAGTTAATAGAAAAGGAGAGGGCAATTGTAATGAAGGAGCATTTTGCCCCTTTTATGAATGATTACAGAGATCTTTATTATTTAGATAATGAAGTAAATAAAGCCCGTAAGTTATTGGGTTACAGAATTCACAATAAACTAGTTAAATTTTTTTCTGGTAATGTCAAATAGCCCAAATATATATTACATGGCACCCGATAGCAATACACCTAGTTGGGGTCAAGGTATTATATATCACCATGTACTTGCATTAAATCAGTTGGGTTATAAGGCATCAATTATTCATGAAAAAAAAGATTTTAAAATTGAATGGTTAGACATTAAAGTTCCTGTTGTTTATTGGACAAAACATTTTACGCTTAACCCCTCCGACATATTAGTTGTTCCTGAAGTGGCTGTCAATTTTAAAGGCTTAAAAAAATTAAATTGCAGAAAAATTCTTTTTGTTCAGGCCTCTTCTTTTTTATTTGAGATGATGCCGGAAGACGAAACGCATCTTTCTCTTGGTTTTGAAAGTGCAATTGGTATTATGCCTCATATGATGCCGATAATAGAACAGTTTACAGGGTTACAGGTAGATATGATTCCTCCTTTTGTTGCACCATATTTTCTAAAAGAAGAAGGATTGTTAGATGAACGCGAAAAATCAATACTGATTTTCCCTAAATTTTACCAACAGGATTTTGGAATTGTAAAACGGGTGATTAGTGATAGGTTAAAAATTATAAACCCTTCTGGGCTTACTTCTATATTTAAGTCAAAATGGAAGCTGATAGTTTTAAAGGGAAAAACACATAAAGAAGTTGCTTCACTCATGCAAAATGCAACATTCTTTATTGCCACCAATACCTTTGAGTCATTTAATGCTTCTTGTGTAGAAGCTATGGCAGCGGGATGTATAAGTATATGTTATGAAGGTTTTGGGCCAAGAGATTATATGAAAAATGGTGAAAACGCTTTTGTATTTCCAAACAATGAAGCATATAGAATGTGCAATTTTGTTTTTGATTTAATTGACAATTTTGATCAGAAACAATCTTTGCTAAAAGAGGTACGCAAAAAAGGATTTGAACTGGCTAATTCCTATAACTATGAAGTTACCAAATCTGCAGTTCACGAATATTATATCAAAAAAGTTTTACAATAATTTTTATCAAAAAAAAGGCAATAAACTAAATTGTCTTTTTTTATTTTATTAAAAAAATACTCATGAAGCAAAACGTATTAATTACAGGAGGTGCAGGTTTTATAGGTGCTCACCTTGTACGTGAAATATTAAAGTATGAACATCTTCAGCCTGTAGTTTTAGACGATTTGTCGGGTGGTTTTGAAGAGAATATCCCTAGCGAAGCTATTTTTATAAAAGGCTCAATTATGGATTCCGCTTTGTTAGCTGAAATATTTTCTACTTACAAGTTTACTTATGTTTATCATTTGGCTGCTTATGCTGCTGAAGGCTTAAGTCATTTTATAAGAAGGTTTAACTACAATAATAATTTAATAGGTAGTATTAACTTAATTAATGAATCCGTAAATCATAAAGTGAAATGCTTTGTATTTACAAGTTCTATTGCAGTTTATGGTGCAGGTCAGACACCAATGCTTGAATCTATGACTCCAATGCCCGAAGATCCATATGGCATTGCCAAGTATGCAGTAGAAATGGATTTGCAAAATGCGAAACATATGTTTGGATTGAACTATGTAATATTCAGACCGCATAATGTATATGGCGAATTTCAAAACATTGGTGACAAGTACCGCAATGTAGTAGGCATTTTCATGAATCAGATTTTGCAGGACAAACCCCTCACAATATTTGGTGATGGTATGCAGCAACGTGCATTTAGTTATGTTGGCGATATAGTTGGTGCAATGGCCGAATCTGCATGGACACCATCGGCTTATGGTCAGGTATATAATGTGGGGGCTGATATTCCATTTACAGTTAATGAACTTTCTGATGCGGTAAAAAAATTATTAGATAAACCTAACCATCCTATAATAAAAGCCGAAGCCCGAAATGAAGTAATGGTTGCTTATAGTGATCATTCTAAAATAAAAGCAGCATTCAATAATTTGCCTGTAACTCCGCTTGAAGATGGTTTAAGTAAAATGGTACAATGGGTAAAAAAAGCTGGTGCAAGAGAAAGCAAAGAGTTCGGAGAAATAGAAATTACCGAAAATTTACCCCCAATCTGGCGCAATAAGATATAGATGAAAGTTAGTTTGTTTGTTCATCATTTATCTTCTAACCCTATAGTTAGGGCAGCACCAATAGCCAAAGCAATTCAGCTATTAGGGCACGATGTGGAAGTGCTTGGATTAACCTATTATACTGACAATGTTTATGAACCATATAGAGATGCCTTTGAATACAAAACTATAAAAAGCCATCATGATATACGGTGGGTTATTATTAATGGAAGAAAACTTGCTAAGATGGCTACAGGCGATGTAGCCTATTCATTTAAGCCCCTTTGGGGAACATTGTTTCCGGCTTTGTTATATAGCAATTTTGGATTTAAAAGACGGCTTCTGTTAGATGCAGAAGATAATGAGTTATGGGATTCGGGTATTGGTAATGGGGTAAAAGAATTGGTAAGACATAAATATTATCCTATTAATCCTGTTTATAACCGGTTAATGCATCCGTTTACCCGCTTTGCAAAGTATAAATCAGTAGTTTGTACTTCGTTGCAAAAAAGATATGGTGGAGAGATAGTTCTTCATGGGCCTGATGCTAATGTTTTTAATCCGTCTTTGTATGAAGACAAATTAACATTGCGCAAGGCTTATTCTCTACCAGAAGATGCACCACTTATGTTGTTTGCAGGAAGACCTGTTTATTACAATGGTTTACCCTCGGTATTAGAAGCTATGTTATTGCCTGCTGCGCAAAACTGGCATTTGGTACTTGCCGGCGATCCTGAAAACGTAGATTTCAAAAATGCCAAAAATGTGTTGGGGGAAAGGTGTCATTTATTAGGGTTTGTACCCAATAATAATATGCCTCAATTGTTGAAAATGGTTGATGTAGTCCCAATAATTCAAACACCAATTCCATCTACTCAAATGCAGATTCCTGCAAAAATGTTAGAAGCTATGAGTATGGGCAAAGGGATTATTACAACAGATGTAAGTGATATGAAACTTATAATTGGTAAAAATGAACGGGGCTGGATAATAGAGTATGGTAATAACAATCAATTTGCTGAATTGCTTAATTATATTGAGAACAATAGTAAAGAACTTGAAATTCGTGGCCAAAATGCAATTAGATATTTTATTGAAAATGCATCAGTAGAAGTAATTGCACAAAGAATTAAACCATTCTTTGAGAATATCAAATAGCAAAAAGTTTGGGTCAAAATAAATCTAAAGCCCTTTAAAATGGGCTTAAATAAAATTGCCCAATTTGATAATTGTTTACAAATAATTCAATGTTGATTATTAAGAAATATTAATGAAGAAAGTACTCTTTATTTTAGGTACAAGACCTGAAGGAATTAAACTCTCTCCTTTAATAAGTGCATTTAAGCAGTCAGCTTTAAATGACACTAAAGTTTGTATAACGGCGCAACATCGTGAATTGCTTGATGAGGTGCTACAATTCTTTTCAATAATACCAGATTATGATTTGGATATTATGAAAGAGGCTCAAACCTTGGGCGAAATCACCTCCAAAATATTAACCTCTGTTACCAAAGTTGTATTGGAGTACCAACCTGATTTAATTATTGTTCAGGGAGACACTTCAACTGCATTTGCAGGGGCTTTGGTTGCATTTTACAATAAAATAAAAATTGCCCATATAGAAGCCGGTCTTAGAAGCCACAATAAATTTTCTCCATTTCCTGAAGAAATTAACAGGGTTTATATTTCTAAAATTGCAGATTTTCATTTTGCGCCTACAGCAATAACATTAGAAAATCTTAAAACAGAAGGAATAAATGAAAATGCGTGGAATGTTGGCAACACTGTAATTGATGCACTATTGTTTGGATTGAAGATTTTGGAAAATGATAAAATCAAACTTGAAAAAAAATATAATTATTTACAACCCAACAGAAGACTGATTTTAGTAACAAGCCATAGAAGAGAAAACTTTGGTGAACCATTAAAAGACATCTGTAAGGTATTGTTGAAAGTAACCGAAGATTATTCAGATGTTGAAATTGTTTTTCCTGTACATCCTAATCCAAACGTAAGAACAACTGTTGATAACATGCTGAAGTCAAATAAGAAAATTCATCTAATTCATCCTCTACCTTATGCTGAATTAATATGGCTTATGAAAAAAAGTCATATTATACTTACTGATTCAGGTGGAATACAGGAAGAAGCCCCAAGTCTCGGTAAGCCCGTTATTGTAATGCGTGAAGAAACAGAACGAATGGAAGGAGTGGATGCCGGAACTGCAATACTTGCAGGTAATCGTTTTGAAAATATTTACTATTATTTGAATAGTTTACTTTCTGATAGTTCTATGTACAGTAAAATGTCCAATGCAATAAATCCCTATGGTGATGGACAAACCTCTCAAAGAATTTTAAAGATATTGGAAGAGGTGTTGTAATGAAAAGAAAGAGGTTGCTGTACATAATGCCTGTGTCGTGGTTTTGGATAAAACAAAGACCCCAATTTATGGCACAGGGGCTTTCTGATAATTACAATGTAGTTGTAGCATGTATCCATGATTACAATTCAAAGAAAAAATTAAAGGCAGAAGAAGTACAAAATATTAATTTTAGTTTGTTTGGTTTTCCAACATTTAGTTTGCCTTTTAAGATTGGATTTTTAAACACAATACAATTTTGGCTGAAAAAATTATTTTTAAATTGGTTAATTTTTCGTTCAGAAATTGTTGTCTTTACTGTACCGGAGCAATTAATTTATTCCTTTAAATCATTATTGAAATCAAGAACTATTATTTATGATTGTATGGACGATATGCCAGCATTTTACGAAAATAATATTCAACACAAGAATAAAATAATTGCACACGAAAAAGGTATGTGCCAGGTTGCAAATAAAATAGTTGTTTCCTCCGCAATTTTAAAATCCCGTTTGTACGAAAGATATAGAACACCAAAAGAAAAAATTACCATTATAAATAACGGTATTCGAAAGCTTGATTTTATCAATATTTCTACAATTGGTCTAGAACATTTATTCTCTGATAAACAATATAAATACATTGTCTATATCGGAACTATTTCCGAATGGTTTGATATAGATTCGATAATAAATTTGCTAGATAAACATAGCAATTTAAAATTGGTAAATTTTGGTCCTTCAGATGGGGTATTGCCCACACATCCTAATATTATTTATGGAGGTATATTAAAACACGATCAAATAGAATCAGCTATGATGTTGGCTGATGCACTGATAATGCCATTTAAAAAAACTGAATTGGTTCTTGCCGTTAATCCTGTAAAAGCATATGAATATATTGCAAGCGGAAGACCTGTAATATTGACATCATATGGCGAAACTCAAAAATTTGCAGATTACGTTTATTTATATGAAGACATAGATTCATTGGATGAATTATTTGAAAAATTGTCTAAAGATGAATTATTGCCTAAAATGAATAAGGAAAGTTGCGAACAATTTGGTTTGCAAAATACATGGAGTAAACGCATTGAATCTTTTGAAGCAGTTATTAATCAGTCCATTTGTACTTCTTGATAGAATAATGTGATGATTTTAAATTTTTTTTTCGATATTAAGGTTCTTCAATTTCTTAAAAATAAATCTTAAAATCAAAGGTTTTATTTCAAAAAAAATAGTGTTGGTTAATAAACAAATTAATACAAATCTAAGATGTTGAATACCCTGAAAGTGGCTTTTGAAACTATGAAAATGGAAGGGCCAAATAATGAATTGATTGATTTGCATTCAAACACTTCTAAGGAACAGGGATTGTTTTTACAAGAAATATTTGATTTAGTAAAACCATTACAATCATTAGAAGTAGGTTTGGCTTACGGAATTTCCACTTTGTTTATACTTGAAAAACACAAGGAAATAAAAAGTAGTCCTAAGTCACATATAGTTATTGAGCCATTTCCATGGGGTGGCGTACCGGAGCATAATATTAAAAAGGAAAATCTGTTCGACCTTGTTGATATTAGATATCAAAAATCACATGACGTTTTACCAAGATTGTTTTACGAAAATCATCGGATACAATTTGCTTACATTGATACTACAAAACTGTTTGATATTGTAATGCAGGATTGCTATTTTATTGATAAGATGTTAGACATAAATGGTGTAATAGTATTGGATGACTGCGGTGGTGGTTGGCCCGGTATACAACGTGTAGCCCGATTTATGAATAGCTTGCCTCATTATGAACTGCTAAAGGGATATAACAAAAATAAAAAATCAGTTAAGCGGAAAATTGCTGAATCAATTATTAATGGTTTAGTCAATTTGGTGCCTTACAAGGGTAAAGTTTTTCTGACACAAGATTTCACTACAGACACTGAATTAAATCTTGATTACAGTTGTCTGGCTTTCAAAAAAATATCAGAAGACACCAGAAACTGGGATTTTGATAAAAAAATATAGTTTGAACATTTTGTTATCTGCTTTCTGAATGGTTAAAGTCAGTGTTATTATTCCTGTTAAAAATGGAGGTCAGACTTTGCAAAAATGTTTTGATTCCATTATTGGGCAATCCATTGTAAATGATATTGAACTGATAGTTTTAGATTCATGTTCTACTGATAGTAGTGTTGCAATTTCTAATCTATACAATGCAAAGGTTATTAATATACCGCAGGGCACTTTTAATCATGGTGCTACACGCAACCTCGGTATAAATTATGCAACAGGTGATTTACTCTATTTTACTGTTCAGGATGCCTATCTGCCTGATAAAAATCAGTTAGAAAAAATGGCATCACATTTTAAGGACACTCATGTAATGGCAATAACCGGTATGCAGGCGGTGCCTCATGATAAAGATAAAAATCCTGCACTTTGGTTTAAACGATTTTCAAATCCAAAAGTTGTTTTTAAGCAAATTTCAACTGCAGATTATCAATTATTAAATGATCGGGAAAAGTATAATTTAACTAAAGAGTGGGATGATGTAAATGCAATGTATAGAAGTCAAGCATTGTCAAAAATTCCTTTTCAAAAAACTGATTTTGCCGAGGATAAACTTTGGGCAAGGAGTGCATTGGTTAATGGAATGAAAATTGGTTTTGATCCTTCAATTGTTGTTTATCACTATCATCATTCAACATTTTCTTACACGTTTAATCTTGAATATACTGTTAACTATCATCTCTACAAGCAATTTAATGTTTTTCCTGATTGGCCTGTTTTTTTCAGAACATATTTGAGCAATGTTTATCAGTTATGGAAAAATAAATTGCTTTCATTAAGTGAAAAATTTTATTGGAGTTTACACAACTTTGCACGACTAATGGGTTATTCAATTTCAACAATCCTGTTTAAAGTTATTGGTAAATTTATGGGTACTAAAACCTTGGATAAGAGTTTTAGTTTATTCTGTAAAAAAGTTCCACAGGGTAAATCAAAATGAGTTTTTCAGTCTTTTTTTTGCCATCATATTTTAGGTTTTATTTGCTCCACTTATAATAAACTGACAGAATAGTAAACAACATTCAATTAATAAATTTATGAGTTTATTTAAAAAATTATTTACCAATACTACCGGATATTGGATCCACAAAAAATCAACACTTCCTGTAGGTACTGATATGTTTGTTGATATTCATGAAAGGTTGCAGTATAAACCATTTAATGTTGTGTTTGATGTAGGGGCTAATATTGGTCAAACCTGGGAGTGGGTAAGGTCTAATGAACCTGAATCAAAAATTTATTGCTTTGAGCCTGTTTCAGGGCCTTTTGATGAATTAAAAAAATTAGTTGGTAACGATAATAATACAGTACTCGAACATTTGGCTTTGGGAGAAGTTAAGGGTCAAAAAACAATCCGACTTTTTGATGAAAATTCATCGCTCAATTCATTAAAGGACGATGTAATGAATAATACCGGTTTTTCAAAAGAAGAAATAGTTACTATTGATACCCTTGATAGCTACTGTAAAAACAACAATATCAGTAAAATTGATTTTTTGAAAATTGATACTGAAGGGTATGAATTAAATGTTTTAGAGGGGGCTGTTGATATGTTGTCTTCTGAAAGTATTTCTTTTATATACTGCGAAACTGGATTTTTAAGACAGAATAACCGTAACACTTATTTTGCTGATTTAACTGAGTGGTTAGAGGCTAGGGGGTATCATTTCTTTGGAATATATCAACTTGTTTCAAATGGATGGAGAAAAGATTTTGGCAATGCCTTATTTGCCCCTAAAAGTGTAGTGAAGAAGTAGTATGGAAAATTTATTGGTCAGTGTGTTAATGACCTCATACAACCGTGAAAAGTATATTGCAGAAGCTATTGAGAGTGTGTTGTCATCTACATATAAAAATTTGGAGTTGATTATTGTAGATGACGGTTCAAAAGATAAGACTGTAGAAATAGCCATGCATTATGCTATTAATGATAATAGGGTAAAGATATTTCAAAATCCTCAAAATCTTGGCGATTACGCAAATAGAAATAAGGCAGCTAGCTATGCAACCGGCGAATGGATTATGAGCGTTGATTCTGATGATAAAATCAATGTTGATGGAATTGATAAAGTGCTCAAGTGCATGGCCCTTTATCCTAATGCTAATTTCGGGATGACCTATTTCAGAGACAATAAGATGGTAGAATTTGATCCAAAAACATCTATACGAAAACATTTGTTAGAAGCACCATTTTTGGCTGTAGGTCCCGGCGGAACAATAGTAAGAAGAAGTTTTTTTAAAAAAATTCATGGTTACTCGCCAAAATATGGACCCGCAGGAGATTTATATTTTAACCTAAAAGCCGCGTCGCAAACAAGCATTGTAATGTTACCTTTTGAGTTTCATTTTTATCGTCGACACGATGGACAGGAAATCAATAACTATTTCTCCTATTTGTACAATAATTATAATTATTTGAAAGACGCTTTGAATGAACTGGAATTATTCCTTTCCCCTAAAGAAAAGCAATGGTTACACAATAAAAATAATAGAAGATTTTTAGTGAATTTAATAAAATATATTTTCAAAACTTATGATTTTAAAAAAGTAAAAGAGTTATTAAATAAAACAGGTTTTAAATTTAAAGATGCTTTTTATGCTGTATTTCATTAACGGTTTGAAATCAAATAAACTTGTATAATAAAGTTGCATTTGCGCTGAATAAA
Organism: Segetibacter sp.; assembly: GCA_043736115.1. Taxonomy (GTDB): domain Bacteria; phylum Bacteroidota; class Bacteroidia; order Chitinophagales; family Chitinophagaceae; genus Segetibacter. Next base: position 23,628 of record JAYTDC010000024.1, on the reverse strand, counting down.
TTTAAGCGACAATTTTATTTTTTACTGGTTAGTAAATGGTATACTTTTCGTTTAAAAAATATTACAGTTTCATCTATTGATGAGTCTATAGATGAAATTATAAATAACCAACTTTCAGTAAGTAGATATGGAGATGGTGAATTAAGGCTTATGTGTGGCGAATCTATAGAGTTTCAAACGCACTCCAATGTTTTGCAAGACAGATTGATAGAGGTTGTAAAGTCTAACATTGAAGGACATATGGTTTGCCTGCCTGACATTTTCACATCTCTAGACCTATATAAAAGTCAGGCCGTTTATTTTTGGGAATTTCATTTGTATAAGTACTTTAAATCATGGTTAAAATTATTGGTAAGTAATAAACGGTATGGAAATGCATTCATAACACGCCCTTATATTACTTACAAAAATTATCAGCAAAGTGCAAGTTGGTTTCATCAGTTAAAGAAAATATGGAATAAAAGAGAAGTAGTTATAATTGAGGGCTTTGCAAGTAGATTGGGTGTTGGTAATGATTTGTTTCACAATTGCAAATCAATGGAACGAATAATTTGCCCATCGCTTAATGCATTTGATCAATACAATGAAATAGTTGATAAATCTATGTTGGTGCCCAAAAGTAAATTAATACTAATAGCACTTGGACCCACAGCGACAGTGTTAGCTTACGATTTGCACCATGCAGGTTATCAGGCTATAGACATAGGACATGTAGATATAGAATATGAATGGTTTTTGATGAAAGCAGATTGGAAAGTTAATATAAGCCATAAACATACAAACGAGGCATCTGATAGTCTGCCAGAAAAAGAAATAGCAGACAAAGGCTATTTATCACAAATAATAAGTAGCATTAAGTAATATAAAAATTATGCTTAGATCTATAGTTAAAAAAATATTTTTCAAACTTTTTAATGGCTTGTCATTTCCTGCCATGAATAGTCAGTTAAAAGGAGTGAAGTTGATTGTAGACCCTTTAATGCCCAACTTTCATTTTTGGAGAGATATTGAAATTGAAGGGCATTTTATTTATGACAATTTTATCAAAGATGGTGATACAATTTTTGATATCGGAGGCAATGTAGGTTTGCATAGCAGTTATTTTACAAGAAAAAATAAAACATCAAAAATATACACCTTTGAACCGCTGCCAGAAAATGCTGCTTACTTGCGAAAGCTTATAGCATTAAATAAATTTTCCAATATTAATTTGGTCGAAAAAGCAGTTAGTACCAAAACAGGGGTTGTATTTTTTGACAGAGATAAGAACAATCACCAAGGGCATATTTCCGAAGCTCCTTCTGATCTTTCAGTACAAGTCACTACTTTAGATGATTTTAATGGACAAAATCATACAACACCAAACTTTATAAAAATAGATGTTGAAGGTTTTGAGGGAGATGTATTAGATGGTTATAATAAATCAATATCCCAAAGCTTTCCTTTTATAATTATTGAGATTCACAGTATGGACCAAAGCAAAAGAGTAGGGGAGTTCTTTAGAACTTTACCCTATTCTATTTTCAGACTTATAGATCATAAAGATTGGAATCATTCAAAACAACTTACTCCAATAAAAAATATTTCAATAGACAACAATGCCCCTGATGGTTTATGGGGAGTAATTTTAGCAATCCCTAATGCAGTAAAGGGACAATTTCAACACCTTTACAATCCTGAATAGCAGCATTACAGCTGCTCTCCACTTTTACTATACCCTACTAATTTTTCTTTTGATTTGAATTCCCCATTAGTTTCAATTATTGTTTCTTGTTACAACGGTGAAAAATATATAGCCGCTACTTTGGATAGTTTGTTAAATCAAACTTATCCTCACATAGAAATTATAGTTGTTAATGATGGATCAACTGATGCATCTGAAAGTATTGTTAAGTCTTATGCTCATTCTAATATGCAATATTACTTTCAAAAAAATAAGGGACAATGTGCAGCACTTAATTATGGGTTTAGTAAATCAACGGGTAGTTTAATTAAGTTTTATGATGCAGACGATATTCTACATCCCTTAGCAATAGAAGGACAGGTGCAGGTATTAAATGGGGTGTCTGATAACAATATGTCCTTTATTGAATGGCGAAGATTTTATGATGATACATTGCCTGATGGTATAAATGTAAATGACCCACATACTATTCATAAGGACTGTACACCACTAGAATATATTACTCTCAAAGATCATCCACCTATGTATCAGTGTGGTCTGTGGTTAATTCCACGGGCTCTGTTATTGAAAACCGGCCTGTGGGATGAAAGACTTTCGTTAATAAATGATACCGAGTTTTTTTCAAGAATTATGTGTCAGGTTGAACAATTAAAATTTTCTGATAAAGGCTATACTTTTTACAGAACGAATGCAACAGAAACTTCATTAAGCAAAGATCTTTCTACAAAGGGTATAAAATCTGCAATTTTATCAATAGACCTTACTGCAAAATGGTTGCTAAGTATAGAAGAAAGCGAAAGAATAAAGCGCATTATTGTGAAAGCCTATGTCATGATACTTGAGTGGGCTTTCCCCCAAAAAATGCTTCTGGTAAAAGTTGTTGAACGCAGACTAAAACAATATCCTGTAGAGTATATTGTACATACTAAATCAGGTAAGGTGTATAACTTTGTTATGAAATTATTTGGTTGGAAAACTGCCAACAGGTTGGCTAAGTTTTATTATAGAAAAAAGTATAAGATCGGATAATTATTAAAATATTAAAACAACTATTTGAAAATTCTTATTACTTGTGATCCTGAAATTCCTGTACCACCTGGTCTTTATGGAGGTATAGAACGTATAGTGGAAGTATTAGTAAATACATACGTTCAGGAAGGGCACGATGTAACACTATGTGCCAATTCAAACTCCAAAGTACCTTGTAAATTAATAGGTTGGAAAGGACATAAAAGTCAGGATATAAAAGATACTATAAAAAACGCTTTGCAACTTACCTCACTTGTAACTAAAGAAAAGTTTGACATTGTACACAGTTTTAGTCGCCTTGCTTATATGATGCCTATAATGCCATTTGGAATTCAGAAGATTATGAGTTACCAAAGAGAGCCATCACAAAAACAGGTAAGCAGGGCTGTGGCAATTTCTAAAAAAGGTTCTATGGTTTTTACTGGTTGCAGCGATTATATTACAGCCAGGTTAAAACCAATTGCAGAGGCCTATACCATTTACAATTGTGTACCAATTGAAAAATACAACCTTACTATTTCTGTTGACGAGGATGCACCTTTAATTTTTCTCGGAAGGTTAGAAGAAGTAAAAGGAACACATATAGCAGTGGAAGTGGCCAGATTAACAGGAAAGAGATTAATAATAGCTGGTAATATTCCACAAGGAAAAGAAGCTTATTTTGAGCAAAAAGTAAAGCCGTATTTAAACGATAGAATTATATATATAGGCCCCATAAATGACGTGCAGAAAAATGATATTTTGGGTAATGCTTTGGCATTTCTTATGCCTATACAATGGAATGAGCCTTTTGGTATTGTAATGGCAGAAGCCATGGCCTGTGGTACACCGGTAATAGGTTTCCCTTTTGGCTCAGTACCGGAGGTAGTGCAGGATGGTGTAAATGGATATGTATGTAATGACATTTCTGATATGGTTAACGCAGTTAATAATTCATATAAGCTTGATAGAAAAATTATAAGAAAAATAGCAGAAGAAAAGTTTAGTAATACCAAGGTAACAGGTGACTATTTATCACTTTATAATCAGCTACTAAAAAGAAAATAATGAGCATTATCAATAAGCTACTTACGGACAAGGCAAAAGATTATTTGAAAAAGAAAGCAGGAGTACCCGATATGTTTTTCAGTCTCCAAAGGCTAAAACATTTAGGGTTCAATCCGAAACAGATAATAGATGTGGGGGCTTACGAGGGAGAGTGGACCAAAGCTGTATCACAATTGTTTCCTGAATCAAATATATTGATGTGTGAAGCTATGCCAGCAAAAGAAGAAATATTAAAACAATTGGTTAATAGCAAAATCAATTATGAAATTGCTGTACTTGGAGCAGAAGATGGGAAAGACGTTTTTTTTACAGAACTTGAAACCGCAAGTTCTGTATTAGAGGAAGAGGCATCAACTCATAATCGTGTAGCTAGAAAAACTAGTTCATTAAACACAGTTTTATCAAAAAAAAATATTGCAAAAGTTGATCTCATTAAATTAGATGTACAAGGTTATGAATTAGAGGTGCTTTCCGGATTTGATAAATGTATGCCTGATACAGATGTTATATTAACGGAGGCATCTTTGCTTGATATACACAAAGGGGTACCATTAGTAAGAGATGTTATAAATTTCATGGGTGAAAGAGGATTTGTGATTTATGATATTTGTTCGGTGTCAACTAGACGGCCTTTGGATAATGCCCTATGGCAGACTGATTTATTATTTGTAAAACACAATTCAAGATTCAGGCAAGATAAAAGATATAATGCCTAAGAAGATAATCATTCTTACAACAGGTCAGCCATCAACTAATCCAAGGATGGTTAAAGAATATTTAACACTCAAGTCTGCAGGTTTTCAGGTAAAAGTTTATTACAGCTATTGGCAAGGGTGGGCTACCCATGCTGATAGTCTTATGTTTAATAAGAATAAATTAGATAAAAATGATTTTACGCTTGTAGGTGGTAGTCCATTTAAGAATAAATGGTTATACAACGCTACACGTGTTTATCAAAAGGTAAATAAAGTTATTTATAAAAAAACAGGATTAAAAGCAATAGCATCTTTTAGTAGAACAACTTCATTATTAGTAAATGCTGCAATAAATGAACAGGCAGATTTATACATTGCGCACAACGCAGGTGCTTTGCCTGCTGCAGTTGAAGGGGCTTCAAAATACCATTCAAAAGCAGGATTTGATGCAGAAGATTTTCATCGTGGTGAATATAAAGATTCAAATATTGATGCTTGTAAACAATTGGTCAAGATTGAAAATAAATACCTGCCTCATTGTGATTATATAACTACTGCTTCTCCATTAATTTCTTTAGCGTATAAGGAATTATATCCGCAATTAGAGTTTACAACAATAAATAATGTATTTAGTAAATCATTTCTACAAGTATATAAAGTAGGAACGAAAGATATAATTACACTCTTTTGGTTTTCGCAAACAATTGGCCCAGACAGAGGGCTTGAAACTGTAGTGAAAGCATTAAATGAAATACAGGGAAATTGTAGGTCAGAGTTATATATTATGGGAAATGTTGCACATAATTTTGACCAAAAATTACTAAGCTTTGCAAATAACTTTAGAATACATTTTTTACCCCCTGTTCCTCCTGATCAAATATTTGAAATAGCTTCAGGATACGATATTGGGTTATCTATTGAAATGCCAGATTTTAAAAATCGTGATTTGTGTCTTACCAATAAAATATTTACTTATTTGCTTGCAGGTAATTGCATAATTTTTTCAAATACAAAAGCACAAATAGACTTTTGTAACACCTATCCTAATGTTGGTTTTCTGTATGATTCTGGTAGTTACACCAACTTAGCGGATTTAGTGAAAGACCTTTGTATGAATAGAGACAAACTGGAAAATGCAAAACGAAAGTCTTTGCAGCTTGCAAATGAAACTTTAAATTGGGAAATTGAACAAGTAAAATTTCTACAAATAGTAAATTACGTTATTTCAAACTATTCATTATATAAATAAATTCAATAAAAAATAAAGACAGGCTTTGAGTACCATTAAAAAATTATTGATCATATATCCCAATTGGTATCCTTCTAATGCAGTGGGTGTGTTGCGTGTAAGGTTAATAGTAAATTACTTGCAGGAGTTCGGTTGGGAGCCAATACTTGTTTGTGTTAATCCTGAATTTTATGAAGAAGAAAAGTCAGAAGACCTTCTTCAGTTGTTAAAAAAGGATATAAGGGTCATATATGTAAATGCAAAAAATGCCAGCACTCTAAGACTTTATGGTGACATTGCTTTACGTGCTTTCGGAAATCTAAAAAGAAAAGCTATAGAGATAATAAATAGTGAAAAGATAGATTGTATATGGGTACCCATACCCCCCTTTTATACCGCATTAATTGCAAGAAAAGTGCATGATGCTACTGGTGTTCCTTATGTTATTGATTATATAGATCCTTGGGTGCATGATTTTCCTGGAAGTCATAATTTTTTCAGTCGTGCAAAATTTGCTTCATTAATTGCCAACTATTTGGAACCCGTAGCAGTAAAAAAGGCTGCTGGTTTTACCGGGGTTTCCTCTTCCTATTATCTCCCTGTCTTAGATCGCAATCCCAAATTAAAAAAAATACCACATTTAGGTATGCCTTACGGCTTTGACCCCAATGATTATAATGCTAAGCCTGCAAATTCTAAACTACTTTGGGAAAATGATGGTGATGTTATACCCTATATATATGCAGGTGCTTTTTTGCCCAATGCTCATTATTTTATCAATGAGTTGTTTAAGATTATTTCATTGCTAAGAAATGATGGTAAGCTAAATCCAAAAGTCAGATTTTATTTTGCGGGCACCGGAAATACAAATTTAAATAGTATTTCAGATTATGCAATTGCAAATGAAATACAAGATATAGTTTGCGAGAGAAAGGATCGTATACCTTATTTGGAAGTACTTAATAATCTTTCTAATGCTTCAGGTGTTTTGGCTATCGGAAGTACAGAGATGCACTATACCGCAAGTAAAATATTTCAATCTATTTTAAGTAAAAGGCCGGTTTTTGCTGTATTTCATCATCAAAGTAGTGTTATAGATATATTAAGGGAAACAAATGCAGGTACTTATTTGGTGAAGTATGTAGAGGACGAATCTGAAGTTAGTTTTGAGTTGAGGCTTCGACATGTTTTTGAATCGTTTTTAAAGCAGCATGAAGGGTGGAATCCTATTTATGAAAAGTTGGAAAAATATTCTGCCAGAAGTTCTGCTGCATCATTGGTTTCTGTGTTGAATGCAGTATTGAAATGAAGAGCAGCATAATATTAATTATACCTTATTTTGGAAGGTTTCATAGCTATTTTCAGCTTTGGTTGCAATCATGCAAATACAACCGTACAATTAATTGGTTAATACTTACGGATGATGATACAGAATATGATTATCCAACCAACGTAAAAGTAGTTTATACTGGTTTTGAGGCTGTTGTTAATGACTTTCAAAAATGTTATGATTTTCCTATTGTACTTAATAAACCGTATCAGTTGTGTGAATTTAAGGTAGCTTATGGAGAAGTGTTTGCTCAATTTACTGAAGGATATGATTTTTGGGGGCATTGTGATATAGATGTTATTTGGGGAAATTTGCGTAGCCATCTTAATGAGAATATTTTACAAACATTCAGTAAAATTTCTTGGCGTGGGCATTTGACATTGTACAAAAATACAGCGCATGTTAATACTTTGTACCGTACACCTATTGATGGTATTGATTTTTATAAATATGCCTTCGCTAACCCAACAGGTTTTCCATTGGCTCCTGATGAAAGAGCAATTAACTTTTTATATGAAACCCAAGGCGAAAAAATTTATAAAGAGTTAATGTTTGCAGATTTGAAAATCAGATCATTTAATTTTTCATTATTGCATTTTCCGGAAGAAGAAAATTATAAAAACCAACACCAAATATTTCTTTGGGACAATGGAAATTTATTGAGATTATACACCAATGATGGTAAAGTTTATAAGGAGGACTTTGCTTACATTCATTTTCTTAAAAGAAATATGGAGCTTGCAAAAGGGTTTGTTTTTAATAATCGCTTTCTTATAGTTCCCAATAAGTTTATAAATATAGATGGAGAAGTAACAGCAGAAATGATTGTAAAATTATCAACTCAAAAAATGTATTGGAGCTATCTTTTTGAGCGTCTTACTCCGTCTTATGTTGTATCAAAAATTAAATATAAAAAAAGTAAGGAGCAGTTTAATAAGCAATTTTATTTTGTTCCTATTAAATCTGTGAAACTCAAACTGCCGGGTTATAAATCTCCAACTTTGTCTTAAGATATAGTTTTTAGTTATGTAAGAGATTTACTGAAAACTTACAACTTACAACTTTGATAAAACTTGCTATAATAACAACACATCCTATTCAGTATTATGCTCCTCTATTCAGAGTACTATCCCAAAGAGGTAATCTTAAAATAAAAGTATTTTATACCTGGGGTGAACAGGCAAAGACTAAGGTATATGACCCCGGGTTTGGTACACAACGAGAGTGGGATATACCGTTATTAGATGGTTATGAGTACGAGTTTGTGAAAAATGTATCATCAAATCCTGGGTCGTCACATTTTAACGGAATTATAAATCCTGATTTAGTACAAAGAATTATAAATTATAGTGCCACTTCAATTTTAGTTTTTGGTTGGGCATTTAAAAGTCATCTTAAAGTACTTCGTTATTTTAAAGGCAAAATTCCTGTTTACTTTCGTGGCGATTCTACCTTGTTAGATGAACCTGAAGGATTTTCTTTTAAGAAAATATTGAGGCGTATTTTTTTGACATGGGTATATCGTCACATAGATACAGCCTTTTACGTAGGTACTAATAATAAGGCTTATTACAAAGCACATGGAGTTAATGATGATCGTTTAATTTATGCTCCACACGCTATAGATAATGATCGTTTTTATGATTCCAATGAAAGCTACACAAAGCAGGCAAAAGAATGGAAGCAATCACTAAACATACCATCTCATAAATTAACAATTCTATTTGCAGGTAAATTAGAGTCCAAAAAAAATCCACTTTTTATGGTAGAGGCTGCAAAAGTGCTTAAGCAAATTCATTTCATAATAATTGGAAATGGTATATTAGAAAACCAAGTTAAAAAAGATATTGAACCTATACCTAACATTACATGGTTACCTTTTCAAAATCAATCTATGATGCCTGTTGTTTATAGGTTAGCCAACGTTTTTGCTTTACCATCACAAGGTCCCGGCGAAACATGGGGTTTGGCCATAAATGAGGCTATGGCTTGTGGCAGGGTAGTAGTGGCAAGTAACAAATGTGGGGGAGCCATTGATTTAATCAGAGAAGGTGAAAATGGTTATATCATTGAAGCCACATCAAAGTCTTTTATTAAAGTTCTTACATCAATTTCTGACTTTCCTGAAATTGTGAACACCGGAGGTAAAATCTCTTTGCAGCTTATTCAATCCTTCAACTATTCCAACATTGCTGAAAAAATAGAGAGCAAAATTTCTAAAACATTTATTACAACTCACAAATAGTTTCCTTTGCGCATACACGCCATCTGCATAGCCCTTAACGAAGAAGATTTTATTGTTGAACTACTCAAGAGTATGTACCCATTTTGTTCGGGTATAAGCATTATTACACAATACGATAGGGACTATTTTGGAAAACGGGTAATACCTGATAATACTGTAAAGCTTGCTTTAGATTTTCCTGATCCTGAAGGAAAGGTACATGTAATTGCCCGTAGATATAATGATGAAACAGCTTCAAGAAATCATGAGATGATGAGCATTATGTCTGATGCTTCCAAAGGAATAAAACCTCACGGTGTGCCTTATGATCAGGTTAAAAAATTCTTTGAACCACCTGACTACTTTCTAATAGTTGATGCTGATGAAATATATGACGTAGCGACTTTTCCAGCAATAATTCAATACCTTGTCAGAAAGAAGCCCAGAGCCATGCGGGTAAGTGCTTATGAATATGGTTTTAACTGGAACTTAAGAGTACCCACTGATACATGGATACATCATCAGTTTGGATTTGTTAAGGCGGGATTAATGTTTGAAGAACGTAGAGTGATAACGTGGAACGAACACAGGTTAAAGAAAATGTTAACCATGTTGAAAATAAATCCCAAATTTTCAAATAATGTGTTAGGTTACATTGATTGCCCCAAAGAAGTAGGTATGTTTCATCATGGTGCTTATGTAAGAAGAGATCAGCAAAAGATAATTGAAAAGATGAGCAAACATTCACATCCTGAAAATCATGATCCCGGTTATTTAGAAAAAATATTAAAACAACAATACGATTTTATTCCAACTGAACAACTTCCTGTGAATATAAGAGAAGGAAATTGGCCAAAAGAATTTTGGAACAAAACATCCTAAGATGAACGTTGCACCACTAGCATTTGTTTTAATTGCATTATGGATGTTTTCACCAGACAAGCAATTGTTCGGGGTTGCATCACTTTTACTAATATTTCTTGCCAAATCATCCTGGAGACATGATGAACCTAAAATAATATTTTTTGGTGTTACTTTCTATTGGATGACAGTTTGTACCTTAATGATTTTTGGTATTTTTTTCAACAAGCCTATGCTTGAATTAACGCAGGCTCCTTCTACTTTTATTTATACATCCTATCTTGCATTGTTCAGTACATTTATTTATAGTTTCGGCATTTTATATGCGATTAAAAATATCGAAATTTATAATGAATTTCAACTTTTTAAAGAATTGGAAAAGTTCGATGGTAAAAGGCTTCTTTTATTTTACTCAATTTACTCCTTTGTAGCTTCCGTCTTTGGGGGTGTAGTTTTATCACTTGGGGGGTTAAGTCAGGCAGGTGTAGCATTAATATGGGTAAAGTGGGCATTTCTTACTTTACTGATAATGCATACTTTATTATTTCCGTCAAATCAAAAATGGGTTTTTATAATTTTAATAATTGAGGTTATTTTAAGCTTTTCTGGTTTTTGGTCTTCTTTTAAGGATTACTTGTTTATGGCTGCTGCATCTTTTCTTACTTTTTCATCCCGCCTTAGTGTTAAACGGGTAACTCAAGTTGTTGTATTGGGAATAGTTGCATTTTTTCTTATGGTGGTATGGTCGGTAGTAAAGGGGGAATACAGGGCTTTTCTTACAGGAGGAGAGAAGTCGCAGGTTATTGCAACAGAAAGTAAAACAGGCAATTTGCAAAAATTAACGGAATTGGTTGGGGAGAAATTTAATAAGGAAAACTTTGATGCGAATTTTAATAAAGGGGTAGAAGCATTAGCTTTTAGAATTTCTTATACAGAGTATTTTGCTATGGCAGTACGGCAGGTACCTGATATATTACCCTATGAAGATGGCAATCTTTTGATGGCAGGTTTCGAACATGTTTTTAAACCAAGACTTTTTTTTCCTGGCAAAAAAAATATTGATGATTCTTATCTTACAAGTAAATATACAGGACGTCAATTTTCAGGTGCAGATCAAGGGGTTAGTTTTAGTTTGGGATTGGTGGCAGAGCGTTACATTGATTATGGACCTTTTTTTATGTTTCTACCAATTTTTGGTTTTGGTTTAATGTTGGGTTTTATTTATAAATACATCATTTCTCATTCACTCAATCGTATTTGGGGTTTATCATTTGTTTCTCCATTATTTTTCCTAATTCCTAATTTGGGTGTAGCAACAACTAAGTTTTTGGGTTGGGTTTTAACCTATTTTATTGTTTGGTTTATCTTCAATAAATATCTGGTAAAGAGGGTTGACAAATATCTTCGCAATGTTTCTTAAAAGTAACAAGTGCATGAATCAACCTATATTAAATCAAAATTTTAATTTTATTTATTTTATTATTTGATTTTGAGTAAGCCCACTATACTTATAATTTACGATTATTTTTTTCCCGGTTTTAGAGCAGGTGGTCCTGTACAATCGCTTGCAAATATGATTGTTGCTTTGCAAAGTCATTATTCTTTTTCGGTACTTACTACAGCATATGATTTAATGAGCATTAAGCCATATGAAACTGTTCAGATCAATAGCTGGAATAAGATCTTTTTACCCAATATGGTTGATCCTGTAAACATTTGGTATGCAGGCAAATCCTCATTAAATTACAATTCTGTTAAGACCCTCATTGTAAAAGTAAATCCCAATTTCATTTATCTTAATGGAATCTATTCATATTCACTTTTTATTTTGCCTTTATTGGTTAGTCGCAATTTGCCTTCAACTAAAGTTGTTGTTTGTCCAAGGGGTATGTTGCAAAGTGGCGCACTATCAGTTAAAAGTTCTAAAAAGAAAGTTTATATAAAAACACTTCAAATTTTACGAATTCTCAAAAATGTCTATTGGCATGCTACAAATAATGAAGAAGCTGAAGATATAAATAAATTTTTTCCAGTTAGTAAAGGTGTTGAGATTGCATTTAATATTCCCAAGACCCCTTTCAAGAGTATAGTTTTTCCAGAAAAAAAAGCAGGTGAGTTAAATGTAGTTTACCTCTCACTCATAACTCAAAAGAAAAATTTATTGCTGTTGTTGAAACTAATAAATAGAGTGACAGAAAAAGTTAAGCTACACATTTACGGTCCCGTTAAGGATAATCAATACTGGGAAGAATGTAAAATACTAATAGATGCAATGCCCCAAAAGGTTAAATATTTTGGAGATATTGAACCCATTAAAGTGCAGGATAAAATAGCAGAATATCATACATTATGCTTGTTAACTAAAGGGGAAAATTTTGGACATGCACTATATGAAAGTTTAAGTGTTGGGAGACCTGTTATTACTAGTTTTTATACTCCTTGGAATGATCTTAAAGGTTTAAATGCAGGAGTCAATGTTAATATTAATGATTTTGATGACTGCGCCACTAAAATATCTGAACTTGCAGCATTAAATCAGGATGAATTCAACATTTTATGTAATGGTTCTCATAACCTGTCAATGTTATATTTTGAAAAGTTAAATAGCATAGAGCGTTACAAAAAAATTTTTAAATAGCTAGAATTCTTAAAAATTCAATTAACCACATTGATAAATTATAAAACAGTAAATCAAGATTTGAGTTGAATTTGGAGCACACTATATTTTTCAAAAACTCACCCTATTTGTTTTTTATTAAATTTATAGCGGTTTTTACCCTATTATATCTTTTTTTCCCATTTTATTGGGGAGTTACAGGTTCTGGAGGTAAATTATATTCACCTTTTTTAGCCGAGCATTTTAATTTCTTAAATGCGTTTACATCTTTTCTTACAAATAGTGCTAAACTGTTATTACATACTTTAGGGTATGAAACACAACAACGTGTCTATAATTCTTTAAGAATTGGTAGTTCTAGAGGAGTTATAGTAAATCATTCGTGTCTTGGTTGGGGGGTTATGAGTTTTTGGTTTGCATTTGTATATGCTAATAATGGACAATGGAAATATAAATTTAAATGGATACTCGTAGGTATTTTTTTGATAATATTTCTTAATATACTACGCATATCTTTGATTGCATTAGCCAATCATAAGGGTTGGAATATTATTACAGGTTTAGATCATCATCAAACCTTTAATATAGCATCGTATGGTTGTATTTTTATACTCATGATCAGATATATTACTGTTCATAAAAATACTCATAAAAACAAGGGAAATCCTCTAAAGTCTACAGATAATTTAAGTACAATATAAAACGGTAATTATTTTGACTTAACGGCATTTATAATTTTACCTCTAAAAAATTCGTTTTAAATTGTTTAAAAACTTTTAAAATTAAGTTTGACTTAAATTAAGCTAGTGAAACACAAATTGGCATATTTAATGGTATTTTTTATTTTATAGAATAGTTTAACAATTGTTTCCAATTTCCTTAAAAATCAGTAATATTGATGTCAGGTTTAAATAATATGCTTTAAGTTTAAAGGTGAGTTGTTTATATAACTAACAATTTTTAACAAAAAGTACAATTCCCCCAAGGAAAATGAAAGTCTCAATAATAACCGCAACTTATAATAGTGCAAGAACTATTAAGGATACCGTTTTGTCGATTAATCAACAATCGTACAAGGACATTGAGCACATTATTATAGATGGAGTATCCACAGATAATACACTAAATATATTACACCATTTTGGACATGTAGGCCCTTTGCGCTCCGAGAAAGATAAAGGAATCTACGATGCAATGAATAAAGGTTTGTCAATGGCTACAGGTGATATTATAGGCATACTTAATTCTGATGATTTTTATCCACATGCACATGTTTTAGAAAAGGTTGTTAAAGCAATGTCTTCTAATGATTGTGATGCTATATACGGTGATCTTGTTTATGTTGATGCTCATCATGCAACTAAGGTTTTAAGAAAATGGATTGCGGGGGGATATACAAAAAAGCAATTTTATAACGGATGGATGCCACCACACCCAACTTTTTTTGTAAAAAAAGAAGTGTATGAAAAATATGGAAATTTTAATCTGGAGTTCAAGAGTTCATCCGATTATGAGTTGCTACTACGTTTTATGTTTTTAAATGAAATAAAGGTAAAATATTTACCGGGAGTATTAGTACACATGAGAGCAGGTGGTCATAGCAATAGATCAATTAGAAACAGAATTGCAGCACATAAGGAAGATTATATGGCATGGAGTTCCAATGGCATTTCCCCAAAATGGTATACTTTAGCCATGAAGCCGTTAAGAAAAATTAAGCAGTATATAGTTGGTAGTAAACATAATTATTCTAATCAGCTTTTTTTTAAAAACTTATTTCCACCTACACAAAATCAACACCCACAACAAACCTCAAATCAGATATAGTATACTGGTTTAACTTTCTATTTTCTGAAAAATTATCAGGGTTAATTATTTTAATATCTTCATTTTTTTTCAAAATTGCTATCGATTATAAGTTGATTTTTTATTTAATTTTTATCGTTCCTGTACTATTTTAAAAAAACCTACATTTTATTTGTGTTTTAAGAATTTATTCAATTAAAAAATGAAAACAATATTAATTACCGGTGGAGCGGGTTTTATAGGGTCTCATGTTGTAAGACTTTTTGTAACTAAGTATCCTCATTACAAAATAATTAATCTTGATGCATTAACTTATGCAGGTAATTTGGAAAATCTTACCGACATCGATACCTCTCCAAATTATTTTTTTGAAAAAGTCAATATTTTAGACGTTGCAGAGTTGTCTCGTGTGTTTACTAATCACAATGTTACAGCAGTAATACATCTTGCAGCAGAATCGCATGTTGATAGGTCTATTTTATCTCCACTTGACTTTGTATATACCAATATAGTTGGTACTGTAAACCTATTAAATGAAGCCAAAAAACAATGGCAGGATAATATGGAAGGTAAATTATTTTACCATGTATCTACAGATGAGGTTTTTGGTGCATTAGGCAGTTCGGGATTTTTTACAGAAGAAACATCTTATCACCCTAACTCTCCATATTCAGCAAGCAAGGCAGCATCAGATCATTTTGTAAGAGCATATGGAGAAACTTATGAATTGCCTTATTTGATTTCAAACTGTAGTAACAATTATGGTCCTTTTCATTTTCCTGAAAAGTTGATTCCTCTTTTTATAAATAATATTATAACAAAAAAGCCATTGCCGGTTTATGGTGATGGATTATACACAAGAGATTGGCTTTTTGTTAAAGATCATGCAACCGCAATTGATGTAGTTTTTCATGACGGACAGCATAGAGAGACTTATAATATTGGGGGTTTTAATGAATGGAAAAATATAGATCTTGTAAAATTGCTCTGTAAGCAAATGGATGAAAAGTTAGGAAACCTACAGGGCACAAGCGAAAAGCTGATAACGTATGTAAAAGACCGACCAGGTCATGACAGGAGATATGCAATTGACGCTTCAAAAATTAATAAAGAATTAGGTTGGAAACCTTCGGTAACTTTTGAGGAAGGATTAAGCCAAACCATAGATTGGTATTTGCAAAATTCAAATTGGCTAAACAATGTGACCTCTGGATCATATCAAAAATATTATACTAAAATGTACGAAAACCGTTAAATGTTATTATGCGAGCAGAGCAGACCTCTTTACAAGATTGTTATATTATACACGATAATCTAATAATCGATGACCGTGGCTTTTTTTTTGAAAGCTTCAACGAACAAAAATTTGCAAATGTAACAGGCCTCAATGTTCATTTTGTTCAGGATAATCAATCTAGATCAAAAAAAGGAGTTTTAAGAGGATTGCACTATCAAAAAGGTAATCATTCACAAGCAAAACTTGTAAGGGTTTTACGAGGCAAAGTCCTCGATGTAGCTGTAGATCTTCGAAAATCCTCCCCAACCTTTAGCCAAACATTCTCAATTGTGTTAACTGAAACCTCAAATACACAGCTATTTTTACCTAGAGGATTTGCACATGGGTTTGTTGTGTTGAGCGAAACTGCAGATTTCTTTTATAAATGCGATAATTTCTATAGTAAAGAATCAGATGCAGGAATTAATTATAATGACACTAATCTAAATATTGATTGGCAAATAGAATCAACTGAAATGATCATTTCAGAAAAAGATAAGTTACTTCCGTTCTTTGATATTAATGAAACTATATTTGAATAAAGTAATTTCTGTTTTAATACTTCTTGAGAATTATAATCAATCTTAATTAAAATCATTAATGAAAGGAATAATACTTGCCGGTGGTTCAGGCACAAGACTTTATCCAATAACAAAGGCTATAAGTAAGCAGCTCATGCCTATTTATGACAAGCCAATGATATATTATCCGATATCTATTTTAATGCTTACTGGAATAAAAGAAATTCTCATTATAACCACACCCGATGACAGTGATCAATTTAAACGCTTATTAGGTGATGGAAAAGAATTAGGATGCATATTTGAATATGCAGTTCAGGCTATACCTAATGGACTGGCACAGGCTTTTGTTATTGGAGAGCAATTTATTGGTGACAACAAAGTATGTCTTATTTTAGGCGATAATATATTTTATGGAAGTGGATTTAGTAAACTTCTGCAATCATTCTATGATGTAAAGGGAGCAGCCGTATTTGCATATGAGGTTGCAGATCCTGAAAGGTATGGTGTAGTTGAATTTGATGAAAATTGTACCGCAATAAGTATTGAAGAAAAACCAGTATTGCCTAAATCTAATTTTGCAGTTCCTGGATTGTATTTTTATGATAACACGGTTGTTGAGATTGCTAAAAATATACAACCATCAACTAGAGGTGAGTATGAAATTACCGATGTAAATCGAGCTTATTTAGAAAGTGGAAGGTTACAGGTAGGCGTAATGGATAGAGGCACTGCATGGCTAGATACAGGTACATTTGATTCCCTTAGTGATGCAAGTGAATTTGTAAGAGTTATTGAAAAAAGACAAGGTCAAAAAATTGGTTGTATAGAAGAAGTTGCCTTTAGAATGGGCTTTATTTCAGGAGAACAATTAAACCTTCTTGGAAAAAAATATGAGAAAAGCGGTTATGGTGAATATTTAAGAAGAATAAAGTAATCCTTTACTTAATTTAATTACATCACTTCATACATTGTTTATGTTTGATCTTCTATGTTTTACTGATATTTGAAAATGGGTACTTACAAATACTTGATTATTAATAAATGGTAGATAAGATTTTGGTAGAATTCTGAAAATATGGATAGTCGTTCTAGCAACCTTTTTAGGTTTTCTTTTGCTGTTTTTGATTTGCTATGCCTCAATATAGTTCATTTTGCTCTATTACTTTTAAAGCAAAATGTTCTTGTATCTAAAGCATATGTAGTACTATTTATCCTTAATAATGCTGCATGGATAGGATGTGCCTATATGACTACATTGTATGTAGGCAAACATTTTAGTAATGACAACTTTTTTAAGCGTTCAGTTGTTACTTTTTTCCTCTTTGTTGGAACATCTTTATTGGGTATTTTTCTTTATAAGTTTAGCTATTCCCGAAAATTTGTACTGGTCAATTTTATGGCTTTTGGCACAATCATTTTAATTAGTAGAACTTTTTATTTGGGTGCAGCTTATTACATGAGGAAGCAGTATCCCCTAAATAAAAAAGTAATAATATTAGGATATAATGAATTGGCAAAGCGACTTGTTGATAACTTCAAGTTTAACAAATCGGTCTCGGTAATCGGTTTTTTTGATGATGAAATTACATCTACAGAAGATCAAAATGAATTGCCAATAATCGGTAAGATTTCTAATAGTATTGATTATGCCATTGATAATAATATTTCTGAAATTTATTCTACAGTTTCTCCGGAAAAAAATAAAAATATATACGAACTGGCCCATCAGGCAGAAACAAATTTTATAAGATTCAAATTTGTGCCCGATTTTAGAATGTTTGTAAACCGTGCCGTTCATATAGATTTTGCCCGAAATATACCCGTATTATCTTTAAGAACAGAACCTCTTGAAAATCTTGATAGTCAAATAAAAAAGAGATGGTTTGATATAGTTTTTAGTTTGTTTATCATTTTTTTTATTCTTTCATGGTTAATACCTTTAGTAGCTATATTGATTAAGTTGGATTCCTCGGGCCCCGTATTCTTTACCCAACTTCGTTCAGGAAAAAATAATCAGGCTTTTTTGTGTTATAAATTCAGAAGTTTAAAAATAAATGATGAAGCACATAATAAGCAAGTAACAAAAGATGACGATAGATTTACGCGGGTTGGAAAATTTTTGAGAAAAACAAACCTTGATGAATTTCCCCAATTTATAAATGTTTTACGCGGCGAAATGTCTATTGTGGGTCCTCGGCCGCACATGCTTAAGCATACCGAACAATATTCTCAAATTTTGAATCATTATATGATAAGGCACTATGTAAAACCGGGAGTAACCGGTTGGGCACAGATAAATGGTTACAGGGGAGAAATAAAAACAGAAAAAGATTTACGGGCAAGAATTGAACATGATATTTGGTACATGGAACACTGGACAATGTGGCTTGATTTAAGAATAATAGTATTAACAATTTACAACACTATAAAAGGTGAAGAAAATGCTTTTTAAAAAGGCCGTTTTAGGATAAAATTACTCCAACATTCTTACTAGAAATAGTATTTCTTTGCAGACCATTTCTTTTGTTCAATTATTAAATTATAACTTAATAGATATTATGAAAATTGCTGTTGTTGGTACAGGATATGTTGGTTTAGTTACCGGAACATGTTTTGCAGAAACTGGAAACAATGTAACCTGTGTTGATATTGATGAAAAAAAAATCAAAAAATTATCTGATGGTGAAATAACCATTTTCGAACCTGGATTAGAGAAGTTGTTTCTTAGAAATATCAAAGAAGAACGATTAAGATTTACCACAAATTTATTAGAGGGGGTAAAAGATGCAAAAATTATTTTTTTGGCATTACCTACACCCCCGGGTGAAGATGGAAGTGCTGATTTAAAATATATATTGAAGGTAGCCGATGATCTTGGAAAAATAATTACTGATTACAAAATTATAATTGATAAAAGTACAGTTCCCGTTGGAACATCTACGAAAGTTAAAAATGCAGTAGAACAAAATGCAAAAGTTGAATTTGATATTGTTAGTAATCCTGAATTTTTAAGGGAAGGTGTAGCTGTTGATGATTTTATGAGACCCGATAGAGTAGTAATTGGTACACGATCTGAAAAGGCAAAAAAAGTATTGAATGAATTATATGCTCCATTTGTCCGTCAGGGTAACCCAATTATTTTTATGGATGAGGAGTCTGCGGAACTAACCAAGTATGCCGCAAATTCATTTTTGGCTACTAAGATTACTTTTATGAATGAAATTGCCCGACTTTGTGAACTTTTTGGGGCAGATGTAGATCTTGTAAGAAAGGGAATTGGTAGTGATGAAAGAATAGGTAAACGATTTCTCTTTCCTGGAATAGGTTATGGAGGCAGTTGTTTCCCTAAAGATGTTAAAGCACTCATTAAATCTGCTGATGATGTTAATTATGATTTTAAAATTTTAAAGGCAGTTGAAAATATAAATGAAGAACAAAAACTTTTTTTACTTCAAAAAATAAAAAAACATTTTAAATCTTTTGAAAATAAAACATTTGCTATTTGGGGTCTCGCTTTTAAACCTAATACTGATGATATACGAGAAGCACCAGCTCTTGAAATGATAAACGAATTGCTTGAGTCTAATTGTAAAGTAAATGTTTTTGATCCTGAAGCAATGAAAAATGTAAGGGAAATATATGGTGACAAGCTATTTTATGCAGATAACCAATACGAAACATTAAAGGGAGCAGATGCTTTAATTATTGCTACTGAATGGTCAGAATTCAGAACCCCTGATTTTGAAAAAATAATTAGTTTAATGCCGTCTAAACTAATTTTTGATGGTAGAAATCTTTTTGATTTAGATCAAATGAAAAGTTTCGGATTTCATTATGAAAGCATAGGTAGAAAACCAATTACATTATTATAAAAATTATGAGCAAGAAACGTGTATTAATTACAGGTGCAGCCGGTTTTTTAGGTTCTCACCTGTGTGATAAATTTATAAAAGAAGGGTATTCTGTAATTGGAATGGATAATCTAATTACGGGAGATTTAAGAAATATTGAACACCTATTTCATCTTCAGGATTTTGAATTTTATCACCATGATGTTTCAAAATTTATTCATGTTCCTGGCCATTTAGATTATATCCTTCATTTTGCTTCCCCAGCAAGTCCTATTGATTATTTAAAAATTCCAATACAAACTTTGAAAGTAGGTTCTTTGGGAACGCATAATTGTCTTGGACTTGCAAAAGAAAAGAAAGCAAGAATATTGGTTGCTTCTACAAGCGAAGTCTATGGAGATCCGTTAGTTCATCCACAAAATGAAGACTATTGGGGAAATGTAAATCCGGTAGGACCACGTGGAGTTTATGATGAAGCAAAACGATTTCAGGAAGCTATTACAATGGCTTATCATACTTTTCATGCTGTTGAAACAAGAATTATAAGAATATTTAATACCTATGGCCCTCGTATGAGACTCAATGATGGTCGAGCTTTACCTGCATTTATTGGACAAGCTCTTAGAGGTGAGGATATGACAGTATTTGGTGATGGTTCTCAAACCAGATCATTTTGCTATGTTGATGATTTGGTAGATGGTATTTATCGATTGCTTATGAGCGATTACGTACAACCTGTAAATATTGGAAATCCTGACGAAATTTCACTTAAAGATTTTGCAGAAGAAGTATTGAAACTTACAAATAGTAGCGTTAAAATTATTTATAAACCATTACCTGTTGACGATCCTAAACAACGCAAACCAGATATTACACGGGCTAAAGAAATATTAAACTGGCAGCCAAAAGTTTCTAGGTCAGAGGGTCTAAAAATTACCTATGATTATTTTAAAACCTTGCCCAAAGAAGAATTATTTAAATTACCAAAGGAATTCATAAGCAAATAGACGTTTAATTATTAAATTAAAATTGATAAAGGTTTGTGGAAACACAAACCTTTTTTTATGGAAATTTTTCACTTTTGAATCTCATTACAAACATATAATCATGTCAGAATTATCATCATCCATAAGTAATAGCAGGCGAAATAGGATAGGTGTTAAGCGCATGGTTAAGAAGGCAATCAGTATTGATCTTACACCAATGGTTGATCTGGGATTCTTGCTAATAACTTTTTTTATTTACACAACATCATTAAGCCAGCCCAAAAGTAAAAATTTAGTGATGCCTGATGACTCTAAACGGATAAGTATGCCTGTATCAAAAGATGGAGTTTTAACACTGTTGCCGGGTAGAAATGGGCAAGTATTCTATTACGAGGGATTATTGGATAAAAATATTCATAAATCTCAAGTGGGGCTTATTAGACAAGTAATTTTGAATAAAAGGAAAAGTGTACCACCACACAAATTTTTTATAATTATTAAACCTTCATTTCAGTCTACCTATAAAGACCTTATTGAGGTTTTGGACGAAATGGAAATAAATGATGTAAAGCGTTACGCAATAGCTGAAATCAATAATATGGAAGAGGAGTTAATGAAATAACCTATTCGCAAAATTTGCAGGGTATTGTTTCTGCAAAACATTAAGTTATATTTGTACAAACAATTAATACTCTTATGTCTCTACCTACTAATAATAAAAATAGCTCAAATCAAGGAAGTAAAGGTCAAAAAAATATGGCCAACAATTCAAAATTTATTAAAAGTGGAGGTGCATCTAAACCTGCTCCGGTAACCAAAAAGGTAAGATCAACAGGGGCTAATAGAGGGAGCTAAAAGGGAGGAATTATATCTGTATTCGCATAAAAAGATATAAATTCTGCGTTTTCATGCAGTTTGATATTTAAGATATTTGTAATTATTATCTAATTATTGAAACCCAACCTTTCATTGCTTCGGATTCTCTTGTTGATTTAATTATGTAATAATAAACCCCGGCAGGTAGATCATTGTTGTTGAATTTTCCATTCCAAGGCATTTTATAACCATTGGAACTAATAAATACACGACTTCCGTATCTGGTAAATACTTCCACCGAGGACTCATTATAGGGGGCTAAATCTCTTATCACCCAAGTGTCATTAATTCCATCATTATTAGGAGAAAAAACATTGGGTATAAAAATAGGCTTTAACCTTGGTAAAACCTTTACTTTAACCATATCAATGTTTGATGGGCATTTGCCGTTTGTAACAATCAATGAGTATTCTATATCTTTAATTCCATACACTACTGGATTTCTTACAGTATCGCTGGTTTTGAAATATATACTTGGAGTCCATTTATATTTTAAATTATTGACAGCGATTATTGGTTTTAGAACTCCAGTATCACCTTCATATAATATAAGATCAGAGCCTGCATTTGCAATGGGTGTCGAAATAATCTCAACTAAGATTGAGGACGACAAACTTTTACAACCATTATTTATTGCAATGACACTATATAAACCTGCATCAGCGTTATTTGAATTTGCAATAATAGGATTTTGTTGTACAATAAATTGTTGATTTGGAGTTGTCCATTTATAGGTTACATTATCATTTGAACTTGCACTTAAATTTATCGACCTACCAGAACACACTGGTGAATTGCTCGTTAAAATTGGTGCTTTAGGAGTTTCAATAACAATCAAATTAAGAGTGGCTATTGAATCACACCCTGAATTACTTACAAGTTTTACGCTATAAGTTCCTGTTGTAAAATATTGGTTGCTATTCCAGCTAAATGGTGTTTGATTAGAACATATTTCTTTATTTGTCAAACTTGTAAGTAAATTTTGGATTGTAAGTGTTAATGTAGCGATTGAATCACAACCATAAATAGAAATTAATTTCACCGAATATGTGCCTGATATATTATAACTATTGCCATTCCAAATAAAAGGTACTTGGTTAGAACAAATAGTTTTGATTGTATTGCTGTATAAAATATTTACAACATTCAAAATTAGCTTTGCAACAGAATCACATCCAACAGAATTTACTAATGTCTTGGTATAAGTTCCTGCTGCGTTGTAAGTATTACCATTCCAGGTGTAGGGAAGTTGCGCAGGACAAACAGCAACGTTTGTTGTGCTTGTACTAATCGCTTTTACAGAAAGTATCAATGAAGCAATTGAATCACAATTAACCGAATTGATGAGAGTGACATTATAAGTTCCTGCTGCATTGCAAGTATTACCATTCCATATGTAGGGAAGTTGTGCAGGACAAACAGCAACGGTAGTCGTGCTGGTACTGACTGTTTTGACTGATAAAATTAATGTAGCAATTGAATCGCAGTTAACGGAGTTGATGAGAGTTACATTATATGTTCCTGCAGCATTGTAAGTATTGCCATTCCATGTATAAGGTAGTTGTGCAGGACAAACAGCAATGGTTGTTGTGCT
>JAYTDC010000023.1:0-10492 GCA_043736115.1 Segetibacter sp. | reverse complement strand
TGGGCTTTGTAACGCCACTTTTCATCCATTGCTCTTAGTGTGCCTTTTAGCTTTACTTCGCTGGGGATGATGTTGGTGGCACTACCACCATGAATACTACATATAGACAGCACCGATGGTAACGTAGGATTGTTGTTGCGGCTGATGATTTGTTGCAGGCTTACAATAAGATGTGAGGCAATTAAAATGGTATCTGCTGTTAAATGCGGTGCTGCGGCATGTCCGCCTTTTCCTTTTATGGTAATGAATATTTCGTCGGTGCTTGCCATTACCCGGCCTTTTCTAAAACTAAATTTTCCTAAATCCAAACCTGGGTGTACATGTAAACCAAAAATAGCGGTTGGGGCAGGGTTTCTAAGCACTCCTTCCTTTATCATAATACTAGCGCCACCCGGGTTCTTTTCTTCTCCGGGTTGAAAAATCAACTTGACGGTACCCTCCCACTCATCTTTTAACTCATTAAGAATCTTAGCTGCCCCCAATAGGCATGTAGTATGAACATCATGGCCACATGCATGCATGACTCCCTTATTTTGCGAAACATATTCTACTTGATTTTCTTCTTCTATAGGCAGGGCATCCATGTCGGCACGTAATGCAATAATGCGGCTTTCAGGGTTTTTTCCTTTGATTAATGCAACAACGCCTGTAGTTGCCATTACTTCAAAAGGAATACCAAATTCCATTAACTTTTGTTGAATAAATTTAGAAGTTTCAAACTCCACATAACTTAACTCGGGGTGGGAATGTAGATGGTGCCGCACCGAAATAAATTCATCTTTATATTGAGCAGCAAGAGATTTTATTTTATCCTTCAGCATAAGCTTTGTTAGATTTTTGGGAATCAATTCCAATATTCATTTAATATATTTTCCTTTTAAAAAATATATCAGCCATCATACATACCACATCAGAAATGCGTTTAATCTTTCTGCTGATCCGCAGCATCTTCCGGAACAGGTGCTACTTCAATTAAATCCGGAACAATATAAATTCCTTTGCCAGGATACAATTCAGCAATTTCTTTACGAAGTTTAAATGCCTCACGTTGTGTAAGAAAATCTCCAACCCTTACCCTAAAGTTGGGCGATTGGTAAAGCAAATAGGATTTTTGATCAGGATATCGACGAAGCATTTCAGACTTTACGCTGTTAGCTTCATCTCTGTTTTGAGTATTGGCAGCCTGAATCCGCCACCCTCTTACCCATTTTGGCAATAGCTTTTGAGCCCTGTGATTTATATCAGCCTGCTTTGCTGCCAATTGGTCAAAACGTGGGTCTTTTATGACCGTAACACTTTTATCAGTATCACGTCCAATTTCAAATTTTTGAGCATTTGCTGATAATATAATCAGGCAGCACATTATTGTTATTACTTTTCTCATTTTCATTTATTAGTTCATGTTGTTGGTTAACATTTGCTCTTTAATTATAGCAACACAGTTTTCGGAACCTATAGTTGATGCCCCGGCTTGTATTAATTGGTTTGCAAAATCGTAATTATTTATATTACCATATGCCTTAATATTTATAATGTCTGGCAAATGTTTACGCATTAATTTCAATTTGCCTGTGGTAACATTTTCAGCTGCATATCCTGTTGATGTCTTTATGGCGTTTATATCTGCAGCTCCGTACAATTCACAACACTTAATCAATTCATCGTTAGTTAAAACGCCACTTTCTACAATCAAAGTTATTGTCTTATTGCTAGTACCCATTACCTGTAACAGATGTATGATTTCGTTGCTTATGTAACGCCAATCATTATTTTTAATAGCCATAAAATTAACAACTACTTCCAAATCATCTGCACCATCCACGATGCTAAGCAATATTTCTGCCAACTTTGCCTCAATTGCAGAATAACCGAAGGGAAAACCCACAACAGTAGATAATTTCACCGAAGATCCCTGTAATAAATCTTTACATAACTTAACAAAAGGCGGAGGAATACAAACTGCCCCTAAACCATATTCCCTTGCTTCAAGACAAAGCTTTTCAATTTCTGCTGTAGTCGCAGTAGGTTTTAAAAGCGTATATTCTAATAGGTGATTGATTTTCATTTCGTTTATCGTTATATGCGTTTCTCGTTTCCTGTCATGACCGTTTTCGTATTATTTCCCCCTTTCCTATTATTTCTTTTTCAATTTAATATCATAATTCATAACACTCGACTCATAACTCAAAATTCATAACTCTAAACTCGCACCGCAAATTTACGGCTGTGTTTTAAATCCATCCTGTAATTTATTTCCCCGCATTGCAATTCCCTTTCGGTAAGGTGAACAAGATGGTAAAGGGGCATTAATGCTGTGATGCAAGGAGTCGTGAATGTAAAGCTTAGTATTATTCTTTAACATTACAAATTTAGACGATTTGAGGTCATTATTCTTTTTATATTCCACACTAATAAATGGCCTTATCAAAATTGATTGTATAGAATAAGGTTGTAAAAAATTGATTGCGATTGTTCCATAATAAATGCATCCAACTAATGAAATTGCTGTAACCGTTTTATGAAAATATCCCTTATTCAAGTTTAGAAATTTATCAAATTGATTTACTAAAAGAATTATTGGAAATAGCAAACTAAGAAGTAGATAATGATACCCGAACCTAATATCGGGACTTGTCATCATCCAAAAGATTATACCAGTATATGCAATACAAAAAGCTAAAAAAAAGTAATGGAGCAATTGCTTTTTAATTAAATAAAAATTAATAATCAATAACGGAGAAAGTAGTCCTGAAACAAGGAGAATAAAATTAAAATGATTGTCTGACCATACGTTTGGTATCCATTTAGGAAACCATTGATAAAAAGACATATTACTAACCGCTACCCAATCTTCACCGGCCATACGTGCACCTTGCGTAATATGTATCTTTTCACCCATTGCTACATCAAATGGTACTTTCCAATCAAAAGAAAATAAATCAACTGTAGGGAATGGAAAAATAAGATAACCGGAAAGAATAACATTTCTGATTAACCAAGGAACTATTAAAATGAACAACAAAGGCAAAAGCTTTAAATATGAAAGTAGTATTGCTTTGAAACTATTCGTTCGTTTTAGGAAAGGCAAAAGCCCAACCAACAATAAAGGTAATGTGCTTAATTTTATGATAATTGCAAATGAAGACAATAACAATAAATACGGCCAGTCATTTTTTAAAGATGACTTTTCATCCATTTCAAAAACTGAAAACAATACATAAAAAACCAAAATACTCGCTAAGGAGTCGGCAGAAGGTGAAGCAAGATTAATTGGAAATTGTCTAAGCAATACAAACAAAAACAACACTATAATCAACCTCTTTACGGTATTATATTGGAAACTTTTTTTGAGTATCCAAAGAAAAAAGAGACTAGTCAGCACTGTGTTAATTGGATAAATACTTTGATGAAAAATTTCTGTAAATGAAAAAGCAGCACTTAATACCATGAATGAACTGTTGTATCCAAATTGCGGAAAAAGATTGGTAAGCCCCGGCACTGCTGCAAAATTTTCATTCCACTTTATTGACAGGAAATGATAACCTGAACTATCTGTATTGTAAGGAGGTACAATTGTAAATAAAGCAATAACAAAAAGGAACGGAAGTGTTATCAACAGATTATTCTTCGAAAAAAGCAATTCAATATTTTGGTTAGTTTTTTCACGAAGCCAAAACTGAAAATGTGCTTTAAAAAAATTCCCACAAGAGAAAACCAATGGAACTACTAAAAGCCAATAATCTGTTTTTGTAAAAATGGAAAGTATATTAAGGTAAACAGTTACTGCCAATGTTCCTGTAAGAATTGCAGAAAAAAAACCTGTTAAAGAAAGACCGTAAATCTTAAATAATTGATTGAAAAAATAACCTGTGTTTAGGGCAATGAAAAAGAAAAGCAGACCTGTTAATAAAATACAAAGCATGGAGATAAAAATAGGCAAAGATTTCTCAAAAAAATGAGCGATTGTTTTCACAACCGCTCATTTTATAATTTTCTAATTATCGTTAAAAATAATTTTCTTAAAAAGTCC
The DNA here is from genome assembly GCA_043736115.1 of Segetibacter sp. Lineage (GTDB taxonomy): Bacteria > Bacteroidota > Bacteroidia > Chitinophagales > Chitinophagaceae > Segetibacter. The sequence goes on along the minus strand of JAYTDC010000023.1, from coordinate 6,462 downwards.
TAAACAGCATCTCTGCCGTGACATTGTTTATACTTCTTTCCGCTTCCACAAGGGCAAGGGTCATTTCTGCCAATCTTTGGTCCTACAACAATTGGTTGTTGTTTTACTGCGGTTTCTGATGGGTCAAAATAATCATTTTCATTAGCAGCATAATCATCACCCCGTACATCAACATCGTCTTTATTGATGTGCATTTTGCTCATATCGGTTTTCTGTTGTTTGGCTTCCTGTATGGCTACCTGTCCGTTTTGTTGCTCCTGTTCTACATAAATATGACTATGACACAAGAATGAAACTATATCCGCATTAATCTGTTCATCCAGTTTTTTGAACAAACCAAAAGCTTCCATTTTATAAATTACCAAAGGATCTTTTTGCTCGTAAGAAGCAGTCTGTACACTTTGCTTTAAATCATCCATTGCTCTTAGGTGCTCTTTCCACGAATCGTCAATCATACTTAGGGCAACATTGCGCTCCAATGCCTGAGTAAGTTCACTTCCGTTGCTTTCCAGGGTCTTGTCAAGATTGGTTAATACCTGCATTAATCTTCTACCATCTGTAAAGGGAACTGCAACATTTTCTATATGCTTACCTTGTTGGCGAATATTAGCAAACACCGGAACTGCATTTGTTCCAATTTCTAATTTTTTATTGGAATAATGGTGAATAGCCTCTTCATAAAGTTGTTGGGTTAGCTGCTGATCATTTCCCTTACTTAATTCATCTTCTGTTATTGCACTTTCAATTCCAAAATTGATAATTACTGCCATTTTGAAACTCTCAAAATTACCTTCAAAGCGATAATCTTTTACCAATTTATCAGCAACCGAATAGAAGCCATTATCAAGGTCTAATGCAAGCCTGTCGCCAAACAAAGCATGGCTGCGTTTGGTATAAATAACAGTCCGCTGCTTGTTCATTACGTCATCATACTCCAACAATCTCTTACGAATACCAAAGTTGTTCTCTTCCACTTTACGTTGAGCCCTTTCAATACTTTTGGTAATCATGCTGTGCTGTATCACTTCGCCTTCTTTATAACCGGCAAAGTCCATAACCTTGGCTATTCTTTCGCTACCAAACATACGCATCAGATCATCCTCTAATGATACGAAGAAGATAGAAGAACCCGGGTCTCCCTGACGACCGGCACGGCCACGCAACTGTCTGTCCACACGACGGCTTTCGTGTCTTTCTGTACCCAATATTGCAAGGCCACCTGCTTCTTTTACTCCTGGGCCAAGTTTTATATCTGTACCACGACCCGCCATGTTCGTAGCAATGGTCACATTGCCTGGAAGACCGGCTTCAGCTACTACCTGTGCTTCACGGGCATGTTGCTTTGCATTCAGCACATTGTGTGGAATACCTTTTTGTTTTAGAATTCTACTAAGCAATTCACTTACCTCCACACTAGTAGTACCTACAAGCGATGGGCGACCAGCATTGCGTTGCTTTTCAATTTCATCTATAATTGCTTTGTACTTTTCTTTCTTGGTTTTGAATACTAAATCCTGCTCATCTTTTCTTATAGCCGGAATGTTTGTGGGCACTGTTACCACATCTAATTTGTAAATGTCCCACAATTCTGCAGCTTCGGTTTCGGCAGTTCCCGTCATACCTGCCAACTTATGATACATTCTGAAATAGTTTTGCAAAGTAACCGTAGCATATGTTTGGGTTGCAGCTTCAATCTTTACATTTTCTTTTGCTTCTATTGCCTGATGCAATCCATCGCTGTAGCGGCGCCCTTCCATAATACGGCCGGTTTGCTCATCTACTATTTTTACAGCACCTTCTATTACTACATACTCCACATCGTTTTCAAACAAAGTATAAGCTTTCAGCAACTGCTGTACAGTATGTATTCTGTCTGCCTTTAGTGAATAATCATTGAGGATCTCTTCCTTGCGCTGCAATTTATCTTCGGGACTTAATGAAGCATTTATATCAATTGCATTTAGTTGAGTGCTGATATCAGGTAAAATAAAGAAGTCTGGATCTTCCCCTGATTTGGTAATCATTTGAATACCTTTTTCTGTAAGATCTACTGAGTTATTTTTTTCATCAATATAAAAGAACAATTCGGTATCCACCTTTGGCATTTCCTTTTGCTGATCGGCGAGGTAGTAATTTTCAGTTTTTTGAAGTTTCGTTCTGTTACCCGGTTCGCTCAAAAATTTTATTAAAGCACCGGTTTTGGGTAAACCTCTATGTGCCCTCATTAGCGCCAATCCACCGTCTTTGGGGTCATCATTTCCTTCAGCAATTTTTTTCTTTGCTTCTATCAAAAACTGATTAGTTACCCGCTTTTGTGCTTCCACCAACTGATGCACACGTGGTTTCAATGCCTCATATTCCTGTTGGTCGCCACGAGGCACAGGTCCGCTGATGATGAGTGGTGTACGTGCATCATCTATTAGTACACTATCCACCTCATCTACCATTGCAAAGTGGTGTTTGCGCTGCACCATCTCTTCGGGTGTATGCACCATATTATCCCGCAGGTAATCAAAGCCAAATTCGTTGTTGGTACCATAGGTAATATCAGCCATGTAAGCATAGCGGCGTTCGTTGGTATTGGGTTGATGTTTGTCTATACAATCTACCCGCAAACCTAAAAATTCAAATATGGTTCCGTTCCACTCACTGTCACGTTTGGCCAAATAATCGTTTACGGTTACAATATGAACACCCTCGCCTGCCAATGCATTCAGATAGGCCGGCAATGTGGATACAAGAGTTTTACCTTCACCCGTTGCCATTTCAGCAATTTTACCCTGATGCAAAACCGAGCCGCCGATTAACTGTACATCGTAGTGTACCATGTTCCAGATAACTTCAAGACCTGCTGCATTCCATTTATTGCTAAAAGTTGCTGTATCTCCTTCAATTTTTATATGCTGCCTTACAACAGCCAATTGACGGTCAAGTTCGGTAGCCTGTACTGTTATTTCGTCATTTTCTTTAAAACGACGGGCAGTTTCTTTAACTACTGCAAAAGCTTCGGGTTGAATTTCTGCAAGAATTTCTTCAATTTTTTCGTCCCGCTTTTTTGTCATCTTATCAATTTGTTGATAGATGGTATCGCGACCGGTTATGTCTTCTACAGATAAGGCTTCTGCCTCATTTTTCATGGCTTCAATTTCAGCATCCGTTTCGCTTAAATGTGCTTTGATTCGCTCTTTAAACTCATTGGTTTTGCCCCTTAATTCATCATTTGAAAGCGACTGATATTGTTGGAAGAACTGATTTGTCTTTTCTACGATTGGTAGCAATACTTTCACATCCTTCTGTGATTTGCTGCCACCAAATATTTTTGATATAAAACCTAACATATTGATTCGGGTAAGTTGATATAAATGTTGAATAAAAACGAATAATTAGTCAAAATTGATGCTATAAAAAAATAATAGCCATTTTGACAGGGTGCGAAGTTAATAAAACGAGAGGTTAATGTGGAAGGTTTAGGGATTAATTAAATGTTCGAAAACCCATTCTCAATTGAAATTGGTTTTAATCCAAAACATAATTATTTACAACACAAATCAATTCCACTGTAAAACTGAATTGAAATTTTTCATTTAAAGAACACTATATATTTTAGCTAAATGAATATTGATTGTTTTACAAACATTTAATGACTACTGCAATTGTTAAATAAAAACAATTAATCAACCTATATTCGTGATGTATTTAGATTTATTAACCACAAATTCTACCACTATGAGAAGGGTATTGATTACCATATTATCCTGTGTTTTTTTCATTTATTCAGCTACAGCACAACAAACAACCATTACGGGACTAGTCAGAAGTGATATAGGTGAACCTGTTCCTTATGCAGTTGTTACAGTAAAAAATACGAAACGTTCTGTTTCTACAGATGCAAATGGCAATTATTCTATAAAAGCATCTATCGGTGAAATTCTGACTATTACTTCAGTAGGTTACAAACCCACAGAAACAAATGTAAGCGGAAACATTACAAATATCTTAATGGAGAAAAGTATAATGGACCTGGGAAATGTTATGGTAGGTAGCCGTAGTGTTCGAAGGTCGTCAACAGAAACCGCAGCACCTGTTGACATTATACCCATTTCACGTGTTATGAATCAGTTGGGTCAGGTAGATATTAATCAGATTTTGCAATTTGTTGCACCATCCTTTAACAGTAACAAACAATCAGGGGCCGATGGTGCAGACCACGTGGACCCTGCTACCCTTCGCGGTCTTGGACCTGACCAGACTTTGGTCTTAATTAATGGCAAACGTCGTTACCAAAGTTCATTGGTAAACCTGTATGGTACACGGGGCCGGGGCAGTACCGGAACTGACCTAAACACAATACCTGCTTCATCTATTGAACGTATTGAAATATTGAGAGATGGCGCAAGTGCACAGTATGGTTCAGACGCTATTGCAGGTGTTATAAACATTGTAATGAAAAGTACCGTAAAACAACTTACAGCAAATGTTATGACCGGACAATACATGACGGGATATGGCAGTTCACTCAACTCGCCTGATGGTAAAATATTACCTAAAATTAATGATGGCAAACAGATGAATGCAAACATTAACTACGGTTTCGCAGTAGCAAATGCAGGTTATATAAATGTGACGGGAGATATTTATACCAAAGAAAAAACACGCCGTCCAAACAACATTACTGCCAAATATCCGGATGAATATCGCAAAGGTTTTGGAGACCTTTCTGCAACAAATGGCAGCCTTTATTTCAATAGCGCATTTCCAAACAAAGGAAAAAGTACCCTTTATTCGTTCGGAGGATTTAACCTGCGTAAAGGCGATGCATTTGCTTATACCAGAGATGCGGGGGAGAGTAGAAATGTAACCGCAATATATCCGAACGGATTTAATCCGCATATCAAATCTACCATAACCGATGCATCGTTATCTCTAGGTGTACGAAGCAGTTTTGGTCAATGGAAAGCTGATTTTAACGGCACTTTTGGTACTAATCGTTTTCACTATAATGTAGATAGTTCTCTGAATGCATCACTTGAAGCAGCTTCTCCTACAAAGTTTGATGCCGGTGGGTTTCAATTGTCACAATATGTTGCAAGTGCAAATTTCACCCGTTCATTTAGTAATATTGGCAGCGGATTCAACCTGGCTTTTGGTGCAGAGTTCAGATCTGAACAGTATAAAATATTTGCCGGTGAAGAAAAAAGTTACAAAACTTATGGTCCTGTAATTTTTAGTATAGATAGTAATGGAACTGGAGGAGTAGATACTTCATACAGACCCGGTGGTGCACAGGGTTTTCCGGGTTTCAGGCCGAGTGATGTCACTAACAATAGCCGTACAAATGTTGGTGGATATATAGATGCTGAATTAGATGTAACTAAAGACTTTCTTTTAACAGGTGCAATCAGAGTTGAAAACTACAGTGATTTTGGTTTTACCCACAATTATAAATTAGCAACACGATATAAAATAACTCCAAAAATTATGTGGAGGGCTTCAGCAAGTACCGGCTTCAGGGCGCCATCCTTACCACAGATTAATTTCAGTTCTACATTTACAGATGTGGTAGCAGGAAATATAATTGACAAAGTAATAGCTTCTAATACAAGCAATATTGCCCGTCAGGTTGGGATTCCTTCGTTAAAACAGGAACGTTCTGTAAACCTGAGTACAGGATTTACTGCAAAACCTAAAAATTTTACCATAACTGTTGATGGCTATTATGTAAAAATAAAAGATCGTATAGTACTTACAGGTACCTTTTATGACGATGATGACAAAATAGGCAACATTCTAAAGTCATTGAATGTAAGCGGTGCACAGTTTTTTACCAATGCAGTTAATACACATACACTCGGTCTTGATGTAATAACAACATACGGTCACAAGTTGGGAAATGGCCGAATAAACGCAACTATTGCAGGCAATTTTAATAAAATGAAAATAGATGCGGTTAATACAACCCCATTGTTAAAAGGTAAAGAAAGCACCTACTTTGGTACCCGTGATAGTGCTTTTCTAGTAGCATCTGCTCCTGCACACAAAATAAATCTTAGCCTTGATTATGAAGTTAATAAATGGAATTTCTTATTACTTTTCAATAAGTTTGCCGGTGTTAAACTGATAAACTACCATGAAGAACCCGAATTGTATGTAGATACCTATGCTGGTAAAATGACTACTGATATTTCTATCGGTTATAAAATCAATAAATCAGTACAGATTACAGTTGGGGGTACAAATATCATGGATGTATATCCTACCCGTCAAGATCAAGGTTGGACAGAAGCTGCAGGTATGTGGGATGCAGTACAAATGGGTTTTGGCGGCGCATTCTATTTTGCAAGGGTTGGATTTAAATTATAAAGGTTCTTTTATTAAAACTATATATTAAACTTTTTGGTTTTTCGGGCAGTGATATTAATCATATCACTGCCTTTTTCTTTTCTGTTACTCCTCTTGCAATAC
>JAYTDC010000022.1:0-7023 GCA_043736115.1 Segetibacter sp. | reverse complement strand
TTCATGATTTCCCATCATCATTTTTTGATGGTCATGCATCATGGCCGTACCAGTTTGGCTGGCCATCATTGCTCCCATCATTTCTTTGGACATACTGCTGTCGTTTGCAATTTTGTCCATCATCTCTTTTCTTGTTTCTGATTTTGAAAGAATTTTTTCTGTATCCACACCTGATTGGCAGGATGCGAAAAGCATAACTAAGGCAATCAGCAATGTGTTTTTCTGTAACGTTTGCATAATTCTAATTTTTAGTTGTGGAAGGATATCACATCAACCTGTAAAGGTGTAATTATCATGCCATTAAAACGTTATTAAACATTGAGTCGACTCGTGTTTTACAAGTTGAGAATTCTTTATTTATTGCACTGCGAATTATTTAGATGTCTCAATTTTTCACAGGAACAGTAAGATCCATACCGCACTTGGAACACTTCTCATCTTTTTTTCCAATCACTTCCGGGTGCATAGGGCAACTATATAATTGTTCGGCAATTGGTTTCATATCTTCTGGTTTTTTGGCAGTATCCATTGTTGTAGTTTTTACTGGTCTTATCTCTTTTTCCTTGTCGCTTTTTGAATTGCAGGCAATAAATACAAATGCTATTACAATGCCAGAAAGAATTAGTTTTTTCATTTTAATTGATTTGATTAGTGAAAATTAATTTTAAGAATTTTATTATTTACCTTCCCACTCTGCTACTCTTTTTTTCAATGCAGTTACTGCATTGGTCATATTTTTCTTTTCTCCTAACGCTATGGCTCTTTTTGCAACAGGAATAGCAGCTTTGTAATTCTTTAAATCTGACAAAATTTTTTGCAACAGATTAGGATAATTGAAATTTTCTTTATCGGTCTTTTCCGCTTCTACTGCCCATAAAGCGGCTTGCTTTAAATCTCTGCCCGTAGTGTAATAATAGTTGGCCGCCTGGTAAAACAGTTCTGTGTTTTGTTCTCTACCAATAATGAGCCGGGTTTTAATTTCTGCCATCACTTTTTCATCCACCGGGCTTTTGAGTGGTATTTTAACTAATGTGTTCTCCCAGGTAAGTGAAAGAATCCCTTCGCCGTTCCTTGCTATCTCATTCAAGTCCATTGTAAATGCTTCTTGAAATTTCTCCGACTTTACCGGCTGCACTTTGAAACGATGTATATCTTTTTTTCTATCGTAGCCAAAAGCACCGTGTAAGGTTGTATCTGCATTAATTATGATTGTCCATTCTTTTTCTGCCGGAATAGTGAACAGGGCATATTTCCCTGCTTTGAGGATTTTATTGCCCACTATAAATTCTTCTGATAAATGAATAGTGGTTGCTTCACTTGCACCTGTTCGCCAAAGGCTATCAAAAGGAACCAGACCACCAAATATTTTTCGTCCTCTTGCTAATGGACGGGAATAGGTGACAGTAATTTCTCCATTTACCAACTGTTGCGTAAAGGATGCTTCCGGGCTTGGTGGTGGAGTTAGAAAACTTACTTTCTCCTGGGAGAAAAGTAAAGTTGAAAATCCAATTAAGATTATCGTTAGTAGTTGTTTCATGTTGAGTAATTATTTAAAAACGTTAAAAAAAGTGTATTCAAATTTTAATACAATGCCGTTGGGTGCTGTTCTTTTCATGGTGGAATACAATTCCTGCCGGTAGCCAATATCAACTCTTGCCTGGCTGTTGATAATAAATTGAACCGACGGGGCAATATCAAGATAGGATTTCCCATTATCGTTAAGCCGTTGGCCAAGTAGTTCCAGCATCAGGTTCATGTTCGTTTGCTTGTAATCTCTATAAACTTTGGGAAGCATCAGCTTGCCAACAGATAAAGTGTAGTTCATTGCACTGTTACTCTCTGTTGACGGGAATTTATAATCTGGTTTATTATCCATAGCTCTTTCATAACTAAACGAACTGCTGATAGCAACCTTGTGCAATAACTGCGTAGCGATAATACCGGTTTCATACCCGGTGTTATGACCCATTGTTTCTAATTCTTGCTGGTGTATGTCTGCATTGTTTACACTATACCTGCCATAAGCGGCCATTCTGAAATGACTTTTCAAATCGTCCTTACTTAAAAAGCGGTACTTCGCATAGAAACTTCCTCCTTCTGCTTTTAATCCACCTTCCTGCCGGTTGCTGATAAATCCCTGCACATGCACCATCCATTTTTTATTGATGCCCCACATTAGCTCCGGCATATTGTGGTAATTCAGTTTCCCATCGGCTTCAAACATAAAAGCATTCATATCCCTTATGCCTAAAGATTTTGCAGGCATATTACTCGCAGGTTCGGTAAACACAAACAACTCCTGGGCTGTTGCACCCAGTGAAATAAAGACTGTCAATACAAAAAACAATTTCTTCATACTACAATATTTTAATGTGATATGAATTATTGTTTACCGTTGCATAGGTTGGATATTGCTTTGTCAGCTTTGAAAGTTTCTTGTATTCCTTTTCAACAACAAAACCTTTATCCAATACTTTCACCTTTACTTCGCCAGCTAATACACTCGGCTTGGTATCCATAAAAGTATAAGTAATATTATCCTGTGTAAAAGAACTGTTGTTTTCTGCTTTCTGGTTATTAAAGTTTAAAACAACTATTAATTCGCCTACAGAAAAACCTGCATCTTCTACCTTCTGTTTCAAGTCGCCGGGGTTTACTGCACTGCCATTTTTGAAATAAAGTATAAAAGCAGTTTTGTTTAAATCAGTTTCCACCTTTTCCACTTCGGGTATAGATGTTAATTGCTTATAAGTAGCTTTTGAACACATGGAGCAGGTAAGACCAGTGGCTGTCAATTCTGCTTTTGTGATTTGAGCATTTACAGAAGTTGCTCCTAGAATAATTATTATAACTATCAATATTTTTTTCATTGTACTAAATTTTATTGTTTAATAGTTTCTACTACTTTACCACAGGAAAGCATTTGAGAACCGTAGTAAGGGTTTCTTTATGCCACTTTCTTAACTTAGGGAGTTTACTCCATTTATTATTACATTTTAAATGCTATGCCGTTTGGTTTTTTACCAACATTCAAAGTTTTTATCACTGTATGCAAAACTGGATTTACAACCGAAACTGTATTTGCCATTTGGTTAGTTATATAGGCGTAGCTACCATTAAAGCCTATTGCATGAGCTCCAGCACCTGTTGAAAATTCACCATGTTTCATCCAGCTATTACCGCCCATATCTTGATAATATACTACTTTTCCTGCCATGGGGTCGGTTACCCAAAGTTCGGAAGTGCTACTATTAAAAGCTGCATAACCTGGTGTGAAACCTAAAATGATAGTACCAACAATATTATTACTTGCTACATCCAAAACTGAAATTGTACCCGATGCTTCATTGTCAACAAACATTTTTCCATTAGCGGCGGGCCATGCACCAACAGGGTCGTTACCTACATTAAGCGTAGTAATTATTGATTTAGTAGATGGGTTAATTATCGAAACTGTATTGCTGCCACCATTGCATACATAAGCTTTTGTACCATCTGTACTAAATGTTACTTCGGCTGGGTCATCTCCAACACTAATGGTATTTTTTAAAGCAAAACTGCTGGCATCATAAACCAATACATTTCCTGCTGCATCCATTTGAGTTGTCCAAACTTCGGTACCATTAGGTGAATACACCGCGTTGTGGTTCATTAAGGGTGTTTCAAAATTTTGCAGTAGAGAACCCGTTGTAGCATCCATTATCACAACTCTACCTTTCATACCTGGCATTCCACCTGTATGTCCTGCACTTAAATCCATACCGGGTACACCAATTGCCATATGATTTTGATAGTTGTAGATATGGTGGGGCCACATAATCATATTGCTACCGCTACCCATTAATTCAATACTATCAGATACGGTATTGTTGCTAAGTTTAATAACAGAAATGGTACCGCTTTCCCCATTAACAACATAGGCTGCGGGGTAGTTAATATTCTTTTCCACAGCCATATCATCCATATTATGTTTTGTGCATGATGATATTACTGTTAATAACATTACTATTGCCAATGCACTTATTATTATATTTTTCATTTTATTGGTTTTAAATTAATGTATATTATTTTATCGTTTCAACTGTTTTGCCGCAAGTAAGCATTTGAGAACCGTAGTAAGGGTTTTTAATTGCACTCTCTTTACTTAACCAGTTTGCACCTTTACCATCGTCTGCCATCGGGCAATGCTGGTAGTAAACTGTTTCAGCATGTTTTGCAGCTTTAATCAGTTCGTACATACTTTTAGAAAGAGATATAAAATGCTCCCTTTGGTGCTCTGTGTCTTTGTTTTCTTTGATATGCTGCGCATCTGATTTTAAAGCCTTTTCCACTTTCATCCAAATGGTATGCGCATCCATTTTTAATTTTACCATTTCTACTGCGTCCAATGCAATAAGCAAGGCTGCTCCACTGGCAGATGCTGTGTTACCATCTGTTTTAACTAATGCATCTTTTAAAGCAAAATAGCTGTCAAAGACGGCTATTAGCTGGCTTGCTTCCTGCATTTTCACCGTGTTATTTTCCTGGCCATGTCCACTATGACCCTGCATTGCATTTTCAGTGGTCGTGTTATTACTTGCAACAGCTGTTTTACTTTCCCTGTCGTACTTACAGCATCCGTGAAGGTTGCTGTAAGCTTCATCGGGAGCCAAAAAACTTGCATTATCATAACCAGAAAGGGCAATGCTTTTCAATACTGCATCAGCAGTTGTTTTCTTACTGTCGTAAGTGATTGAGGCCATTTTAGTGTCCACATTCCAGTCAGTTTTATATAGCTTTGATTTGGTTCCTGCTTTTTCTATATTTGTTTCGCACATACCACAGTTGCCGTATACTTTGATAGTTTCTGTTTTGGCATTTTTAATCTGTGCATAGGATATATCAGTTGACAACCAGCCGACTAATACCATTATAATAATTGCTCTCATTTTCTTTCATTTATATAATTAATAAAATTGTTGGGTACAGGGATGCACCAATTGCCGATACACTACAAGGTGTCGGCACATCATTTACAAGCAATAAATCATATCAGGAAAACGCAATGGAGAATATGCAACCGTATTCGCTCTATATAAGGCGGTGCAGGGCAGCGGCAATAATTTTCAGTAACCTGTAAATTTGTGTAAAAATTAAAATCAGGAATGGGGTTAATTATTACCGGGGTAAGTTCAAAAGTTATGAAGGCTGCCGCCGCTGCTTTCTGGTGATCGGCCTTTAGTTTAAAATACTTGTGTTCATCTTTGCAACAGCCTTTTTTATCCTCCTTCATACCACACTTGCCGCATTCTTCTTTCTCACTATGCCACAAACTCCAACCAACCAGTTCGTTCATACAGTGGTGCAGGTGTACAGTAGCACCCATGGTTGCAGAACCATAAATGAGCATTAATAATATAAATACCGTTTTCTTCACTTTGTCAAAGTTAGGCAGATTTCGGGAAGTAAATTTACAGAATTAGGGAGAAAATTTACATAATGATGGCATTTGCAGCAATTCTTTGTTCTACAAAAAGAATTTGACAAAAATTATACGCAATTTGAGCTATTCACATTGTCTGTATATTTGGACAGCGACATTATTTTTTTACAAACTCTCGTTTGGTGCAGTACTTCATGGGAAGGAATTTGCTTATTTTTAATAGATCAGTGGGTGTTGTTCTTTTGATACTCCCATTCCCAAACATTTCCATCTTCTTCATCAGACACTATTCCGATAAATTCAAATCCATTGCATTTAAGTATCATTGTGGATGCATTATTTTCCATAAGTGTTCTTGCTGTTATCCTTATTGATGGATCGGTTTGTAATGATAACAAAACTAATTGCCGACAAATCTCAGTACCAATTCCTTGACCTTCAAAATCTTTAAACGTACCATAAGCAATCTCAATCTTTCCTTCCCGTGGCTTACCCTTATATCCACCACAACCAATAATATCATTACCATTAACAGTTGCGAAATATCCAATCCAGAGCTTATTATAGCCAACCCTGTAATAATAGTCAGTATAAGCGCTTAGTATACCCTCACATTCAGGGTTCTTAGTAAACTTATTGTTTAATAAGATATCAATATCGATTGGTAAAAGTGTCATTCCCTGGATTTATAGTAGCGTTGCACCTAATTACATTTTCATACCCTCCATCGGATCTGCTCCCTGCTTAAAAATGAATCCATTCATCAGTATATGTATCTACTTATTTTTATTTTGGATTTCCAAAGGGTCATCGATCGAATTAAAGAATCCAGATTTGGAATTGTTTGCGATGTGAGCCAATGTGTTTAAATTTTTGCATTATCCGTTGAAATTGATTTGAATATTATGTTCAGCCCCATCATCTGTGAGTGTAATCATATTGGCTTCCTGCTTCACGCCATCCGCTATCACCATCATTGTATCTGTTCCATCTTTTTGTGTAATGACAATGTGGTAAATGGTATCGAGGTATCTGTAGTGAACTTCAAATGATTTCCACTCCTCCGGAAGGCAAGGCGTGAAGCTTAAAGTATTGCCGACTTTTTTTAAGCCAATAAAAGAATGAATGATTAGTTGATACATCCAGCCTGCCGAACCTGTGTACCATGTCCAGCCACCCTGACCATTGTGCTTAGGCTCTGCGTACACATCTGCTGCTATTACGTAAGGTTCGGTTTTGTATTTGCTAATTTTATCTTCACTGCTTGTCCTGTTTATGGGGTTAATCATCTGTAATAATTCCCACGTTCTTTTTTTGTCACCAATTGCAGCAAACGCCATCACTAACCAAATTGCAGCATGTGTATATTGACCACCATTTTCGCGTACACCCGGCACATAACCTTTTATATAGCCGGGGTTAAGGTTAGATTTATCAAATGGCGGATTGAAGAGTTGAATAATTCCATCTTCTTTACGCACCAGGTGTTTATCCGCAGATTGCATTGCTGTATTTATTCGATCCTTATCGCCGGCATTTGATAATACCGACCAGCTTTGTGCAATGGAATCAATTTTACATTCCTCATTTTCATGCGAACC